>CAYPQA010000020.1:0-23772 GCA_964412725.1 uncultured Eubacteriales bacterium
GGATCGAACCGCTGACCTCTTGACTGCCAGTCAAGCGCTCTCCCAGCTGAGCTATGCCCCCATGCAGTTAATTGTTAGAAATTATAGCATGAGGGCGCTAGGTTGTCAATGATTTTGGGACGGTTTTTAGAAAAACTTAACATAATTGTAATTTGTAATTATAAAGAGTATATGATATACTGCTAAAGCTGTGTTGAAAATAAAACTAAAAAATACGAAAGGAGTGGGCAGAATGTTTAAAAAGTTAAGGTGTATTAGAAGTTAACTCCGTCCTTGTTCGTGTTGTATTTTTTAGGTTGTAAATCTAACGAACGGGTATGCTGTTCGTTTTTTTTATTGCCTTTTTTCGGAGGTGCTTAGTGAACTCAGAGGATTTTAAAAAACTTAGGCTTTATATCCAAGGTGATATGAGCCTTTCGGGAGCAAAGACTTCCGTTGACGTGGGTGTAGACAATGAATTTTTGTACGTTTTGGACGGCGTACTTAAGAAATACCCATTCTCGGAGCTTGGCGAACTGAAAATTGACAGAATGCTTTCGACTGCGCTGCTTGTCTCGGAGCTTGACGGTGAAAGCAAGATTTTAACACAATTTTCTATCGGACTTGCAAACCATTTTGAAAAGATTGCAAAGTTTGTAAATCTCACTAAAAAGCACGGTGCGGATAGCGAGATGGTTAAGGATATTTTTATAGACAACGACGGTTTGTTTTGCCCTAAGTGCAAAACTCGTTATCCCGAACCCGAACGCAAAATTTGCCCAAAATGCCTGGATAAGTTTTCTATAACATGGCGGCTTATGCAGTATTTTAAAGACTATGGATTGAAGATTGCTTTTGTTATGGTTGGCATGATAGCCATGACAGCTTTTAGCATTGTTTCACCGTTGGTTAGCTTTAAAATGTTTTTTGATGATGTTTTAACAGTTGGTGGAAAATATTTTGGAGCTGTTGCTTATTTTGTAGGACTTTTGTTTTTAATTAAGCTTTTTGGAACGATTCTTAATATATTTAATTCGGTCCTCCTTGCACGAACTGTGCCATGGATTATTTATGACCTGAAACTCAAAATTTTTTCAGCTATGCAAAGGTTATCTGTAGGCTTTTATACGTCAAAGCAAACCGGTAACCTTATGGACAGGGTTAATCGAGATTCAAATAACATCTATTGGTTTTTTGTGGATGGATTGCCTTATGTTATTGTTAACGTATTTACTTTCACTTCTGTATTGGTTGTAATGTGTATTCAAAACATGAAGCTTGCTATTATTACCATTATAATCCTACCTACAACCGTTTTCTTTTTCAGGTTGCTGTTTTCTTTCTTTAAACGCATGCACCACAAGTTTTTTGTTTACCAATCCGAACTTTCATCTTTAGTCAGTGATTCGCTTAACGGACAACGCGTTATAAAGGCATTTGCGGGCGAGGATATGGTTAACGATAAGTTTGGCGATGTTGGTATGAAGCTTACCAACACTGAAACTCAAAGCATAAATCTTGCTTTCACAGCCTTCCCTCTTATCTACCTTTATATGTTCTTAGGGCAATGCATTATAACGGCTATAGGCGGAATTATGGTTTTAAACGGTGAGATAAGCTTGGGAACTTTGCTTACGTTTATAGCTTACCTTTCGATGCTATACGGCCCTCTTGAGTTTATGTCTTGGGTTTCAAACTGGTGGTCACGTTGTATTGATTCTGCACAGAGGGTTTTTGAGATTATCGATGCAAAGCCCGACGTGTATGAAAGAGAAAACCCCGTTACGCTAAAGGAATTTAAGGGTCACATAAAAGTTTCGGACATACATTTTGGTTATGAGCCTGCTCATCCGATTTTTAAGGGCTTGTCATTAGAGGTTGAAAGCGGAAAAATGCTTGGCATAGTCGGAAAAACCGGTGCAGGTAAGACTACGCTTGCAAACCTTATAGCAAGACTTTATGACGTTTCAGAGGGTAATATCTCTATTGATGGGGTTAATATCAAGGATTTGTCTTTGGAACAACTAAGGAAAAATATTGGTATTGTTTCACAGGAGATGTATTTGTTTATCGGAACGGTTGCGGACAATATCCGCTATGCAAAGCCCGAAGCAACGATTGAGGAAGTCATTGCCGCGGCAAAAGCGGCCTCGGCACATGAATTTATCATGAAACTACCCGATGCATATGAAACAAGGGTTGGAGCAGGCGGGCAGGACTTGTCGGGCGGAGAACGTCAAAGGTTGTCCATAGCACGCACCATTATACAAGACCCGAAGATTTTAATTCTGGACGAAGCAACGGCCGCGATGGACGTTGAGACAGAGGCCGATATACAAAAATCATTCCTAAGCCTTAAGGAAGGCAGAACGACCATTGCAATTGCGCATAGGCTTTCAACGCTTAAGGATGCGGACTTTTTGGCTGTTATCGGTGATGGTAAGCTTTTGGAAACGGGTACGCATAAAGAGCTTATGAAGAAGAAGGGCGAATACCACAAGCTTTATAAGATTCAAGCCGAGGCTTTGGGCAGCATAATCGCTGAATGATTTAATAAGGAGGTGTTTTCATGAATATAGACTTTATGGAAGTTGAAAAGCTTGAATTTTACAGAAACACTGGATTTTTGGGGCTTAGGTACGATGGCAACGATTACAAGCGCATTGCCATAAGACGTGTGCTTCCGCATCAAATGCCGGAGGAATATCTTTCTGTTTGCGACCACGAGCAAAAGGAGATTGGCATTATAAAAAGCTTGGCGCAACTTTCGGGAGAACAGGCCGCACTTGTACGTGATGAGCTTGTTCACAGATATTTTTGTCCTGAGGTGAAAGAAGTTCTGACCGTTAACGAC
The DNA here is from genome assembly GCA_964412725.1 of uncultured Eubacteriales bacterium. Lineage (GTDB taxonomy): Bacteria > Bacillota > Clostridia > Lachnospirales > CAYPQA01 > CAYPQA01. The sequence continues at coordinate 2,834 of CAYPQA010000020.1, forward strand.
AAGATGGGCTATGTTTATATGGAGGTTTCGCTTTTAAGTGAATTAAACGGTGAAACATACAAAAAGAGCTTTGCTGTCAAGGATGTTAGCAAGAACATCAGAAAGGTGTCGGACGAAGAACTGTTTATCTTTGATGTGGACGGTAACCGCTACATCGTTAAGGTATTATCCAAGCTTGACAAAAAGAGTATCAGGTTGTTGGAGCCTTATTTATTCTAATGAATTACTTATAAGGCTTTTAGCGCGGAGGTGCCATTTTGAATACTGTTAATTATGATTTAAAAGCGGATATGTCGCCAATCAATGGACGATTGGACATTGTTGGGGAAGAAATCCGTGTTTTTGAAAACGATAAGCTGCTATTCTCACGCTCACTGGGTGAGATTAAAGAACTAAGCATTATTTCTGGAAACGGCTGTGCGTTTTTGCTCTCTAAAAAGAAGGATGAAAGCGAAGAAGTAATTTGTCGTTTTACTCTGTCTTGTATCAAGTCCATGGGTGAGGTATGCAAGCTTGTTAATTATTATACCGAGAATGGTGTTTTGAACGAGATTGTTAAGCCTGTTGAGGTCTGTGAAAAATGCGGAAGGCCACTTATGGAGCAAGTTTCGGTATGTCTGTTCTGCTTTAGTAAAACTGCTGTTTTGAAAAGGGCTTGGGATCTTATGAAGCCTTTTTCAAAGGAAATTATAAAGGCTGGTACAATGATTATCTTTTCAGTCTTGTTTTACATCGCAGTTCCCACAATCAATCGTTACCTTATTGATAATTATTTAGAGCCACGAACAGGTACAACTTCTATAATAATTGTGTTCGCAATAGCTTTATTTGCGGCGCGTGCACTTGGAGAGGTTATCTTTATAGTTAATTCGAGGATATTTAACCGTGCAAGTCTGAAATATGCGAACCATTTGAGGAATTTAGCATATCAAAAGGTTCAGTCATTTTCGCTTTCTACGCTTGCAAGGCGCACAACAGGCGATTTGATGAAGCGCATACTTCAAGACACTGTAACCGTTAAGGATTTTATGTCCGACCAAGGACGATGGGCTGTTGAACAGGTTATTGTGTTCATCGGAGTTATGACTATCCTGCTTTTGACAAACTGGAAGCTTACAGTCCTAATAATTATTCCATTGCCGTTTGCAATCTTTGCAATGTCAAAATTTTGGGGCTTCATACGCATACGTTATGAACGTCAATGGAGAAAATTTTCAAAGTCTCAATCCATACTCCACGATATTTTGAAGGGTATAAGGGTTGTAAAATCCTTCGGAAACGAAAAGCGTGAGATTGACAAATTCTCGAATGCGGCTGAAGAACTTGCGATTGTGTCCTCGTCAAACGAACAGCTTTGGGCGACTATGTTTCCATCTCTTGGATTTTTAGTGGGCATCGGTGAATTTTTAATCCTTTACTTCGGCGGTTTATCTATTATAGGAACGTTTAATATGGGCATAACAATGGGCGAATTAGTGCAGTTTACTATGTACGTTGGCTTTATCTATGGCCCATTACGTTGGATTGTGTCCTTCCCGCGCTGGCTCGCGGATGCTTTGACATCTATGGTTAAGCTTTTTGAAATCTTAGATGAAAAGCCTGATATTGTAGACGCACAGAACGCTAAGGAAGTGCCCATATCCGGAGGCATTGTCTTTGAAAATGTAAGCTTTGGTTATAAAAGCTATGAACCGGTTTTGAAAAACGTTTCGTTTGAAATTAAACCCGGTGAGATGATAGGTATAGTCGGGCGTTCGGGCGTAGGCAAGTCCACTCTGATAAATCTGATTATGCGTCTTTACGATGTAAACTCGGGTCGTATCATGATTAACGGCTGTGACTTGCGTGACATATCACAGAGACACTTGCATGAAAACATGGGTGTTGTTTTCCAAGATGTATTCTTGTTTGCGGGTAGTATCTTCGATAACATAGCCTACGCCAAGAATGGCGCAACAGTTAGCGAAGTCATAGCCGCGGCTAAAGCAGCCAACGCACATGACTTTATCATGAAAATGCCGGACGCTTACAACACTATGCTTGGCGAAAGCGGATACTCCATCTCGGGCGGTGAAAGACAGCGTATAGCAATTGCAAGAGCCGTTATAAAAAATCCAGACATATTGATTTTGGATGAAGCTACAAGTTCACTTGACGTTGAGACAGAAAAAATCATCCAGGAAAGTTTGGATAGGCTTGTTGAAGGACGAACCACACTGGCCATTGCTCATAGATTGTCCACGTTGAAAAACGCTGACAGGCTTTTGGTCATAGACGCTGGCCGCATAGCCGAGATGGGTACGCATGCTCAGCTTATCAAAAACAAAGGTGTTTACTACAAGTTCCTCAAGAAGATGAAGCCCGAGAATTAGATTTTTCAATTAATTGACAAAAAGGAACGTACATGCTATTATTTTCCTACTATAAACTAGGAGGATTGGTTTTATGTTAGTATCGGCAAAGGATATGCTCAACGCCGCAAGAGACGGCAAGTATGCTGTAGGACAGTTTAACATCAATAACCTTGAATGGACAAAGGCGGCATTATTGACGGCTCAGGAGTTGAAATCACCTATAATTCTTGGTGTTTCAGAGGGCGCAGGAAAGTACATGGCCGGTTACAAAACGGTTGTTGGAATGGTTAACGGTATGCTTGAGGAGCTTAATATCACAGTTCCGGTTGCACTTCATCTTGACCACGGTAGCTTTGAGGGTGCTATGAAGTGTATTGAAGCGGGTTTCTCATCAGTTATGTTTGACGGCTCACATTATAAAATTGACGAGAACATTCAAAAGACTAAGGAGCTTGTAGAGATTTGTGCCAAAAAGGGCATCTCTCTTGAAGCCGAGGTTGGTTCTATAGGTGGCGAAGAAGACGGCGTTGTTGGTTCTGGCGAGGTTGCGGACCCAAATGAGTGCAAGCAAATTGCTGACTTGGGCGTTACAATGCTTGCGGCCGGTATCGGTAACATACATGGCAAATATCCGGAAAACTGGGCAGGTTTAAACTTTGATGTTTTAGCCAAAATTAAAGAGCTTACAAAGGAAATGCCCTTAGTTCTTCATGGAGGAACAGGTATTCCTGAGGAAATGATTAAGAAGGCTATTTCCTTGGGCGTTGCAAAAATTAACGTTAACACAGAATGCCAGTTGTCATTTGCCGCTGCAACTAGAAAATACATTGAAGAGGGCAAGGATAAAGGCGGAAAGGGCTTTGACCCAAGAAAGCTTCTTGCTCCAGGTTTTGAAGCCATTAAAGCAACCGTTAAAGAAAAGATGGAACTTTTTGGTTCCGTTGGTAAGGCATAAAGGACTTTATGGACTACAAAATTCGGACTTATAAAAGTACGGACGATGAGGCGGTTGTTTCCATTTGGAACAACTGCCTTTTTCGTGACCGTATAGATATTGAAAATTTCTATAAGCGCGTTATCTTTGACAAAGGCTTTAATCCTGAGCTTTTTTTCATAGCCCTTGAGGAAGATGTCCTTTGTGGCTTTATTTATGCGGCTATGGGTTCAGGTGAAAGAGGCTGGATTGTTGCGATGGGCGTTGAGCCTTCGTATCGCCGCAATGGGATTGGCTCTGCATTGTTGACTGAAGCTGAAACTGCTTTAAAGACCTGTGGTGCTAAAAACATAGGCGTTGGCGCATATACCGGAAATTATTTTTTTCCTGGAGTTGATGTTGAGGCTTACGGTAACAGCTTAAATCTTTTACTAAGGCATGGCTATGAAGTTACAGACGAGAGCGTTTCTATGTGCCGTAATTTGAGCGATTATGTGTATCCAGAAAAATATATTCAAAAGAAAAAGCTTTTAGAGAATGACGGCTATAGAATAAAGCATTTCGAACCACGAGACACACTTTCTCTTTATGCGTTTATACGTGAGGATTTTCCGGATTGGATTGAAATTATTCGAGAGAATGTTGTATCGGGACGTGCACAGGACAGTATGATTATTGCTCAAAACAAGAGCGGAAACACTGTTGGCTTTGTTATGTGCGCTATGGACGGACAGCCTGAGCGTTTCGGTCCTTTCGGTGTAAAGCATGACCTTCAAGGCATAGGCTTAGGTTCAGTTCTATTTAATGAAATGATGTTACGATTTTGCCAACGTAGAATTTATTACACCTACTTCCTATGGACAAGGGGCAGAAATATAGATTTTTATTCCTCTTGGGGCATGAAAATCTATCGTAGATATAAGTTTTTATCGAAAGATAATTTATAAAGGAGGATATCATGTTAGTATCAGAACTGCGTTCGCTTTTGAATAAATATGATAAGCCGGTTTTGATTGAAGTGATTGTTGAAGTTTACAAACGCTTGCCTAAGCATGAAAAAGATAATGAAGAGCTTAGTAGATATTTGAGAGAGTTTTCACCAAATATAAAGGTTTCAAAAGCTAAAAAGGAAGATATAATTGATTTTATAAAATTAAAGCAAGAAATTGAGCAATTTATAGATGATGCGTATAATCAATATTATCTTCACCCAAACAAGCACATACGTAAGGAAAGCCGTTCAAAATGGCGTTTTACGGTTAAGGGATTTATAAAAGCACTTAGCAATGAGACCGAAAACTATGAAGCCGCATCAGATTTGCTTGTTAAGTTGTTTATTCTCTTAAGGAAATCAGATTTAGGATATGATAATTCAATTTTTAGAACAGAGGATGCTTTTGGTGCGGTCGGGTACAAGCCGGTAGAGCTATTTAATCTGATTGTTCTAAGGCTTTATAACAGAGGACTATACTATTCAAACATTAGAAAAATGATTACAATGATAGTAGGCGATTACAGCGATTATACTGATTATTCTGACGAACTTGTGGATGCCTTTATTCACCACTTAAATTCAGACGAAGAAAAAGAGATGGCTGTGTCTGAATGTGTTAAACTTTATGATGAAATATTAAGTGAAAAAAATAATACAAATCCTATCTTAAACGAGATCGTTGAACTAATTTTGTGCTTATCATTTGAGCTTGGAAGATATGATGATGGCATAAGGTTTTTTGAGGAGAAATATGTGAAGAGAGATAGGGGAGATAAGCTTTATGTCTTGTTGAGAAATGTATCCAAGTACAAACTTTATGACATTTGGCTTGAAGAATACCAAAAAGCTGTAAAGTCGGGTATAAAACCAAGCGTAGGGCTTATTAAAGAATTTGAATTGAGATTAAAAGGGCTATAAAAAAGCACAGCCAAAGTCTTGAAAAAATAGACTTTGGCTGTGCTTTTTATTTTCAATATAGTTTAGATTACAAAATACTATCGTGAGCTTGGATATATTTTCTTCCCTCTGAAATAACGCCGCTCAGAACACCGTCTTCAAACGGGCTTTTTAAGCCAGCCTTTTTGAGAAGTTCGGTGAATTTAAAGCGTCCTGCAAGACGAGTAAAGCTCATGTATGTGTCATATGCTTTATCCCAGCCGTCCTTTTGCATTTTTTCCATAATTTGAAGCGCAACGGTTTGTGCAAGACAATAGTCGATGTAATAGAATGGGGAGGTGTAGATATGAAGCTGTCTCTGCCATACGCGTCCTTCGCCATAGAAAGGTATACCTGTTGCATCTAAATATGGGCGATACTGGTTTTCAAGCTTTTTCCATTCCTCATTTCTTTGCGCAGGTGTAAGGTTTGGATTTTCATACATAATGTGTTGAAACTCATCAACCATACATCCGTAAGGAATAAAGAATAGCGCATCCATTAAGTGTATAAGTCTGGCCATATCGGTTTTATCTCCGTAAAAACGTTCAAGCTTTGACCAACACAAAAACTCCATGGACATTGAATGAACCTCACAGGTTTCATAGGTTCCGTGCAGAGATTCCATAAGCTCAAAGCCCTTTGTCTTATTAAAATGTTCCTTGTGCGCTAAATAAGCCTGGTATGCGTGCCCGCATTCATGGGTGAATACGTCTACGTCACCGCTTGTGTTGTTAAAGTTTGCAAAGATGAATGGGCTTTTTTGATTGTATATATAGGTGCAGTAACCTCCGCTTGTCTTACCCTTCTTTGGGTAGAGGTCAAACATTTCCATGCTGTCCATGCACTCTATAAACTCTTTTGTCTCGTCGTTAAACTCACGGTACATATTAATTCCGGCTTCATACAGCTCTTTTTCACGAATTACAGGCTGTGGATTGCCCTTTTTTGTCATAACTTTGTCATCGTATATCATAAGCTTTTCAAGACCCAAACGCTTGGCTTGTTTCTTTTTAAGCTCTGTTACGAAAGGTACAAGCTCATTTTTAACCTGATCCCTGAATTTTTTCACATCATCTTCATTATAGGAATTTCTCATCATTCTTGCATATCCAAGTTCGATGAAATTCTTATAACCCATTTTCTGTGCCATTTCCGTACGAAGTCTTACAAGTTTATCATAAATCTCATCATACTTATCCTTGTTTGCGTCATACACAGCCGCAAGTGCGCGATTCGCATGCTTACGTAAATCCCTGTCATTACTCTCAAGGTAGAAATCCATCTGTGAGGGTGAAAGCTTTTTACCGTCAAACTCTACCTCAAGAGTACCTTGAAGCTTTCTGTATTCGATAATAAGCTTATTTTCCTCGGCAAGCATAGGCACAATTTCAGGTGAAATTGTCTTTATAGAAAGCTCTGCGTTAATAAACGGCAAAGTACCTATTCTTTCACTTGCTTCAACCTCTGCTCTGAATGGACTTTCTATAAGAGCCCTTTTAAGATACAAGCCTTGTTCCTCTAAAAGCGGCTCTTTTTCGGCATAGTAATTTGCCTCTTCCTCGTAGAATTCATCAGCCGTATTAACGGTTTGCCTGATATGCGCTATGGTTGAAAAAGATGATAAAGCCGATTCACTAATCTCTGTTTCAATGAGCGTTTCAATAATCTCGTCCGCCGACTTTGCGTCCTTAATCTTTTGCGTACACTTTTTCAATTCTTCAATAAAACCATCAATGTCTGCCCTTTTGTAAGCAATTTCTGAAAATTTCATAATACATCTCCTCTTTTAGGAATAATCCTTATTCTATATTATTTTTACCACGAATTCAAGGTTAAATGTGGCCTCTGGAATTTTTAAACGTATTCATCGCCCATACATTAATTTCAGTTATACTCCTTAACGCATTAAATCGGATATGAAACACGTCGTTAGGACAATTTTTTAGGACGACTTTATTTCTTTTCTGACTGTTCCTTTAACTTTTGCAATCCAATATATTCAAGCATAGATTTTTGAGCAGCTTTGCTTAATGAGAGGATATCGTTCACAAGTGCCCCAACAGTATAATCGGAGGTTATCTTTTGATTAACAGCATTAACACCCTCCCTGCACTCTGTTCGCCCCATAATAAAGTCAGCGGATACATTATAATAGTCCGTAAGTATCGCCAACGCACGTAGCGGAAGCTCACTTTCGCCCGTTTCATATTTAGAATATTGTTGCTGTGTCGTACCCAAAAGACTTGCAATCGTCGCTTGTTTCAAGTCCCTATCCTCTCGCAATCCTCTAAGAATTTCATTACATTTTTTCATAATTACACCTCATTTCACGTAATAGACTTTAACACACAATTTATAGATGTATTGACTTGAACAAGTTTAAAATGTATATTGTTTATATATACATCTATATATTGTGAAGAAAGGATGAAAAAATGAAATATTTTTATTGTGCTCTTTAAAATTACTCGTTTCGGCTGGTATCACAACCTTTCATACCACAATTAGATCAGATACAGACCAATGCGCTGCTGAAATTCTTAGAAAAAAGTCTTGTAAATTTCCAAGACTTGTGCTAGACTTACCAAGCTTATCGGATCAAGGGAATTGAGTTAGAGTCTCAAACAGTCCTGCTACCGTGTCGGTTAATTATTTAACCTCAGTCGGAATACCTTCCCGATAAAGGTAGGCGTGGTGCCTGCCTGCTATAGCTCCACAGAGAATGGGGTGTATGGCTTGGGTGTTTTGCGCCCTTCGGACAATTTCCGAAGCCATGCCTTGATTCTTCAAGGCTTTTTTTATTGCAATTTTGCAAAATACAAAGGAAAAAGTCTGATCAATCGGAGGAATTGAAATGAGAAAACTGTTTTTACTTGCACTTGTCTTATTGACTGCCTGTGCAAAACCGCAACACGTTCAAGAAGAAACATCGTCGAAAAAGATTGTAAGTTTGTCGGCTCAGATAACACAGACTTTGGTTGCGTTGGAATTGGGCGATGACATCATCGCAGTTGATGATTATTCGGTTGGGATTGAGGGTATAAAAAAAGACATACCGGCCTTTGACCTTATGTCACCTGATGTTGAAAAGCTTCTAAGCTTGAAGCCAGACTTAATCCTTGCAACAAGTATGAGTATTGTTGCGGGTAATAATCCGCTAAAGCCGGTTTCGGACGCAGGTATAAAGGTTGAATTTGTACCTGTTGCTGAGAGTATAGAAGATATCGTGCGTGACCTCGAAATGATTTCGGATTTAACTGGAACAACCGAAAAGGCAAAGACAATCCTTAATGAATTCGAGAGAAACATCCAAGAATTTAAAAATATAGCGGAAAACATAAAGGATAAAAAAACCGTATATTTTGAAATTTCAGCCCTACCCGCCCTATATAGCTTTGGTAAGGGTGTTTATCTGGATGAAATGATTGAAACCATAGGCGCAACGAACATATTCAATTCACAGGAAGGTTGGCTTTCTATAACAGAGGAGGCTGTGGTTAAACTAAATCCTGATGTTATAATTACAAATAACGGTTTTATCGACGAGCCTGTGAATGAAATTTTGTCAAGGAAAGGCTGGGAGAATATAACAGCGATTAAAAACAAAGACGTATATTTGATAGACAAAAACACCAGCTCACAGTCCAATCATTTGATTATTAACGCTATGAAAGAGATGGCAGCGGCAGTCTATCCGGAATACTACACAAAATGAACATAAAACTCAAATATACATTGTTGACTCTGACAGTCTTATTGGCATTAATGCTCTCTGTAGGAATAGGCGGCGTGAATATCAACCCTGTTGACACGGTTAAAATAATTATAGGTAAGGCCATAAGCCCTATGTCATTCCTGCTTGATGATGTGGATACAATAAATCTATCCATTCTTTGGAATATCCGCCTGCCAAGAACGTTTCTTGCGTTTTTGGTGGGTGCCGCCTTGGCGGTAAGCGGTGCGGTTATGCAAGGTATTCTCAAAAATCCTCTCGCATCATCCTACACCCTAGGCATATCCTCTGGTGCATCTTTCGGAGCAGCTCTTGTCATTTTGGTCGGGTTCTCTATACCGTTTGCTAGCACACTTACCGTTCCCGTATTCGGGTTGGTGTTTGGACTTTTGACCGTTTTCTTGGCTTTAGGCATAGCATCGGGCATTGACAAAAGCATGGAAACAAACACGATAATTTTAACGGGTATGATAATATCCCTGTTCATAAATGCACTTCTTACCTTAATTATGGCCTTGTTCAAAGGGGAAATGCAACGTTTGTTATACTGGCAGATGGGAAGTTTTGCGCTTAAGGATTGGTCATCCGTTCTTATCCTTGCCCCTGTGCTCATTTTATGCACTCTGCTTTTTATCCGATATTCCTTTGAAATGGACATTGCAAGTTTCGGTGATGAGCAAGCTCTTGGACTTGGAGTTGACCTTAATTTTGTTAAGTGGTTTTCACTATCTCTTTCTTCTGCAATGACCGGTTTTGCTATTGCATTCGTTGGAATAGTGGGCTTCATAGACCTTGTAGCTCCACATATTGCAAGACGATTGTTCGGCCCAGCTCACAAGCACCTTCTGCCCTCATCCGCTCTATTAGGCGGCGGGCTTATGATGCTATCAGACCTCATAGCAAGAACGGTTATATCACCATCCGAACTGCCTGTGGGCGCAGTAACAGCGCTTATAGGAGCCCCTTTCTTTGTCTACATTTTTATAAAGCGTAAAAAAAACTAAAGGAGGACATAATGCTTCAGCTCAAAAATGTTAGCGCAGGTTATACGCATGATGTAATATCAGATATTAGCTTTACACAAAAAGAAAAGAGCCTATGTATAATAGGCCCTAACGGTTGCGGCAAGAGTACCTTGTTAAAGGTTATTGCCGGACTTATAGATTATAGAGGTAAGATAATACTTGACGGAATAGATTTAAAAACGTTGAAAAGACAGGAACGTGCGAAGAAGGTTGCAATCTTAAGCCAAAATTCAACAACACATTATCCTTTCAGTGTCTTTGAAACAGTTATGATGGGCAGATATGCTCATATGCGCAGCTTTCTTTCCTCGCCCTCAAAAAGCGACATGGAATATGTTGAGCACTGTCTTTCAATAACAAATTGCAATGATGTCCGGAACAAAAGGATAACAGAGTTATCGGGCGGGCAGTTGCAGCGTGTGTTTTTAGCACGCGCACTAGCCCAAGAGCCCGACCTAATATTGCTAGACGAACCAACAAACCATTTGGATATGACACATCAAATAACCCTCATTGACTATCTAGCTGAACATACCGAAAAAAACAACCAAAGTAATTTTAAAGTAATATGCGTAATGCACGACCTAAACCTAGCCCTTCGCCTCACAAATAATATACTTCTTCTCAACAATGGCTATATCGGTGGTTTTGGAAAGTCCCAAGACGTTATGAAGGAACCGGTCAACCGCGCTTATGGATTAGATGTAACCGCATTTATGAAGGAAAGCTATAGTGCATGGAATGAATTAGCCTAATTCAAATCTATATTGCAATCCTCTTCTTCCTTAGTAACTTCAACATTTTTGTTACTGTTGGCTTCAGTCATAATGCTAGAAAGCATACGTGATCCGCCGAGAGCTGCAAAAATTAAACCACCGCCCATGTTCATGAAAAAGCTGGTAATACTTTCAGAATCCGAAAAAATTGCTGAAACAAAGTATGGGATGTCGGCAAAGCCATAACCTTCTATACCATTGTCGGCTATGTATTTAAATAATGAAGCAACTTCACCTGTTAATTGAGCAACAAAAATTGAAATTATAGTAACGATTGCTAAGATAAAAACTGTAGATTTTTTGACTTTGCCTCCGAATAACTTATAACCCTTGAAAGCCAAAAGGATTATAGCAAATCCCAAGTAGCTAACAAACCACCCAAATGAAAAAGCCAAAGCCCATGGAATTGCTCCAACCAGAGCACCTAAGAGTGCACCGATAGTGCCTCTTATTAAATGTGGATTTTCATTATCCTCCTTTTCCAGCTCATCATAATAATTTGTTCTTTCCAAATTATCCAACCCAAACGCCTCCTTTTATTTATTAAAGAATAATCTTATTATAAACCAAAAAACAAAGAAACCGCAAGTCAAACCTGTGAAAAACCGTCGAAAATTTGTAGAAACCCAAAATCCAAACAATTGGCCAAGACCATCTATTGCAAGTAGACCTGTAGAACATAGCGCAAAAACAATTATGGTTTTGAACTCAGGTTTAGAGCAAAGCGGTAAAAGGATAATGCCCAAAAGCTGACCTAATGTCAAGCCTGTGCATCTTGCACAGAGCGGGAATTGATATCCTTTATAGAAAAAGCTGCGCGCGCTTTTTTGATGACAGCCCGTGAGCGCACCCAGCTTCATAAGCTTTATCCAAAGCTTCAAACCCTTACCTGAATTTTCTTCCGCAATCATTGCACACCCATAAAAATGTCGTACGAGTTGTTGTTCTACCCTCGCCCATTCCTAAAAGACCACATAGCCAACCTATGGGGCCGAATATAATTGCGCCCAGACCACCTGCGCAGCAGCTATAGCCTTTTGTATCGCTTGTTGTTGTAACCTCTGAGACAGAGCTAACGTTATTGCTCCTACAATTGGGACAGTTCATAATATTCCTCCAAAATATTCAATTTTTTTATTAATTTAATTATACCACATTCGCAATTATTCGACAATATCTTAAAAAATACCCAAAGGAATTAAATTCTTATTGAATATTTATGTAAAACATGTTAGAATTGGCTGAATAAAACTAAAGGGATGGTGTAATGTATGAAAAATTATTCTGCAAGCGAAATCAGAAATGTTGTTGTTTTAGGTCATAGCGGTTGCGGTAAGACCTCAATAGTCGAGGCCGCCCTTAATATAGCCGGAGTTACCTCTCGCTTAGGAAAGGTCACCGACGGTAACACAGTCAGTGACTATGACCAGGAAGAAACAAAGAGGCACGTTTCTATCAACACCTCCGTTATTCCCGTTGAATGGCTCGATAGCAAGATTAATTTCTTGGATACACCGGGTTATTTCGACTATGTGGGAGAGGTCAAAGAGGCTTTATCCGCAGCCGATATTGCACTTATTGTGCTTAATGCCAAGTCTGGCATAGAGGTTGGAACGGAAAAGGCTTGGGAATTTGCATCCTCCCTTAATCTACCCAAAATAATTTTTGTTAACGGCATGGACGACGAAAACGCTGACTTTGATAAGGTCGTCGAGGATTTGAAGCGCGTTTTCGGAAAAAGTATCGCACCGCTTCAGGCACCATTTAAAGAAAACGACAAATTCGCAGGCTTTGTTAACGCGATTAAAAAAGAAGGTCGTCGCTTTGTAAATGGTAGAACATCAGATTGTGAAATGCCAGACCATATGGCTGACATAGTACACAACCTTCATCTCATGATATGCGAGGCTGTTGCAGAAACTTCCGATGAGCTTATGGAAAAATTCTTTGCGGAAGAGCCGTTTACTATTGAAGAAATAGATAGCGGTATTAAGCAAGGTCTCTCCGACGGCTCGGTTACTCCTGTTTTTTGCGGCGCCGCGACTACAACAATGGGCGTTCGCGTGCTTATGAACTCTATCGTTTCATATTGCCCACCCGCAGCTGAGCTTTGCAAGGAAATTGATGCATTTGATTACAAGACTGGAAATCCTGTTAAAATAAAATGTGAAGAAAAAGAGTCGCTTTCTGCCTTTGTGTTTAAAACGATTGCAGACCCATATGTCGGCCGCCTGACTATTTTTCGTGTATTATCGGGGGTTATACATAAAGATACGCCGCTGTATAATCCAAGAACGGACTTTGTTGAAAAGGCCGGCCATCTATACGTTCTGCGTGGCAAGGAGCAAATAGAGGTTGATGAATTACGAGCTGGGGATATAGGCGCAATTGCGAAGCTTCAAAACACAGCCACAACCGATACTCTTTGCTATAAAGATAAACAATACAGCATAAAGAGAATTGAATTTCCCGAATCTCTTTATTCAATGGCCATAACTCCGAACGGCAAAGGCGACGAGGATAAGCTTGCCCAAGCTATTTCAAAGCTTTTGGAAGAGGATAAGACAGTTAAATTCGAAATTAATACAGAAACTCATCAATCCATTCTTTCCACAGTTGGCGACAGCCAAATGGATGTTTTGATTAGTAAGCTTAAAAATAAATATAAAATAGATGTAACCGCTTCAACTCCGATTGTGCCTTACAGAGAGATGATAAAAGGCAAGTCTAAGGTTCAAGGCAAATATAAAAAGCAATCGGGCGGCCACGGCCAGTACGGCGATGTGCATATGGAATTTGAGCCATCAGGCGACACATCAAGTTCTTATATCTTTGAAGAAAAGATATTTGGCGGTTCCGTACCACGTCAATATTTCCCTGCTGTTGAAAAAGGCATTCAGGAATGCGTTAAGGCCGGCCCTCTTGCGTATTATCCCGTTGTCGGCATAAAATGTACTTTGGTTGACGGCTCATACCACCCTGTAGATTCCTCTGAAATGGCCTTTAAGATGGCAACCGTGCTCGCGTTTAAAGATGGATTTATGAAAGCTAAGCCTACCATACTTGAGCCTATCGCTCACGTTGTTGTCTCAGTACCTGATGATTACACCGGCGATATTATGGGCGATATGAACAAAAGGCGCGGTAAAATCCTTGGTATGGGTAAAAAGGGCACTAAACAAGAAATAACTGCAGAAGCCCCTTTGGCTGAGATGTTTCGTTATTCAACCGAGCTTAAATCGATGACACAAGGAAGAGGCTCCTTCACAATGGCTTTCGACCGTTATGAAGAAGCCCCGAATGATATACAACAGAAGGTTATTGAAGCAAGGAAGAAAGAAAAGGAACATCAAGAGAAATAATCATTTTAAACTAAGCACGTCCCAAAACGGAAACGCTTAAAACAATACGATCTTTCTTGGTTTTTCCGTCCTCGGATAAAATTTTAAACCTGCCTTTTTGGCGACACGTCACTGTGTCGCCTATTTTTATGTCTTTTGAAGGGTTTGTAATAGGTTGCCAGTTTACAAGAACCTTCTCGGACGCAATGAATGACGAGGCCTCTTGTCTTGAAAGCTTAAAAACTGCACTTAAACACGCATCCAACCGCATAGACGGTACATTAATCTGCACTTCAACGCTTTTGTCAATTGAGAAAATTTCAGGACTGTCCTTAGAGAGCAAGGATACTTTTACACCAACGGAGCCGATACGTTCCATATTTGCAAGAATATAATCCGCAATGTCGTTTTGCACAAAAAAATAAGCGATATTTTCGCGGCAGAAAATATCCCCTACCCTCTCACGCAATATCCCAAGCGACAACATACTCCCTAGATAATCACGATGCGAAAGCTCGCGCCCCATCTTTCCTCTTGTACATTTTATAACACTTATAGGAAAATCATTATAAGAAAATTCCGGATCATAAGAAAAACCAAGCATTTTTCTCTCGCATTCGTCGTTACCGCCATAGCTTAAAACAGTAATTCCAGAATCATTCTGTAAAAGCGCGGAAAAAAACCGCTCAGATTTGAGCGGGTCGAGAAAATCCGTATAAAAATTTTTACCGGTATGTTCGCACTGACTAAAACGGTCAAGCACTTTAGAGTATTCAATCATAGTAACAGCATCCCAATAAGAGTAATAAGTAATGATTTCATCATTTCAATTAAAAAATAAGCGATGAAAGGTGAAAAATCCAGCATCATACCGGCTCCGCCTAATGGAGAACGGTATAAGACATTTCTTATTGAACCTAATATAGGCTCGGTTATTGCGTAAACTAAATTGGCGAAAACGTTGCCACGCCATCTTGGAAACCAAGACAAAAGACACCTTATGGTAATACATGCATAGATAACAAAAGTAAACCAATTTATAGATTTGACAAGCAAAGCATAGATTGGAAAATTAGCTGACATATTAATTGACATAATACCTACCTAGCAAAAGCTGTTGACCAAGAAAACATAAGGCCGTTTGATTTGAGTTCTTCTTTGAGTTCGCCGCTTACGTTTACATTAACAGGAGCAATAATAAAAATTTCATTTGAAATACGTTGAATTTCTGCGTCAAGAGCATAAGCTGTGCCACCCAAAAAGTCTGCAACACGTTGAGCGTTTGATTTTTCAACGCCCTCAAGATTAACAACACAAGTCTTACCGTCTCTAAGGGCATTGCTTATTGATGTAGCTTCCGAAACATTCGTCGGGAAAGTGATAACAACCTCTAGTTGGACATTGTTTTTAAAGTTAATAACCTTAGAGCTTGAGCTAGAACTTGGAACAGAGGCTACACTTGGTCTTGGACTACTTACGGTTTCCTTTTTAGTGTATGGTGCAGAATAAGACGGGGCGGGTTTTTCCTCCTCGACCTCCTCGTATTCATATTCATAGTCATCCGCCTCTTCGGCTCCTAACATATAATTCTTTAATTTATCCAGAACCCCCATAGTTTCCTCCTTAAATAATCTTCTTACGTATTTTTATACCTTTCGCCAAAGATGGCACTTCCCAGACGGACGATAGTAGAACCTTTTTCGATAGCAATTTCGTAATCATTTGTCATCCCCATGGAGAGAATTACCATTGAATTATTATGCACTATATTCTCATTCATGTCAACTAATAATTCATTCATTTTTTCAAAATATTTCTCGTTCATTCGTGGATTTTCAACATAAGGAGCTACGGTCATAAGACCTTTTATATTTATATTTGCTAATTCAAGGGCATCTTTAACGAGCAATTTCGCCAATTCGGGTAAAACTCCACCTTTTGTCTCTTCTTTAGCAATATTAACCTCTATCAAGATATCCGAAACAATGCCACGTTTCTTGGATTCTTTGTCAATCTCCTGAGCAAGCTTTAAGCTGTCCACAGAATGAATTAAACTAACCTTTCCAACCACCTGCCGAACCTTATTGGTCTGCAATTGCCCAATCATGTGCCATGAAACATTATCAAAACCCTCTTGTCCATGCTTTTGCAAAAGCTCCTGAACCCTGTTCTCGCCCAATTGCGTTACACCAAGGCGAACTAATTCACGTATTCTATCCAAATCAATTGTTTTTGTAACCCCTATCAATGTCAAGCTTTCACGACTGCGCCCTGTCTTTGCAAGAGCCGCATCAATTTTTTCGTTTACAACCCTTAAATTTTCAGATATATTCTCAAAGCTCATTGTATTCTCCTTTGATATTCTATTGTTCGTTTGAAGTTCGTATAAACCCTATATAATCCATACAGTATTCATCTCGACCTAAAAGCGCATTCGACATATATAATGCGGATTTTATATGTGCGGATGTTGGGTCAAGTATGGCCGCATCAAGCCCATGTGACATAAGAATCGAAAGGAATGTTGCATTTAGTTTACCGCGTTCAGGTAATCCGAAGGATATGTTAGACAGTCCGCAAATAGTTTTAACGGGTATCTTTTTGCACAACTGTAAGGTTTCAATTGCAACCGTTCCGGCTTCATTGGAGGTTGCAAGAGCCTCCGTTAAGATATCGATATAAATATTCTCGCTTGGTATACCGTGTTCAGTTAAATACTTGTGGATATTCTTCGTTTCCTCAAAACGTTGTTGTGCTGTTTGCGGAACTCGTCTTTGATGCATTGGCAGGCACACAACCTTTGCGTTAACTAAGCGAATAACATCTATGCATTCATTCGTTGCAGTGTCCGGCGAAAGAGAGTTTACAAATATATCAAGCCCTTGCGGCAACTTTGGCAATACGCTCTTAATACATTCGATATCTGGCGAATCCACCATAATACCGCAGTCGCTATGCTCAGCAGCAAGACCGCAAAGCCATAGCATGTCCTCTATTTCATTATTACCGCAAGCTGTGTTTATATCGAGATAAACCGCTCCGGCTTTAGCCTGTGATTTTATAAGCTTTATCAGAGCGGCTTCGTTTCTTGTTTTTAAAGCTTCAAGTGTTTTTGGGATGGAGCTGTTAAGCTTTTCTCCTACAATACAAAATATCATAACAAATTACTCCTTTTATTTGGATAATGGTTGCCTCTAAAAACCCCTCACTTGCGCGAGTCTCATTCGGGTTTTTAGAAGTTCCCTAGTATGTGTTGAACTATTTTTACTGAATAGTCAATCTTTTTTAATGGCGTTATAATATAATACCCGTCACAGTTATGGTCTAGCTTGTCAACTATACCCATGCAATATTCAAGACAAATTTGCCTTGCGTCCTTAGGGCTTTTTTCCTTAAGCTCGTCTATAATCTCCTGCGGAATTTCTATACCCGGTACTTCGTTATTCAAAAATACCGCGTTCTTATACCCTGCTATAGGCATTATGCCCGCCATAAGCTTACATTTGAGGATTTCTCTCGCTGTAAGGAAATTTTCAAGATTTCTCTCTGAAAATATCGGCTGTGAAAATAAAGCGTCAACTCCGCACTCAATTTTTTGCACAGCACGCTTTAATTCAGCTTGAAAATTTGTTGCATTGATATTGAGAGCACCGGCAACTGTGTAAGGGGTTTGCCTGAAGATATCTTCGTTAAGCTGTCTTATATAGCTTATTAAATTATATGAGTTGAAACCGAAAACATTCTTTGCGGAGCCTCTGTCCGTTTCAGTAAGCCTGTCACCCGTTATGGCTAAAACGTGACGCAAGCCATCGATGTTTCCTGCTGTCAAATCTCCTTTTATTGCAACCTGATTTTTGTCGCGGCAACATAAATGCGGCATTACATCAATGCCCGTTGAACGCTTTATAAGCGACGAAATCATAAAGCTGTTTGCACGCGGCTTGCCCATTGGGGAATCGGGCACAGTTACAAAATCAGCTCCGGATTTTCTAACAGCTTCCGCGGCTTTAATAATGTATTCAACATCCGTATCGGAAGGCGGTGAGACCTCAACCGCAATTATAAGCTTGTTCTTAAAGCCTGTGAGCGGCTTTTCTGGTTCTTGACATACAGTCACATGGCTTGACACCGGCGTTAACTGCGCAAGGCTTTTTACCAAGGCTTCGGTGTGCTTGGGCGTTGTACCGCAACAGCCTCCCAATGCTTTTACACCAAGCGTAAACATTAATGCTGTTTTTGAAGCAAAGTATTGAGGATTATCTGGGTAGACGGTTCTTGAACCTATGTTTGAGGGATAGCTTGCATTAGGCATTGCTATGAGTGGCCTATCTCCAATATCAAACTCCCTAAAAAGGCTGAGCATATGTGTGGGGCCACATATGCAGTTAAGACCCGCACAATCCGCGCCTAAGTCCAGCGCTTGATTTATTAAAGATTTATAAAATCCGCCGGATTTTGAATAACCGTCACGATAGACAGCAAAGGACGCTATAATGAATGGTTTTTCAACCTTGCGCTTTATAAGTTTGAAGGCCTCATCAAGATGAGTACAGTCGTTAAGTGTTTCAAACAGAAAATGTGTAGCACCGGCTTCGATAAAATATTCACAGAGCTTAAGGTATTCGTTCTCATCTCCAATTAAAGGGCCTAAATCTGCAAACACATAAACATCTCGTTTGCACACCCCAACAGCTTCCTTGGCTATACTAAAGCCCTTTGTTATAAGAACTTTGCACTCGTCATAGGAAAGTCCCATCGACGTATTGATTCCGAATGTATTCGTCTTAATTGCATTAACACCACTGTCTAAATAAGCCTTGTGTATCTTTAAAACCGTATCCGGTTCACGTTCGTTTGCAAGCTCGGGATAAGGCAGGATATCCTCTCTAAGTGCAGTCTGCTCATAGAAGAAGGTTCCGAACGCACCGTCAAAAATTATTGGGTAATTCATAAATTCCTCACATAGTAAAGGGGTGTAGCTAAGCTACACCCCCGATTTATTTTATTCAGACTTAATTTTTATTCCGGCTGCTTCGAGTAAAGGCGCAGCAATAAAGGTTCTGTCGTTTTTAAGAATCGGAGGAATTATCTTGAACTCGCCACTACCGAGGTCAGCCTTGGTTTGACCAATAGAAAAGGCGTAAGCAACATCTCCGGCAGAAACCGTAACGACTTTCTTTTCTGACCACGATACAGACAATCCAAAGGTTTCGGCCAACTTACGAAACGGCAACATAAGGGTTCCGTCTTGTGTAAATGGCTTTTCGGCATCTGAAAGCTTTATGGTTTTACCCATAACATTCATATCGCCGCCCTTGAAGGTAATCTCAACGGACTGGCTGGGTAAAGATACACCCGGAATGGACATTGCATATGTGGCCGTTGTCATAGAAATGGCCAGAGCTAAAGCTGCTGCCGTCTTAACAATTCTTTTCATATCTAATTCCTCCCCAAAAAATTATATTCTAAGGCAATATACGCCTTTATATCATTATATCACATTTTGACTTTTATTCAAGAATAATTCCAGAAAATTTTCTCATAATTTCAATTTTATGTAAGGCCCCAACGGAGCCCCTATTCAATATAAGCCATTATTGCTCCGAGCGAGCAAAACGCCTCTTCTATTTTCTCATAACCACGCCGTATATGCTCTGCCGAAGTAACAATTGTTTCGCCCTTGGCGGCCAGTCCGGCTAGTATTAATGCGGCACCGCAACGTAAGTCTGTTGCCTTTATTGTTGTGCCGTTTAACTCTTTAACTCCGTTTATGACAAAGATACACTTCTCCGAATGAATTTTTGCGTCCATCTTCAAAAGTTCGGGTATATGAGCGTCACGGTGTTCAAACATGGTTTCGCTTATGACTGAGGTTCCGTTTGCAATTGAAAGAAGTGCTGTGAATTGTGGTTGCATGTCCGTTGGAAATCCTGGATGAGGGCTTGTCGTGACTATATCGATGTTTTCCAATTGTTTAGGAGCTTTAAGATAAATTTTATTATCATTCTCCTTAATGGTACAGCCCGTTTGCATCAAAGCATTTGTAATCGAAACGATGTGCTCGTTACATACGTTCAAGCACTCAATCTCACCGCCCGTCATCGCAGCCGCAACAAGATAAGTTCCTGTGACTATCCTATCCGGAATTATTGTATGATCGGAGTCGTGCAAGCTTTTAACGCCTTCGATAACTATGGTTCCGGTTCCCGCGCCCCTGACTTTTGCTCCCATGCTTACAAGAAAGTTTTGAAGGTCAACAATCTCAGGCTCCTTAGCGGGATTGGTTATAACCGTTTCACCCTCTGCCAACACCGCAGCAAGCATAATGTTTTCCGTTGCACCGACACTGGGCAAATCCAAGTGTATTCTTGCGCCCTTAAGCCCTTCCGTATTGCATTTATAAAGCCCATGCTCCTTGTTGATGACCGCATTCATCTTCCTAAGAGCGTCCTCATGAAGATTGGTTCGCCTAAAGCCAAGCTCACAACCACCGGGCTGGCCGATTGTAACACGACCAAACCGCCCGAGCATACTGCCCATATAAGTTAATGACGAACGCATCTTCGCGGCTGTCGACTGCGAAATCTCCTTTGCGGTTGCGTCTTTAGAATCGACAGTAAGCACTCCATTCTCGAAGGTCACATCACAGCCCAATTCCCTTAAAATATCTATAGAAACAAACGTGTCTGAAATAGCTGGCACGTTTCGTAAAACACAGCGTCCGGCATTCAAAATCGTACCGGATAAAATAGGCAGGCAGGAATTTTTTGCGCCGCTAACGCGTACACTTCCGCAAAGCCTTTGCCCGCCGGAAATACGGTATCCACTCATAGCGCTACCTCC
>CAYPQA010000021.1:0-23630 GCA_964412725.1 uncultured Eubacteriales bacterium
GTTATATTATCCATATAATTACCTAATCCTCTAATCTGTATTGTAAAATGATAAACTTCACGCAGACTAAGTTCTTTTGATTTAAAGGATTATATAGTAATGGTTTTATTTTTTCAATACTCTTAAATATGACCTGCTGTTGTCACCATTGGTGTTCTAATTTTTTAAAGAAATCTGTAGCCAATAGTCCTATCAAGCAAACAATGATACCTGTGGGGATGAGTACAAGGTAAACTGAACTGCTAAAGCCATCAAAAAGAAATCCGTATGCAATCTGACCCAAAGGCTGGACACACATGGTAATGGTCGCCGTATATGCCATGATTTTTCCTGTTAAATGCGTCGGTGTCTTTTGCTGTATTACTGACACCGCAAAAATGGAAAAGATAGCCGTTGCAATGTTTATCCCACAAAAAGCAATCACATTGATTATATAGGTGGTAACTAAGCCAAGAGGAAACAAGAACGCAATACCCGGAGGAATTAGAAACACGCCAAATGCTGCAAGAACAAACGATAGCTTACGGATTTTTAGTTTTGTTATCATCAGTCCAGCGGCGATACTACCAAGGATTGTGGCGATTGCCAAAGCACTTTCAGCAGCACCATAGTAGGTTGCACTAAGCCCAAGAATATTACGCACGATATATGGCAAGCCCACCATTGCCGTTCCGATAACAAAGAAACGGGTAATTGCCGCCAAAAGCAGCATTTTGAGAATGCTGGGCTGCTCCTTGCACATGAATTGCATACTTACAGTAAAATCATTCTTAATAATCTTCCCAATTCCCTTGCGATTGTCATAGTGTATGTATTCCAATTTGATAAAGCATTCAAGTGTGGCAGTTAGAAAGAAACAAACAATGCTTGTAATCATAACAGGCTTTAAGCCAAAGCCGGTATAAAGAACACTGCCTAATATCGGAGCAATTAAAGTAGACACCGCCGCTATCTGATTGACAACAGCATTTCCTTTGATAATGTTATCTCCTGTTTGCATTTGTGGCACACAAGCCTGTACAGTAGGGGTTTCAAATGCTCCTAAAATGGAAAGCACAACAAGCAAGAAACTGATTACTGCAATATCGTTTCCAAGGTTAAATAAAAGAGTGGCAGATAGAACTGAAACTCCTGTTAAGGCGTCTAAGGCTACCATAATGTTTCGTCTGTTCGCTCTGTCGGCAAGAATACCACCAAGGGGAGAAAGCAAAATAGTGGGGATTATTGCAACTGCTAAAATGCCTGCAAAAATGGTTGCTGAACCTGTCGCCTCTAACACATACATGGAAAGAGCAAACCTTAATATCATGTTTCCAAATAGTGAGCTTGCTTGCCCTAAAACAAGCAAGGTAAAGTTTTTGGTAAATAACTTTTGAGCCATATTTTGTTCCTCCTAATCTTTTTGTTTAGGGGATATATCCCAAAGAAATTTTTCTGCCAATTTTGTTGTTTTGTCATCCATAATAGGCAACCCCATTTTAGCAAGCACCTCTATAACAAAGAGATACTTATGTTGTATTTCTTCCGCAGTTGCAGGATAGACAGACGGCATGAGCCAAAAGTTGACAAGAGGTAATAGCTCGGACAGTTCCTTACTATATTCGGTTTTAATAGAGCCGTCCAAGCGAGCCTCCTCCAACAGTTCAAACCATAACGGGGTTAATATACGCTTATTAGCCTCAATGGCTGTCTGCAAAATGCGTGGGTCTTTGAGGATAGGAATTGCCTGTGCATTAAGATTGTTTCGCTCGGCATCCGATTGACCCAGTACAAGCAGCTCTCGAATTTTTTGCAATCCGTTTAGGTCTTTACGTTTTTTGATGGTTTCAAATGGATTGTTTTCAAAAAACATTTTATCGCCTATTGCTTGCATAACTTCTTCTTTACTTTCAAAGCAACGATAAAACATTCCTTTTGCACCGCCGACCTTTTCCATAATATCGGTAACGCTTGTTTCTTCGTATCCCTTTGATAAAAACAATTCAACGGCGGCACTCATGATTTCATTTCTCCACACTTCTGGAGATTTCTTTACAGGTCTTGCCATCTTTTTATCACCTCCGCATTAATAGTTATTGACCAATAGTCAATAACTATTATACAAGACTTATTTATTGAAGTCAATTAGGATTTTCGATATTGTTTTATAGTTAGGTTAGTGACTTTTGTTCTTTACATTTGCTGTAGGTTGGCATCACGCTTAAAAATTTTTTCTTAAATATGACGTACTGTTGTCCAATTTATAGGTTATAATAGATCGTGTTATATAAAGATAGACTTATTGTTATATTAGTAATCGCTAGTAAAAACGACCCAGTATTTTCAAGGGTTTGCGGTTGTTGTACATTGTATACCAATCACATATTAGTCGTGGTATAATGTTTACGGTATATTTCTAAAGAGAGGTGTTGACTTCATGCATTACAGTGAAGTAAAAGGGATATTATCGGCTAATAACGGCATCAACATATTTCGTGGCTGTACACACGGTTGTATATATTGCGACAGCAGGAGCAAGTGTTATCAAATTAATCATGACTTTGAGGATATTGAGGTTAAGAGGAATGCACCGGAGCTTTTGGAGGCTACGCTTAGAAGAAAACGTAAAAAGTGTATGATAGGAACAGGTGCTATGACAGACCCATATATACCGCTTGAGAATGAAATTCGTTACACCAGAAAGTGTCTTGAAATTATAGAGAGATATGGATTCGGACTTGCCATCCTAACTAAGTCGAACGGCATATTACGAGACCTAGACTTGTTAAAGGCTATTAACAAAAAATCAAAGTGCGTAGTTCAAATTACATTAACAACTTATGATGAAGACTTATGCAAGATACTCGAACCTAATGTTTGCACGACGCGTGAACGGTTTGAGGTTCTCAAAATCATGAATGCCAACGGTATACCAACCGTTGTTTGGCTTTCGCCCATACTTCCGTTTATAAACGATACCGAAGAAAATCTACGCGGAATTTTAAATTACTGCATCGAAGCCGGTGTTTATGGTATTTTAAATTTTGGCATAGGGGTTACACTTCGAGACGGAGACAGAGAATACTTTTATGCAAAGCTTGACGAGCATTTTCCGGGCTTAAAGCAAAAATATATGAAAAAATACGGTTATAGTTATCAGGTTACAAGCGATAACCATAATATTCTTATGAAGATTTTTTACGAAACTTGTAAAAAATATAATATCGTCTGCCATACTAATCAGATATTCAAATATTTAAATGAATATCATGAAACGCCTGAAATTGAGCAGATGAGTTTTTAGAGCCTGTTTAATATCTCGCTTTTAGCGTAATATCGAGATGATTATTTGATATGCAAGGAAACGCCGACGACGCATACTCGAAGAAAAGTCTGCTAGGAGGCGTTGACGTAGCAGAGCAAAAAATCAACCGAAAGTACGTAAATTGGAGATATTAAACAGGCTCTTAGAGGCAACCAATATAAAAAGGGAGGAATTTGAATGGCAAAGTTGATTAAATTTGAGGTAGTGGAATTGCCGAATCTTTGTGTAATTGGTAAGGAGCTTCGATACAGCATGGAGGCGCATATGAAGGGGGATAACCGTATAGGCCCCTTCTGGGATAAATGTTTCTCAGAGAACATCTTCGAAACACTTGAAAAACAGTCGGATTTCATTTTTGACAGCTCATATGTAGGCATTATGCTTGATTGGGACAAGGGTGATGGAGATTTTTCTTATATATGCGGGATGTTATTCAAGGAAGGTGCAAGCGTACCAGAGGGGTACGTAATGAAAGAAATTGAAGCTACTAAGTCGGCTTTGAGTTGGATTCAAGGCAAGAATGAGATTGATGTGTGCATGAGCGCGCATAATTTAACCGAACAGGCTATAAAAGAGAAAGGTTTAAATTCAGAGGCTATGTCTTGGTGTATGGAACTTTACAACTGCCCTCGCTTTACTACACCTGACGAAAACGGAGACATTATTTTGGACTACTATATTCCTATAAGATAATTAAACGTAAAAACCCCGCAAAGTTTACAGCGTTGCTGTAGCTTTGCGGGGTTTTTTCAGCTTTTACGTATTTTTAGGAAGTTCTATTTTCAATTGGTCTTTTCCTTATAGATTTAAGCATTGGCTTAATCTTATTACACGACAATTATATTTTGAAGTTGTCGATAAGCCCGTTAAGTGCGTCGGCTTGAGCGTACAACTCTTGACTGGACGCTGCGGCTTCTTGAGCTGTTGCAGAATTGGATTGCACAACATCAAGGATTTGCTCTATCTCTTTGTTTATTGTGTTTGTGTCACTAAGCTGTTCGTCTGTTGCTTTTACTATCTCGTTCACAAGCTCGCTTGTTTTGTTCGTCTTAAGTACAACTTGGCTTAGCGAGGAGGCTGTGTCTTTGGTTAATTGGTCGCCATGCTTTACGGCCAAGATGGATTTCTCTATTAATTGAGCCGTGTTCTTTGCGGCCTCGCCCGACCTTATCGCAAGACTGCGCACTTCATCTGCAACAACAGAGAATCCCTTTCCGGATTCCCCGGCTCTTGCGGCCTCAACAGCCGCATTCAATGAAAGCAGATTGGTCTGGAACGCAATGTTGTCTATTGTCTTAATAATGTTTGATATTTCACCCGAGGTCTTGTTAATCTCCTCCATGGCTTCAACAAGCTTGCGCATCTTTTCGTTACCTGTTTCAACCTCAAGCGCGGATTCCTTGCTCATCTGTACGGCTGACTTCGCATTCTCTGCACTGGCTTGCACCTTTTTGATAATTTGCGCTGTTGTATCGGAAAGATTTGTCAAGGATGTTGTCTGCTCTATTGAGCCTTGAGACAGAACCTGTGAACCTGTGGATATCTGGCTTGAACCTAAAGCAACCTGACTTGTTGCGCCCTTTATCTCTGTAAGGGTCAAGTTAAGCACATTGACAATCTTGGTTAATGACTCTTCAAGTACTTTAAAATCACCATTGAACTGCATATTAAGCTTGCAAGTTAAATCCTTTTCGGAAAGGAGCCGCAAAATCCGTGTTATCTCGTTAATATAGGTTTTAAGCGAACGTATGGTCTGGTTAACAGATGTCTTAATTGGTGCAAAATCTCCAAGGAAGTCAATGTCTATAGACACATTCAGGTTACCGTCATTCATTTTGCTCATAACCTCAGATATATTTGAGATATAAGACCTCTGCGTGTCTATCATGCTATTTATGGATGTTTTAAGTTCGTTGAAATCACCGACAAAGTCGCTGTTTATATACTGGGAAAGCACACCACGTTTCAGAAGGTTCAAAATACTTGAAATTTCTTCAATGTAGGTTTTAATCTTCAAAACGGTTTCATTAATAGAGCCCTTAATTGGTGCGTAGTCGCCCGAATATTCCATATCAATGTGCACGGAGAGATTGCCTTTGGAAAGCTCATGCATAACCGATGAAATATTTTCAATATATTTCTTGTTGCTTGACATCATTAGGTTCATGTTCTTTGAAAATTCATCCTTGTCAGAACGTTCAACGATGTTCATTGAGAAATCGCCAATTGCGGCCTTCTTCATAATGCCTATCCATTCGTTCATCATATCGGTAAGCTTTATAAAGGAAACAGCCACAAGGCCGACCTCGTCGTTTGGAATATCGTTTGAATTCATATTAATTGACATATCGCCGGTTTCAATCATCTTTGAAACAACACCCGCAATTTTGTTAAGAGGTTTAATCCTTCTGCCTGCGATGTAAATCAAGATGAACATAGATATAAGCGTTGCAACAACACTGAGTATAATACCTACAAGTATGCCAAAGTTAATTGAAGCGTCTGCTTCCGATTTAAGAACTGTAGCACCGATTATCCAAGGTTTGTCCAATCCCGCAAAACTAAAAGGTATATAGTGGAAGTCCATATTACTGTCAATGATACTGCTGTAGGTTCTTGAATATGTGTTAGTTTTTGTATTGATAGCTTGGTCAATAGCCGTTAAAACTTCCGGATAGTCTTTCCAGCTTTCAAGTAAGCTTACTCCGGGAGTGTACTTGTTACCTGGGTAGTATGCTAGATAGTTATTAGAGCTTATTAAAAACAAGTATCCGCTTTTGAAAATTTTCACATTCGATAGATTTTCTTCAAAAAATTTTACATCAACATCGGCACCCATAACACCAATAAACTTTCCGTTTACATACAGAGGCACGGATATAGTAACCATAAGAACAGGCTGGTTGTTTACCTCATATATGTATGGGTCATTTATATAAGTCCTTCCTGATTGTTTAGGGTTTGTGTAATAATCCTCTTTTGAAAAATCCGAATAGTCTCCAACGCTGGAAAAGTCAAATGTATTTGAAGATGTTTTGAAAATGTACGGATGAAACTTGCCGTCTTCAAACTCGTAACCGCCTTCGGCTTTGAAAAAGTCCTCCTCCATCATCAAGCCTATGCCAACAATTTTATCAAACTTCAATAATGCGTTTCCAATTAAGTCAACAAAATCACTTCTTTTAAGCCTATTTTCGATAAGCTCAGTTTCTATAACCGTTCCTATTGTTTCCACTGTCGAAACAAGTTTTTCGATGTTTGTGGATAAAACACCGGATGAATTACGAGCCAGTTCTAAAGCATAATCCTTGGATAACCTAGTTGACGTGTTATAGAATATGAGCAAAACAGACACCAAAACAACGGCAATAGAAATACAAAAAAGACCAATAGACGGTAAGGCTATCTTCCACTTCAGTGACACCTGCTTGTTAGTTCTTTTCATAAGAAAACCTCCTTTGGCGTTTTTCTTGGAATTATACCATAGAAATTTTTTATTACAACGTTTTTTAATCTTATTTAAGATTTTTTAATTAAACCCATAGATTTTCTTCTTAAAAATAAAACAGTACATAGGCTTAAAATAATATAAATCCAACCTGATTCCGACATCATAACAGATGGTGTTTCAAAATTTTCTCCGTTCAAGAACCGTTCTTGCAAGGAAAGGAGAAACTCTTCTTGTTCCTTTGTTTCCATAACGATAAACGCAGTTCCGTTTGTTAAAATCCTTTGATTTATCGAATCCTTTATAACGGATATTTGTTCAGTGTCAGATGTCTTGGTCAAAGCGTCTCTATACAGCGTAAAAGCTTTTGCGTAATCTGTTTGCGGTTGCTCAATTATGTTTTTCTCTATGAGTATGGTTTCGCTGTTATTGCTGGCTTTTAAGATAAAACCATTGTAATCCACAACATCATCTATTAAAGGAGAGGTGGTTTTGTCTATTAAACTGTTATAGAAATTACAGGCCAAGATTGATAAATCCCGATTAAGGTAATAGTAATAGTCAGTTTCCGGAAACTGCTTTATAAACTGAGTTTGGTTCGGATGAGTGGTTCTTGAGATTTTTTCAGTCACGAGAAAGATAATTGGAAAACAGTCCGGTGACGTTGATTTCATTATTTTTTGAATTGCCAAAGCTGCATTAAAGCCACCCTCGGCTACAACGCTTGGCTCTTGAGATAATGGGCTTACTTCCTTGGCTTGATATGAAACGGAATAGAAAATTGGATTGTCTATGTTTTTTTTAGTTGCATAGTTCTTGGCAAGTTCTAAATTTTGCGAAAAAGATGCTCCTTCGCCAGAGTCCAGCAAAAAATAATATTGAGGTTTTCTGCTTATCTTACCAAGCGTTTCTTTGTATGTGGCAGGCACAAATTCAACGCCCTGCATTACGAGTGGAGTGGTCAAAGACTTTTCGGCTGGCAAAGAAATACGATTTCCGGCTATTACAAGTTTTTCGTTTTGGCTGTACATAATTTGAAAACCGGTTTTTCTCGTATATGAGCCGTCAAAAGGAAATGGAAACACCTTTAGAGTGAGGGTGTTTGGGTTTTCAAAGTATAGAATTCCCGGGTCTCTAGGTGTCCTTATTATACTTTCGTAGGCAACCTGTGCGGCTCTTTTATCCGTTATGATACCCATCTTCTTCTCGTCACCAACGTATAGGTAATAATCGGTTACAAAGCACCCATCAGGCAAAGTAAAGCTCGTTTTAAATTCACTGCCGAACACATCTTCCGGCTTTGTAATCTCCATATCAACCCAAATTTTATACGCACCAGAAACCGCGTCATATTCCAAATTACTTGTTGATACCTTCACCTCATAGTCTTCTGTTTCTGAATCAGTAAAACGTCTGGATTCGGAAAAAAATCCATTACTTTCCGGTAGAAATGTTTTATTTAGTGTGTCCAACATGCTTTCGGTATAATACATATTATTTAATGAAACATACCGGTAAATTGTAGATATAATAGGTGTTCCTTCCGGTAAAACCAACTCATCTCTGCGATTGACAGATTCAAAAGAGCTCTTTATTTCATTTAAAGAGCGTTTTAGCCTGAAAATATTAACGGTTTTTTGAGATTCCTGTATTGAAGATGAATTTGGGGTTACATAGGACATTGCTGTTTTAAAATTTAATCCGTCTATTATAAAATTCAGATAGACAATGACAGGCAGGGTAAAAGCGCCGAGTATGGTTATGATTATTAGGCGTTTTTTCTGATATATTGTGTTTAAATATTTAAAATCGTTTAAAATCTGTTTTATTTGTATAATAAAAACGGTTGCTGGCACATAGACGAGTATACCAAGTCCGAAATATATAATTCCAATAACGCCATATGGCATAAACGGAATAAATACGAGTGCAAAGAAACAAATATACACAAACCCCGTAACCTTAAGATAATAGATGGGTATTTTGTATTTAATGTCTTTTATATCAACCAAAAGAATTAATCCGTTTGCAAGAGCAATAAAGTAAAACCAAGGACTCGTGTAATTGCCCAAGATACCTGGTTCGAATGCAATATTGTTTATAGATAATCCGATTTGTGGCATTAACACAGCGGCTATAAGAATAAAAACCCTATATCTCCGAGAATACTTTTTAAAGGTTACTTCGGATTGTTCTTTATCCTTGCGTTTCAAATAGGCTATGTAAGCCAATTTCCCGAGCAAGAAAAGGAAAAAGCAAGCTAAGCATATTGCCAATACAAAGCTTATGTTGCCAAGCGAATATGAATTTGCCAACAGAAGATAAATAAAGAACGGTACACCAAGACAGAGCACGAGCATATTCTGTTCGCTAAGCTTATTGCTCGGATAGTTCTTCAAAATTATAGCACGCGCAAGGTATATCATAGAGATAGCGTCTAAAAGAATGTATATTGTTTCTATAGTAAAAAACGAGCCTATACTCTTATGTGCAACGAACAATAAAACTATAGCCGCCGAAAATATGGCAATAAAACTTGCGAAGATAATCCATAGTGCCTTTATATCTGGTTCTTCATTTATGTGCTTAACGCAATACGCTGTTGTTGCAGCTATGAATAATGCCTTAACAGAGAAAATAATCGAAATGGGAAGGTTTGGCAGTTCATTAGCATTAAAGAACGCATAGGCTAGAACAACAGCCAATAGTATTTGAGGTAATGTGATAAATAAAATAAGCCTTTTGAATTCGCTGAGTTTGTTCATTATTGCCTCCTTTTTTTATACGATAGATAGGTTAAAATTGAATATAACCCCAATGACGAGCCGAAGTAAATCAAAAGTGACAGGATGGTGTGAATGAGTTTGAAATCCTTCATACCATAGAACGGAATGCTTGCAGTAATTCTGAAAAGGGTAATTATAAAGGCCATAGCTAAAGCTGTTATGCAAGTTAAGAAAATCATCAAAACACCCTTTAACATCCCGTCGTGGTTATAGTCATAGCAAAAACTGAAAATCAAAAAAAGGCTGATAAACAATTTTGAACCCACACAATCCTTGCCGATAACTATAATCCCGTTAATCTCCCGATAGCCTAACTCGGGCACATATTCAAAAACAATTAGATAAAAAGCATTTAAAGCATAGACGTATGGCTTTAAAACCATTTCCAAATTACTTTCAATCAAAAAATAAACCGCGATGCAAATAGCGACAGTAGTTAGAATTCTGAACTTTCTCGTTGGCTATTCATTCCTTTCATTTCTTAATAATGTTTTCGATTATAAAGGCGCAATAGAAATCGGTCAAGAAAAAACCTAAGAATTACACGTTTGTTTCATAAACTTTCCAAATTAATCGATATGTGCTATATTGAACATAAATTAAGTGATGTATTTATGGTCATAATGTGCGCAGTATTAAGTTGACTAGATAGCTTAGCCGAAATCGTAGTTTTCGCAGAAAGCAAGGTGGAATTTTTTAAGCAAAATTTTGAAATTGAAAAAATTCCATCAAAGTCGACATTTTGCCGTATATTGAATCTAATAGACGGAGATGCCGTTGAAAAAGTAATTATTGAGATTATGAAAGAAAAAGTAGAATCTTTGGGAGATATTATAGCAGTTGACGGAAAGGCAATTCATAGGACTTCGAAGAAAGGTGCCCTCATTCAGCGTTGCAAATTTTGACCGCATATCTAACAGAAAGCGGAGTTACATTGGAGCAGAAATCAATAAATGAAAAGACAAATTGAATCCCCGTTTTTCAGGAAATGCTCGACAATATTTATGTAAAAGGCAAAACATAATATTAGATGCACTACATTGTCAAAAAGAAATCTGCAAGAAGATTAAAGATAAGGGAGGGGATTATGTTTTTGGTTTAAAGGAAAACAAAAAAACGTTGTATGACGATGTTGCATTGTTTTTTAACTCTGAAATAAATAATGACAACAGAATTATTATAAGTTTACGAAACTAACGCGTAAAAACTTAGTCTTAACTTGAGGTTCTGTAAAGTTAGGACTAAGTTTTAATATTTAAAACCAATTGATATTAAACAAAACCTATTGTATACTTGATGAAGAAAATAATAACTATTCTGCAATTAAAATTTAGTTACAGAATACAAGATTATTTATATAATGCGAATATAACAAAGGTGGGTTCTATTAAATGACATTTGATTGTGAATATGTTGGGAAAATTGGTTCTATGGCTCTTATACGCAAAACGGATAATGATATTGATTATAATGTATTTTCTCGTATTGGTGCAGAACTTTGCCCCGGTTGGATATGGGTTTCTTCTGGTGCAACAGAAATAGGGCGCATAGATTATATGAAACGTAATAACGGTGTGGAATTAAAAGGTGATATAGAGGAAATAAAAACGGATTATGCAGCTCAAGGTCAAGCAATTCTTATGGAAAATTATCGTCGTTTTATTAATCCTTTCTTTGGTATTCGTCAAGTATTGTTAGAGCATCAACATTTTAATGACAACGAAAAATGCGACCATATACGTCGATTATTAAGTAGATGTCGTGAACAACAATCGATACCTATCATTAATTACAATGACCCTGTAAGTAGCGAAGAAAACCGTAAAATGGAACTTAACAACCTACGTGTGAATACAAATAAAGTGGTAGAATGTGTTGATAATGACGAAACAGCTGCTGTAGTCGATACTATTATTAAAAATAAAACACTTGTATTTCTCACCGGTGTAGATGGGATATATAAAGACCAAAACGACACATCTTCATTAATAAAAGAAATATCCGGTGCTAATACTTATGAGTTAATAGACAATATTCGTATAGCTCAAAGCGGTTGCATTGGAGCTTCAAGAGCTGGAGCTAATGGGGCTAAAGCTAAACTTGAATTTATTATAGAACCTGTAAAAAATGGTACAACAGTTATTATTGGTAACGCTCGTCATAGACTTTCAGAATTAATTAATGGCAGTGTAGAACGTACAATAATACGAATTAGATAGCGTTCTTTAGACGTACCAAATGAGCATAATAGTTACATTATATAAGGTAACAAAAAATCCCCGAATTCAAACCGGAGGACAATTTGAATTCGGGGGAAGAGGAATGGTTTAAGGGAGGTTAAACTCCCTTAAATCGGAATGTAAAGCTTAAAGGCTTTGTTACATCAATGAGATACTCCGGATGTGTACGAGCGCCCCAGCTGTCGTCACCACCAACGCCCATTTGAGCCATAGAAACTCGTACAACGGTATAATGAGGTCTTGGAAGCTCATGGGGGTGCATAGCATTTTCCATTTCGTGTGGCGTGTAGGGCAACGCGGAAAAGTTAATGCGGTCACCGCTAAATTCAAATCCGTAACCAAGACGGTTCGTCACACGTGCCCAACGAACACCGCTCTTGTTACCGCATTCCTGGGGCACAACGTATTTTGCCATACTTTCAGCAACAGAATGACTGTAAATACCAAGCTTAACGCCCTTGTTGCGATCGCTATAGCTTTCATCGGGGCCCAATCCATACCATTGTAATCTGTCATAGTCGGCGTTTAATTTAAAAATCACTCCAAACTCCGGCATGTCTCCAAGCTCCTTCACCGGGTCATACCGGAGGTTTGTTTCAATGGTTCCGTCACCGAACACAGTGTAAGCAAGGAAACAGACTGTTTGGGGCGTTGTAGGCATGAAGTATTTAAACTCAACCTTAACGTTTCCGTCACCCTCTGTGATTTCGGGTCTGGCGATTGTCATTCCATCTTGGTGCTTGTGTGAGAGATAACAGCTTGCAATCTTCCATTGAGCATAACGTGCAGGCATATGATTGCCGCAGTCGTTATCTGTTGGGGCACGCCAAAAGTTAGGCTTTGGAATGCTTTCAATCATCTCGCGACCGCCGTAACGATAGGAAACAAGCCCACCGTGCAGACCGGAAAAGAGTACTTCAAAGCCGTCACCGCGAACACCGAGGTTCAAATGCCCGCGGATGATTTCTAAAGGTTGGTGGATTGTCGGCTTAAGCTCCTCTATGCTGTAAACATACTGGCCGAATGCAACCTCATGCCCTCGCGGAGCCCAAAGCGTATCCTCGCGAAGTCTGAACGAAACTGTAATGGCATATTCACCCGGAGTTGTCTGCACAGGTACAGGGAGTGGATATTCGCATTGACCCAGAGGTGGAACATCTGTCTCAAGTATTGATTGGCACACAACCCCACCGTTTAGCTGCAAAATAATAACACAGTCGTAAACCGATGTAGGGGTAAATAGGTTCTTGTTGATTACAGTGACCTTATCGCCAGACACGTTTGCGCTAATGTTTTGATAATTGAACTTAACCTCCGCCATTTTCGGAGACGGTTTTCTATCCACACCATACACTATGCCGTTGGCGCTGAAATTGTAATCTGTTGGACGGTCACCGAAGTC
This sequence comes from uncultured Eubacteriales bacterium, assembly GCA_964412725.1. GTDB lineage: Bacteria > Bacillota > Clostridia > Lachnospirales > CAYPQA01 > CAYPQA01. The sequence continues at coordinate 13,181 of CAYPQA010000021.1, forward strand.
ACCGCCGTAAGCCTCGAATTCTTCGCCGTACCTGTTCTTTTTAGTTAACGTTTGGTCAATATAGTCCCAAATAAACCCACCTTGGTAAGACGGTTCTGTATCTGTCAGTTCTGTGTACTTGTGCATTGCACCACAAGAATTGCCCATAGCATGAGTGTACTCGCAACTTATAAAAGGTTTGCTACAGTCTTTTTGTAGAAACTCACGGATTTTGTAGACCGGAGTATACATCTGGCTCTCGATGTCGCTTGTGTCGTTATATCGTCTATCATGAAAAACACCCTCATAGTGTACAGGACGCAGTGGGTCAAGCTTTTTGAACAGCTTAGACATCTCATATATTACAGTACCGCCGAAAGACTCGTTTCCGCAGCTCCAAATCAATATTGACGGATGATTCTTATCCCGTTCATATATGGAATGTACACGATCCAACATAGCGCCCATCCATTCCGGGCGGTCATACGGAACAACAGAGTCTTTGTCACCACCACAGCGTACAGACGGATCCCATGAACCATGAGACTCAAGGTTGCACTCATCTATGATATATAGCCCATAAACATCACAAAGACGATAAAAGCGGCTGTCATTAGGATAATGAGAGGTGCGAATAGCATTAATGTTGTTGCGTTTCATTGTAATAACATCTTGAAGCATTTCTTCATACGTGACGTGCCTACCGCCTTTTGAGCTGAATTCATGACGATTAACTCCCTTGAAAACAATGCGCTTACCGTTTATTTTCATAAGCCCGTCTTCTATCTCAAAACGACGAAAGCCTACTTTTTCCGGTACTGTTTCGATCAATATTCCGCTTTTATCGAAAACAGTTAACGTTAAATTGTACAGATACGGGCTTTCCGCACTCCACAACTCCGGCTCGTCTATCCCAAGCTCCATACTCAATGAAGGCGCAATTTCACTCTCGGCTGAAATAACCGTCTTGCCTTCTTGATCCACGAGCTCAGCTCTCACGCGCCCTTCGCCTTTAAACCTCAAGCCTATAGCAAGCTTTGCGTGAGTAAAACTGTCATCCAAAATGGTCTGTAGCTTTATGTCATCAATATGCGTCTTTGGAGTTGTGTAGAGGAAAACATCACGATATATACCTGAAAAAATGAAAAAATCTTGGTCTTCACAAAAGCTACCTGCAGTCCACTTGAAAACTTGCACAGCCAACTTATTTTCGCCTTCAATAAGATAAGGGGTCAACTCAAAATCGTGCGGCGTGAAGCTGTCTTCGCTGTAACCCACATAATTTCCATTACACCAGAGTGCCATGCCGCTTTCAACACCTTGAAACGATACATAAACAGGCATTCCGTTCCAATTGTCTGGAACAAAAAAGTACTTGACATAGCTTGCAACGGGATTAAAAAACTCCGGGATTTGTCCAGACTGTATTTGGTCGACGCTGTCCCAAGGATACTGTACGTTTGTATAATGTGGGACATCGTATCCTTGGGTCTGTATATGAGCGGGCACACATATCGTGCCCCAACTGCGACAGTCATAGTCTGCCGCTTCAAACCCCTTGAGAGCCTCGTTATAATTTCTTGCGTATGAGAATCTCCACAATCCGTTAAGAGTAACGCGAAGAGACTTGCCATCTACAAGACATACGTGGTCAGAGTGGGCGGAAACACAGTTATCGGAAAAAAATGTGGGATCCTTCACACATTCAAAGTTAAAGCTCTTCATAAAACAAACACCACCTCAAAATTATATGTATCTGTTATACTCGCGAACGGCAAGATTTGCCACATAGATGCGGCAAATTCTTCCGTTCGCGAGTATTATTACTTTACAGCACCGGTAATACCATCCGCAAAACTCTTTTGCAAAGCAAAGAATATAATAACGGTTGGGATGCTGCACAAAAGTACCGCAAGCATTAACATACCGTAATCTGTTACATATCCTTCACGCAAATTGGCAACCAGCATAGGCATAGTTATACTTTTGTTGTTTGTCATTATAACCTTCGGCCAGAGATAACTGTTCCACGAGTTCATAAATGTGATTGTCATAGCCGCAGCGTATGTAGATCTCATTGTAGGTATGAACATAGAAAAGAAAATCTGCAATTCATTCAAGCCATCGATACGTGCTGCTTCTATTATGTCATGCGGAAAGCTACGAGAGCTTTGACGAAACAACATAATAAGGAAGGGAGTAGATATGGTTGGAAGTATAAAGCCCAATGTACTGTTAATCAGTTTGGCGCTTGAAAACATCTGGAAAAGGGGTATAAGAGTGGTGGCTGCCGGGACCATCATTGATAAGAGAATAATACTCATAACCGTATCCTTGCCTTTATCGTGGTAAATCTCAAAACCGTATCCGGCAAGAGATGTAACAATAAGGGATACAAACGTAAGCAAAATAGAATACTTAAACGAATTAATCATTGCACCACCAAGATTTTGGTTGCCAATCAAATTCGCAAAGTTATTAAAAAGTTCCATGCCCGGCATAAGCGTTCCGCGTGAAACAGCACTGCTACTGTTGGTAGCCGAAACGGCCATCCAATATAGCGGAAAAACAGAAAAGAGAGAGAATATGGTAAGCACCACATATTTCATGGCATTTTTGTATTTAGTCACGACTGTCACCCACTTTCATTTGGATAAACGCCAGGGTTGCAACGAGGAAAAGAATTATAAATGAAATTGCCGCCGAATAGCCAAAGTTTGGCACATTTTTAAAGGATAGGTTGTAAATATAATGCGACATTGTTATTGTTGTGTTTGCGGGGCCGCCTGCTGTAAGATTGACCGATTCATCAAACAACTGCAAAGTACCATTTGTAGACATTATAGTTGTAAGCAAAATTGTAGGTTTCAAAAGTGGCACAGTTATTTTCCAAAACGTCTCGAAAGGTGTAGCACCATCAATTTTTGCAGCCTCATAAACCGAATATTCGATATTCTGTAAACCGGAAAGGTAAAAAACCATGTTATAACCGGTCCAACGCCACAAAAGCGCCAGTATTATGACAAATCTTGCCGTTCCCGAATTTGCAAGGAAATTAATCCCCGTGCTTATAAGGCCAAGCTTTATAAGCACAGTATTTACGAAACCGTCTGTGGCAAAAAGAGAGCGGAAGATAATGGCATATGAAACCAAAGATGTGGCACAGGGCAGGAATATCGCAGTGCGAAACAGACCTTTAAAGCGAAGGCTCTTATCGTTAAGCATAGAAGCTAGAGCCAGTGCCGTAACCAACATAATAGGAACCTGAAGAATAAGGTATATAAATGTGTTTGACAACGATTGGACAAAGAGCTTATCTTGCAACAAACGGGTATAATTGTTAAAGCCTCCCCAAGTAAGGTTTACACCGTTACCGGTTTTCAAAGAGAGCAGAAACGCCCGAAATATGGGAACAAAACTCATGATAACTATCAAAGCGACAGCCGGGGTAAGGAAAACCCAGCCCATTAGGTTATGTTTTTGACTTAATGTCATTTTGGACTTATTCATGCTTTTCCTCCTTGTAAAAAAAATGAGGGGAATTGTCCTGCACTGCTTCTGGGGCGAAATTGAACGTCTGAAGCAGTGTACAAAACAAACCCCTCTGTATGTGTCTATTTACCCATTGCGAATTTTACGGTGGAATCGGCGTTTTTAAGTTCTGTGTCAATGTTGCCGCCTGAAATAACGTTAGTCATAGCAACGGCAACGGCATCACGTGCTTCATAGTAGTAGACACCTGTGTTATTGCTTGGAACTTTGCTTGCAAAGTCTGTTATCTTAGCGAATATTGCCTCGCCGCCGAAGAACTCCTGAGGTTCTTTGTACGCCGTGCTTGAACCGGCAGGAATGTAAGTAGCAAGTGCACCTGATTTTGACAGGATGGTTTCATAAAATTCAACGCTTCCGGCAAATGTTTTGCTCAAGAAATCTGTAGCAAGCTCTACGTTTTTGCAGTTGGCACTGACAGCCCAACTTGAACCGCCGTTGTTGGAGTAGTTTGTGGCCGTTGAAACGTTGTCAAGCTTGGGCATATTGGTTATAGCCCATTTTTCAACTTGATCTTTAGAAGATTGAATTGTACCAAGAATCCAACATCCGTTGATCGTGCCGGCAACTGTGCCGTTTGTGATTGTTCCCACATATTGATCCCAGTCATTGACTTGAGTAAGTACACCCGACTTTACAAGCTCAACATAAACTGAAATAACTTCTTTCAAAACGGCGTTGTCTGCCATTGTCGGATTACCCTTTTCATCAAAGAGGCTGGCTCCGGCCGATTGAAGCATCATCATTATAAGGTCTGACTCTCCAGATTGCATAGATAGAAGGGGCTTTCCTGTTTTTGCAAGTATATCTTTACCCATTTCAATATAACGGCTCCAAGTAACGTCTGTGAAATCCTCAACGGTATATCCGGCTTCTTCAAGATAGTCCGTGCGCAAGGCGCTTATAACAGCGCCATTGTCAAAAGGTACGCCGTAATTTTTCCCGTCTACAACAGAGTAGGCTACTTTTGACTTACCAAAATCGCTGAACTTGATGCCTGAAGAGGTGATATCTGTAAATAGATTTGGAAAGCTTATTACATTCTTTTGGAACGCATTATCTTGGCAAAGGAAGATGTCGGGTAAAGTGCTGTAGTCACCGGCGACTGCCGCTGTCGTCATTTTTGTTTGGATATCTTGCCAAGGTGTTTCGATAATGTTAAGGTTAAAATCGGGGTTAGTCTTTTTATAGACTATAGCGGCCTGTTCCATAGCATAGAGGTTGAAGGCTGGATCCCAACACCATACTGTCAAGCTGTTGTTGGATGACCCGGATGACGTGGTTTGCTGTTTGGTATCCCCGGTCTTAGGCGCTTCGGAAGATTGCGGCTTTGAATTTCCACAAGCGGAAAGCGAAACAGCCATAACAGCTGCCATAACAATAGACATAAACTTTTTCATTCTCATTACCCCTTTTCAAATGATTTTTTATGTCCAAAGCATATCACAAATATATCCAAAATTATATTCAAATTCAAAACAATTTTATGCATTTTCGACCATATAAAAGTTAAGTCCAACCTTCAAGCACTGAAATATTGTACGAAGTCTTACTTACTCTGTCTTGTACAGCTGTACGTTTCCACTTGAGCGGTGAGACACCGACAAACTTGGTAAAATTTCGATTAAAAGCAGATTGTGAAATAAATCCAGCCTCCTGAGCAATTATCTCAATGCTGTAATTTGTGCTGTGCAAAAGCTCACAAGCTCGCTGTATGCGTACAAAGTTTATGTAAGATAAAGGGGTCATATTTACAACATCTTCAAAGATGCGTCTGAAGTGCGTTTCGCTCATTTTGCAACAATCCGCAAGGTCTTGGACTATGATTTGCTGACTATATTTTTCCCGCACAAGCTCTAACGCCGGTTTAATACAATATAGCTTGCTGTTTGGAAGCGGCACGGCTGAGTCAAGGGCAGGCGTAATACGTGCCATTTGCAAGATTAAGCCGAATGATAGATATTTCATAAGCTCACTGCGCCTGTCATGCGCTGCTCGCATCTCGTTCATCATTAACTTTATAAGCGAAGCCAGTTCAGGATAATCACGTTCGTGCAACACCAAGGCGTGTTTTGATATTTGCTGAAATAGGAGTTGAGATGCCATATGGTTTTCACTATGCATCAATCCGATGAACTTCTCAACGTCTAAAAAGAGAAATTCCCAATAATCAATATCTTCAAGCGTAGCCGTACGTGTGTTATGAGCTATGTTTGCCGGTATGAATGTGAACGTTCCACCGTAGTAGGCGTTGGTTTCACCATCAATGAACTCCATATTCCCTTCACCATAATAGCAATATCCGACTTCCCAAAGATTATGAAAATGCATAAATTCGGAAGCATTCCTGTAATTGCGTTTCCAAGAATCTCCCAACAAAGCCAGTACACTTTCGTTTTTTGGAATTTCATAGTAACGAAATTCTACCGTCTCACGTTTTCTCTTGCTCAAACTCATCACCTGCCACCATTAAATAACCTCTTAAAAACATTTCTCACACCACGAGTTTTCATTTAAAAAACCTACATACTCCTAGCAGACTTTTCTTCGAGTATGCATCGTCGGCGTTTCCTTGCATATCAAATAATCATCTCGAAATTACGCTAAAAGCGAGATATTAAACAGGCTCTGATTGGTTATAGTATTCACCAAGAAATCAACATACGATTTTTCGGTCACATTTTCATTTGGATAAGAGCCAAAAATCTCTAAACTTTGCAAGTCAAAGGCTTCAGCCAATGGAACCCTTTTCTTTTATTTTTTCAATGTCAACATTAAATCCGTCTTCCTTACGAGATTATATTTATGCGGTTGAAAAGCTTACAAACGCCTACTGTACAAAAAAACTTCAGTAACCATACTGTTTTTGGCATATTCTTAAAAAAATTGTTTATGACATCGTCATTCATCATAACAAATATACAATACGCCTTTAAAATACTCAATAGTTTTTAAGATGAAAGACATATTTTTATTTGAGATATTAAAACCAAAATAAAAACCCCACTTAAACTTACAGGTTCTAAACTGTAAGTTTAAGTGGGGTTTTGTTTTAGGTAATTATTTATCTTGCTACACCAATGCCGCAAGCTCCAAATCCGCCGCCTGCACCACCGCAAGCACCGAGTCCGCCGCCTACACCACCGCAAGCACCAACTCCGCCGTTTGCAGCACGGAATTCAAGCATAGAACGATAGTTTACAATGCAAGCATCTGCAACGTCTGCTGTGATAAGGCCTTGTGCAACGAGCGAATTGAAATAAGCTTGCCTTGAAGATACAAGGGACTCAATGTCGATTGTTCCAGCGGTTGCTTGGTTAAGCGTTCCTGTAAAACCACCGAACGCATAAGCAGATGTAGCGAATAGTGTTGATACTGTAGCAACTACTGCTACGGTTTTGATAAACTTTTTCATTGTAATTCCTCCTTAAAAATATATTTTACATAACCTATAATAAGTAAAGTGTATGTCAAATTTGTGGTTAAAGTATGAACAATTTATGAATTCTTGTTTAATTATACTAGGCAGATCTTACCTTTGCTGAGTATAAAAAATATATTTGAGATTCAATCGGGCGTACAGTATAATCGTAACATATAAAAAAAAGGAGGCTAAATTAATGTCAGACCAATTAATCTATGATACCGTTGCTTTATATAACCAACATATGAGCGATGAATCACAACAAAAGTTTATTGAGTTCTACAAGCAATTATTTTCGGGTTATACCATCTCTAAGGTTCACGAATGTTCTATCGGTGCAGGAGGAACCACACTCCCTTTATCAAAACTCGGGTATAGTGTATCCGGTTCCGACTTAAACGAGAATTTGCTTAACAGAGCCAAGCTGAACTTTTCCCAAAATGGATATGAGCTTGAGTTGTTTATTGCGGACTTTCGACATGTGGGTGAAAAGCTTAATAAAAAGGTTGACTGCATGATTTCAACCGGAAATTCTTTGCCGCATGTAAATCTGGACGGCTTTGGTGAATTTTTAAAAACCTCTCACTCATCGTTGAATGAAAATGGCTTATTGTTCTTCGATATAAGAAATTGGGATGCGCTTGTTAAGGAAGCACCGATTATTCGTGCGGGTGACCCAAAAATCATGACAGCCGAAGAACATAGAGGTTTTTATCTTTTATTCAATTGGCATGATGATGGTTCGGTGACATTTTCCTTTGCGTCAAGTATTGACAGAGACGGAAAACATATAAGCATTGATGTTATAAAATGCCCTGTCTACTATCCGTTAATGAAGACGGATATTATTAATTCACTTGAAATGCATGGATTTGAACTAATAAAGTTTATTGATTTGGATAACTTATGGATAGCAAAAAGCATGCAAAAGGAAAAGAAGGGCGATTTTGAAACGGATTTTGACAATATTCAATGGTATGGGGTTTTAGCTCGGAAAAAATCATAGAGGTGGTCTTATGAAAAGCATACTTATTATTGAGGATGATGTGGATATAAATAATATGCTAACAGAGTTGTTAAAACGTAATGGATATCAAACAACCGCAGCTTACTCAGGTACAGAAGGATTGATGTGCTTTGGCCATTCGAAATTTGATATGATACTTCTGGATTTAATGTTGCCCGGAAAATCGGGGGAGCAGGTCATTTCGGAGATAAGAGCAAAGAGCAACATGCCTGTCATAGTGCTTACGGCGGTTGCTCATAAAGAAAGCGTTGTGGGCTTGCTTAAATCGGGAGCTAATGACTATGTGACAAAGCCGTTTGATAATGACGAGCTTTTGGCTCGGATTGATGTCCAACTGAGAAACCATACAATTCTTGACAAAAATATCAGCTACAAGGACATAGTACTAAATCTTGAACAATATGATGCGTTTATAGAGGGAACGCCCGTTTCGCTTTCAAAGAAAGAATTTGAGATTTTGAAGTTAATGATGAGTAATCCTAAAAAGGTGTTTACAAAGAATAACATCTATGAAAGCGTTTGGAATGAGGAATTTTTGGGAGATGAGAATACCGTAAACGTTCATATAAGCAAGATACGTTCAAAGCTTGCGAAAATGAACCCAGACACGGAATATATCCAAACCGTTTGGGGGATAGGCTTTAAACTTTTTTAAGACTTTTCTTATGGTTTTTAAAGACGAGTATTTTATAATACTCTCATATAAAATAAACGTAAGGAGAGCTATTATGAATGAAATAGTGTTAAAAACGCATAATCTTACAAAGCGTTACAAAAACAAAGCCGCTGTTGACAACATAAGTATTGGCGTTCAAAAAGGCGACATATACGGACTTATAGGTCGTAATGGGGCGGGCAAGACAACACTTATAAGAATGGTTACGGCCTTGACTGTGCCGGATGGTGGTGAAATTCAGCTTTTTGGAGCAACCGGTGAATCTGCATTGGGTATTGCAAGGAAACGTATCGGTTGTGTTGTAGAAATTCCAGCCTTGTATCCGAACCTGTCCGCAGAGCAAAACCTTGAATATTACAGGATACTTAGGGGTATAACCGACAAGGGTGTCGTTAAATCATCATTGAAAAAAGTTGGTTTAACCGATACAGGCAATAAGAGATTTAAGAATTTTTCGTTGGGAATGAAACAAAGATTGGGAATTGCATTGGCATTGTTAAACAATCCTGATTTTATAATTTTAGATGAGCCTATAAACGGACTTGACCCGATGGGCATTGTAGAAATGCGTGAAACCTTCAAAGAACTTAATAAAGAGCATGGCATTACGCTTATGATATCAAGCCATATTTTGAATGAGCTTTCTCTTATAGCAAACAGATACGGGATTATAAATAATGGCAAGCTTATAAAGGAGCTTACAAACGACGAGCTTTCGGAGCAATGTCAGAAAAGTATAATGGTAAAGGTTGATGATACTGCTAAGTCTGCAACGATTATTGAGACAGTGCTTAAGACCAACAAGTACAAGGTTGTCCGAAACAACGAGATACGCATTTATGACTATTTGAACAATCCGGCCGAGGTTAATTATCAGCTTGTTTCAAATGGTATTCGAGTTTCAAATGTAAGTGAAATTGGCGAAAATCTTGAGGATTATTTTATTTGGCTTGTTGGGGAGGGCAAATGATATGCTTAATATAATAAAGGCGGATTTATATAGGATTTTTAAAGGCAAAGGGATTTATATAACGTTCATATTTTTTATTGCTATAATAGTCTTGCAGATTTACTCCGGAAGTCTTGGCGCTGTGGGTGTTAATACAGATACGGTATCGTCCTATGATAATATAAAACTCACAGGTGCCATAGCACCTTTTGCAACTTCAAGTTTTGTCGATAACTATTTATATTATTTATTGCCAATTATCGTAATAATAGCTGCCGTTGACTTTGGTGCGGGAACCGTTAAAAATATCCTTTCAAATGGAGTGTCTCGCATTAAGTATTATTTTTCAAAGCTTATTCTTGCGTTCATAGCAAGTACTGTTATGCTCTTTTTAAATGTTGTGCTTTCAATCCTTCTAGCAACTATGATTAACGGGTTTGGCGGAGAGTTTAACGCCAAGTTCATCTCTGATATATTAAGAGTGCTTTTGCCACAGCTTTATTTGTTCTTTGCTATGTCTTCGGTCGGAATTTTCTTGACATTCTCAACCAAGAGGGTTGGAGCTTTAAGCGGTTACTATATCGGGTTTTGCTTAGTACCTATGATTTTGGTTTATATTCTATCTATAGGTTGGCCGAACGCTTTGAAGCTTTTAGATTACGATATTGTTTCAAACCTTAGAATGCTGGGTGGCATCGTAAGTTTTTCAAACACAGATTTGGCAAGGGTTTATTTGTTAGGCTCGTTTTATATATTGGTGAGCACAATAGGCGGTCTTCTATTATTCAGACGCAGTGAAATAAAGTAAAACTAAAGAAAATAAACAAAAATAAAAATAAAGGGGTA
>CAYPQA010000022.1:0-23603 GCA_964412725.1 uncultured Eubacteriales bacterium
GAACAAGAGATTTGAGCGTGTTTTTAAACACGCAGAAATTATTGCCGAATATATAATAAACTGAAATGAATTTGCTGATATTGGCAAAAAAAGCAGAGCAAATCTACCAAAATGTAGAAATGCTCTGCTTTTTTTGCATTATTACTTATATGTTAAACCATAAAATCTGATTTGGTTCGAGGTGTTGGTCGAATGAAGTTCCGTTGCAATAAATGGTTGTGTCTTGTGGTTCGTAGGTGTTGTTTACGACAGCGTACTTGCCGTTTTTAACATAAGCGTGAACATCAACGTTAGGGTTTGAACTAAACCATTCGTGAATGCTCTTTTCGTCATTTGAAGCCCAGAGTACGGAACGGTAAAGCAAACGGCTGTTTTCAAAGTTGTAGGGCAAGCCGCTTATATAAACGCTGCGTCCGGAACCGAATTCGTTCACAGCAAGCTGAACGTTTTTGCCTTCTGTGACAAGAACGGCTGCATTTTCAAGAGCGAATACGCTTTTCTTGCCTTCGCCAAAGTTGATTTTGTGGGCTACATCCTCTGTAATGAAATGCTTGTTCTCTGTAAAGTTGTATTTGTCGTATCCGAGGGTAAAACCTCTTTCAAGCTCCACGCCCAAAACGCTTGAAAGCTGGAAATAACGCCCTTGGTACTGATGGGCGGTGGGTTCGCCAACGCCTATAAAACCGCCGCCATTATGCACAAATGCTTGAATTGTCGAAGAAATTTCAGGATTTGCCCAGTAGTGACCGCCCGAATGCGAGGTGTCGCCGTCACCGACGTTGATTAAAACATCAATATTATCAAGCATCTTGGGATTTTTGAGTATATCATCAAAGCTGATAAACGAAACATCTAACGGCAGTCCCGACAACGCCTCTATAATTCCAAAATAGGAATAATTTTGCTGATAATACAAACCGTGATGAACCATATGGTTGCCCCAACTGCGCCTCTTGCCAAGTGCGCTGAGTACGGCAACCTTTTTTATGCAGTAAGGCGTTGTGCCCTTTGCGTTCTCATATAGTTCGCGAAATTCGTTGCATACACTTTCAACATAGTCTATAAACTCGGGGAAATCCAACGCAAGCTTGAGATAACCGCCGTAGCCAATCCTGTCTATAGGCGAACGCAAAATCGCGCGCCTTGCAGTGACCCAGTTTACTTTTGCTTCACCAACAGGATTACCGCCTTCGTGGAATGTGTCGGGGAAGAAATATGGCAAGAAACGTCCTTCGGTGTATTTAACGCCCTTTATGTCAGAGATAAGACGTAATGTTGCACCATTTCCGACACTTCCTACAACCGAATCAAGTCCGATATTAGCAAAATATTCGCCATATGGTTCGGTTCCAATCCAGTGGTCACCAAGGAACATCATAGCCTCTTTACCATATTCGTGGCAAATGTCTACCATTTCCTTAGCAAGCTCCGCAACCGAACGCATTTGGAAATCTTGAAAATCTAGAAACTCCTTGCTCGGAATGCGATACTGACCGTTATAGTAGCCCTCGTCAATAATAAATTCCGGACGGAATTTGTAGCCAACCTCTTTTTCAAACTGTTCAATAATATAAGGGCTTACACTTGCTGAATATCCATACCAGTCTACGTATTTTTCACGCGCAAGTTCATCAAAAATAAGCGTAAACTGATGAAAAAATGTCGTAAACCTTATAACACCTACATGCGGATTGTCCGCAATATACTTGCGTAAGCGTTCCATACTGTATTTACGCGTTTTGGGTTGGCGCACGTCAAAGGTCATTTGGTGTTCAACGTCTTTCCAATCGTTTACAACCGCATTATACATATGAACCGGATCCCACATGATATAGGCTAAAAAGCTTACAGTATAATCATGAAACGGTATAGAATTTATTGTAACCACATTATCTGCATAACTCCATTGCGTAGCCGGAACAACCGCTCCTGTTGTGCGATCTATAACCTCCCAGAAACGCGTAATATCACAATCGTTGTTGACCTTAAGCATTTCGGGGTATATTCCCCGCATAAGGTTTATGCAAAGTTCCTTACCCGTAGCCGTCACAAACTTTGTCATAACATACATCTGTTGGATTTCATCAGGGTTTGCCCTTGCCCATGCATTATCCTTTCTTGTTGTATAGTACGTTGAATAAACCTTTGCGTCAACGGATTTAAGCTCCTCAGGATAGTCTGTGCCGTCACAGTCCCTAATTGCATCCGCACCCCAACGCTTAGAGAGTTCAATCGTTGCCTTAACAACATCTAAGTCCGTTGGTATTGTAACTCTACCAAATTGCCTGCTGCTTTCCAAAAAAATCCCTCCGTAAAATTTATTTTGTCACCTCTAAAATAACTGTACAAGAATTAGACATATAAGTCAAGGACAAGCACATAAAAAAGCCGTCCACACAGAATTGTGCAAACGGCATAGAATGAAACATTATAAAATTTTTAACCTTTAACTGCTCCGACCATAACGCCTTTGACAAAATATTTCTGTAAGAAAGGATAGAGGCAAAGTATAGGAAGGGTTGCAATGATTATAACTGCATACTTAATTGTTTCTGCAACCATTTCGGTATCGGTACCGACAGCGGAAATGGCACTAACATCATTTGCGATAAGAATTTCACGCAAAATAAGCTGTAATGGATAGAGTGAGCGGTCACGAATGTACATCATTGCGCCAAACCAAGAGTTCCAGTGACTAACACCGTAATAAAGAACCAAAACAGCAATGGTGGCTTGAGACAAAGGAAGGAAAATCCTTGTGAGAATTACAAAATGGTTTGCGCCGTCAAGCTTTGCGGATTCCTCCAAGCTGTCTGGAATTGACAAAAATGTAGTTCTCATGATAATCAGATTAAAGGTTGATAACGCTGTCGGCAAAATCAAAGACCAAAGCGTGTTATCAAGCTTAAAGCTACGAACGTTAAGATAATTAGGAATCATACCACCACTGAAGAACATGGTTATGATAATAAAAATCATAGCATATTTGGTTATAACCTGATCTCTGCGAGACAGGAAGTATGCACCCATAACCGTTAAAATCATGTTGATAATAACGCCGCCCACAACTACGATAATGGTGTTTTTGTAACCGGAGGCTATCATAGGATTGTTAAACACATTGGAATAGGCCGCCGTGCTGAACCCGGCCGGACGGAAAAGAAGTCCGGTATGGCGCATTAAATCGCCTGCTCTACTTAATGAGGCAAAGACAACATACAAAATAGGATATATGGTTAAAACCATTAAAATGCACATGAAGCATATGTTGAAAATGTTAAATATACGTTCGCCTAATGATTCTTTTATCTTCATATGAACGTCCCCCTTACCATAATCCGGTTTCTGTAGACTTCTTGCTTATATAGTTTGCAAGCAGAAGTATGCAGAGATTTATAACAGAGTTAAAAAGACCAACGGCCGCACTGTAACTGAAGTTAAACTCCTGAATACCCTTTCTGTAAACAAGGGTTGAGATAACCTCGGACACATTATAGATACGGGTGTTGTAAAGCAACATAATTTTCTCGAAACCAACGTTCATTATGTTACCAAGACGAAGGATGAGCATTGTCATTATAGTTGGAGCAATGCCGGGAAGAGTAACCGCAAGGGTTTGTTGCCATTTGTTCGCACCGTCTATGCGTGCGGCTTCATAGAGTTCTTGGCTTATGCCTGTTAGAGCCGCGAGATAGATAATAGAGCCGTAACCAACCTCTTGCCATATACCAGAAATAATATAGATAGGAAGGAAGTATTTGCCATACGAAAGAAGTGTAACTTGCTCAAGGCCAAAAAGACCTAAGAATTGGGTTATAACGCCTGTGTCTCGTGTAAAGTCCCTAATCATACCACAAATAACAACTAATGAAATAAAGTGAGGTAAGTAACTTATCGTTTGGGTTACACGTGAAAAGACTTGGTTCTTTAGTTCGTTAAGCAGAAGCGCAAGAATAATCGGAGCTGGGAATGCGAAAATTATGCTTGTTATACTTATAACTATTGTGTTGATCAAAACACGCGTGAAATCTCTGTCTTTAAAGAAATCGGCAAAATTCTTAAGTCCAACCCAATCGTTCTTAATGTTTTCCCAGATAGGAACTCCCGGTACATAGTCCGTAAATGCAATCAAAGCGCCATACATAGGTTTATAGTGAAACGCTATATAATAAGCCAAGACGGGCAAAAACATTATGTATAGACTTTTGTTATTTGCAACGTCTCTACCAAACTTACCCCAGAAACTTAGTGTATAGTATGGCTTATATGTTTTATTCTTCATATTAATCCCCCCTGAATTACAAAAGGGTTCAAGGGTGGTCGTCCCTTAAACCCTTTTGTTTACTTTTAGCAAATTTATAACTTTTTATCTCTTTTTAAATCTTTCATAAGCACCTTGCATAATTTCGGTTGCTTTGTCAACGCCAAGTTTCTTAAGCTCTACAACAAACTCAGAGTCAAACTTTTCAACTGTCTTGCCTGTCTTATCAGTTATAGCATTGATTACCCATTCATTACGCCAGCTCTCAAGATTTGTTTTAATTGAGTTAAATTCCTTACTTTCATCCTCGGTTGCTGTTACAGGAGGTAAAGCATTCTTTTCATTTTCGGTTTGTTTCCAAAGTCTAACAGCATCTTTTTGTTCTTGTAAGGTCATGTATTGCTCAAAGTATTCAACTCTTTGAACGAACGGACCATTAGCGTTTGAACGCATATACTGAGCCATGGTCTGACCTACAGATTTACCATCCTTCGGTTTAAGGATATCTTCCTTGTAGGTTGGATATCCGTCCTTCATGTCGTATGAAACGCCTTCAATACCAAAGTTGAAGAGAAGGGAACCTTCCTCGGTGTAACCGTAATCAAGGTATTTGATGGCGGCTTCAAGGTTTTTGCTCTTGGGATTAACGGTTGCAAAGAAGGAGTCAAAAATAATTGGGGCATCCTTTTGACCTAGCTTGGCCACTTCTCCCTTGTTTACAACAGGGTACTTGACGCCTACAAGCTTGGCTTTTGGATTTGTTTCTTTAAGAACGGGATTCCAAGCGCCCATACCTGAACCTGCGTAACCTGCAACAGCAGAAGACTTTCCGTTTGTCAACAGAGCATCTGCAGCTTTTCTGTCTGCTGTGTTAAAGTTTGGATCTAAGAGACCTGCATTATACCACTCATTCATCTTCTTAATAAAATCTTTAAAGGCAGGCTGTGAGGGCCCGTATACAACTTTACCATCTTCAAGGTAAAAATCTCTACTTACGCCCCAAGCGCCTGTAAGGAAGTCAAAGTTAAAAATATTGAAATCTTTATTAACAGCTGTGAGACCGGTTGTTGCACCCTTCTTTTCCTTGAATTGCGTTAAAACATTCGTCCACTCGTCGATCGTTTCCGGTGCTTCAAGACCTAATTCCTCGAGCCAGTCTCCACGCATCATAGGTCCGTAGAAAACCATAAGGTCTTCATGACCACGAATGAACGGGAAAGACCAGTAGCTTCCGCTGTCAGTCTTAGCCAACCTGTCTACATTAGGATTTGCCTTAAGGTAAGCTGTAAAAGCAGGAGCCAATTCAGCCATAGAATTATTAAGCTTTAAAATCATATTGTTCTTAATACCCAATTCGGGGCCGCCAGGGAAGTATCTGAGCCATTGAGTTTCAACAACATCAGGAAGGTCTCCGGAAGCAAGGAGCAAGCTAAAGGTTTCCTTCGTCTGTCCTACAGGAGGATGGAGGAACTCGACGTTAACGCCGGTTCTCTTTTTTAATTCAGCGGCAAATGGAATCTCGTTAAAGCTCTTTGCAATAGCAACAACGTTGGTAGGCATTTCCAACCAGTGAGTAATCTTAACATTACCGGGAATTGGGTAGGTAGCTCCGCCTCCGGAAGTACCGGATGAAGCAGCGGGAGTTTCAGAAGTGGTAGTTGCCGGGGCTGGGGAAGCCGATTCGCAACCTGTGATTGAAGCCAAAAGCATTGCGCCGATTAATCCTAAAGATAAAAACTTTTTCATAAAAACATCTCCTTTTTTTGGACATAATTTTGTTTCAAAACCGTAACAAAAGTGAAAAATCTACATGCTAATTAAAAATAATAAATAATTCTAAAATAATCTAGTAAATTAAACCAACCCCCATGTCATCCCCCTGCAAGCATTATATCACAAATATACAAAATTTCAAGACAAATTCAGAAAATTTTACTGGGAATTTTTCAACAAAAAAGAGGAGAATAATATCTCCTCTTTTCTGGACTTTAAAATTAGATAGCGTTGTGAGTAAAACATACAACTGCGCACATAGGTATAATACAAATTGCGCCTAACGGGTTTCCGATAAAGTTGTCAGTTGAACCGTATCCAACACCTGTGCAAGAACTGCCGACCGGACAGCAAGGCGCTTGGCCCTCACAAGTCAAAAGTCTAAGGCAAGTGTTATCTATCGAAAGCAAAACGCCAGTGAAGCCGCCGCCCGATATACCTCCGCTCTTTGTGAATATAGTTACAGTTTGACCAATATATCTGAACAAACATTCAGTTATGAAGCCATTGGGATATTCCATAGTTAAATCCTCCTTGAATAATCTTTTAATTGGGAAGTTTGTACACCTTCCAATGCTATCTTATTCAAGCAGACAATTTATGTTACAACTAACTTGGATAATATTAATATTTTCTAAATTTTGCTGGTTTCTTGCAATTGTACACTCTTAAAAACGATATTAATATATCTAAAAACATAGTAAAACTACGTAAATCCGTTAAAATGACACAGAAATATGCGGCTATTCAACTCCAGATTATGGGATTAAACATTTCTCGTTCCAGAGTATCTATGATGAGTTAGGACGCCTTAATGTCCCTGTAAGTGTAGTCGTGGCTCTAAAAATTATTTTTAAGTGCGAATATTATGACTTTTTCACGAGGCTTGATGAAAGATTGTCTGATCCAAAATAAAACCAAAGCAAAAGGCTCTTGTGCATTGTTTGAATGCACAAAAGCCTTTTTTGATTTTCTATTTTTTAACCACGGGAATCCATACTTCCTCGTATATTTCACCCGTTTCGTAATTGCCGTATATCTCCATGTCTGGTGCAGGCGCTTTATTGTAACCTGATGACGGGAGCCATTCCCTGTAAGCACGTTTGAACAGCTCAGGTATTTGGCAATTTGAATGGTCTTTCATACCTTCAGCACGAAATACAGCCCAGGTTGCCTTTGGAACTTGAACAACTTTAAAACCGTCTGTATTACAACCCTCTCTGACTTCACAGCAAATAATGTATGGAAATTCATTTTCATAGTCCTCAATATGCCCGCATATTGCCATAGGGCCATATCCTGACGCTTGCTCTACCAACTTTATTCGGCTACCGTCCTCGCGTGTTTCATCCCAAAATTCAGGGATTTTATCTGATTCATCGTTTTTAAAGAAACGTTCAATGCCGAACACCTCAAAAGCTTCTCTCTCCTCAATTCTCCAATTCATTTTCTGCACACCTCTTATTTGGATTTGAAAGGTCAACGGAGGATAGATTTGATAATTTACACAACTTTTACGCGCTAATGTAGGCGTTATACCGTGCTGCTTTACAAATGCCCTTGTAAAGCTGTCCGCACTGTCGTATCCATATTTTACAGCCAAATCAATAATCTTAACATTACTTTCTTGCAACTCCATAGCCGCAAGTGACATTTTACGTCTACGAATATATTCCGAAAGCGGCATGTCGGCAATATAATTAAAAATCCGCTGAAAGTGATACGATGAGTACATAGTAACATTTGAAACAGATGACAGCGCTTTTTCATCTGTTATATTTTCTTCTATATACTCCATAGCTTTATTAAGTTGTGTAAGCAATTCCATTTCGTTTACCTCCCTTTCGCAAACAAGATATCATAGTTAGGAAAGTTTTTCTCGACTTCTGAGTTAAGATAATGTAGGGGAATTACGCCGCCCCCTTAGCCCTCCAACATGCTTTCTATAAGACTCAACTTAGCTTGTTTGTCAGGCGGAACGTGCGGTCGGATGATTTTAATAAGTTCTTTACGATCTAGTCGCCCATCCGGCCTAATCACGTTTCCTAAATCTTTCTGAAGACGTTCCTCAATAAGCTTTGGCAGAATTGTTGGTAAAATAACCCGTATAAGGTTCTCCTGAAGATATGTATTTACACCACCAGAAGAACCGAACATCTTGAGCATTTCACTGACTTGTCCGTAGTCGAATTGCGTGTTACCGAACGCGCCCCCGAAACCTTCGAAGCCTTTTTTTTGGCCGCCTTCTTCATTAGAAACTGTTTTATCATGTTTTTTTTCATCTGTATAATCTGCGTTTTTCTCATTTCTTTCAACCTCCTCCATATACACCTCCATATACATTTATATTGGAAGCCTCTAAAAACCAACTTTGGTTTTTAGAGGTGACATATACAGAGTATGAGGCATAGGTTGGTCATGTTGCGCTTTTTTTACAGCTTTGAATAAAAAAATCCTTTAAGCCGTGAAGCGACAACAAGCTTTGCGCCCAATGGCTGATAATGAGATTTCAAATACGCAGCTTTACCTTGCCTGAGCTTGGATGTCATAAGGTTATAACAAAACGTACCCAAAAACGGCAATTCTAAAAATTGCCCGAATAGCCGCCCTGTTCTTGAAAAAACTGTGTGCGACGGATTATGACAAATAATTTTGTTAATTAAATCAGGGCGCATTTTTTTTGCAGCATGCGCAATTTCATAGCTGCCACCATACGTGTGGATATCCGCACACTTAGCTATGTCCTTTATAAAGTCTATGATTAAAGAAACGTATAAATAGGATGAATATGTGATATTCGGTTTATCCGAATAACCAAACCCAAGAAGTTCAAGCGCATAAACTGTATTGGTTTCGGACAGCTTATCAATTAACAAACCCCACTCATCTAAGCTCGCACCGTTAGAGAGAGAATGAATTAAAACCACGGGAGTTCCACTGCCCTTTACGGTATAGTGCACATCACCATAACGCCATGGATAAAAGCTGTCTTTCTTAGTGCGTTTGTTTTTAATAGCCGTACTAACAGAAACATATGAATTGTATACGGCAATTGATGTAAGCCCAACACCCAGCGCGGCAAGAGCACCAACGCCGCATTTGCTTATTCTTTTCATATTTTATAATAGCCTCCTTTAAGGTTGTATAGAATTTGCACGAACATCATATAATCTTGATATAAGGGGGTGTTTTATTGAGAGAGTTCATGGTTTTAGTCGGTCAAATCTTTTTAATATCCTGTGTGCAGACTTTAATCGAAGTGTTTGTTGACCCGGATAAAAAACCGTTGCAAGCCAAAATAACAAGCATTGCATGTTTTTGCGGAAGCCTTTATCTGCTTTTGCAGTTTGTGCTTACATACCTTCTACGCGAATTTAGTACGGTATTGACATATCCATTTTAAAAGTATAGCATAATCTCAAAAAAATTAAAGAGGTACGCTATGAAAATTAAACTAATCTACAACCCGCATGCCGGTAACGGCATTAAATTAGACTTAGATACCTGCGTTCATATTTTTCAGGACGCGGGCTATGAAACAACACTCTTTCGCTGTGGCAACGTTAAGGAGCTTGAGCTTGGAGATTGTGATGCGTTGGCTGTTTCGGGCGGTGACGGCACGATTAACACGATTGTGAACGAGATGATGAAGCGTGGTATTAATGTACCGCTTGGCATTATCCCCGCCGGAACTGCAAATGATGTCGCGTCACACCTCGGGCTTGAGCGCGATGTAAAAAAATCCTGTGAGATTATTGCAAGCGGCAAGACAGAGGCCATCGATATAGGACTTGCAAACGACACATACTTTACAAATGTATGTGCGGTTGGGCTATTTAATGTTTCTCAGTCTGTGGATAAAAATATCAAACAAAGTTTGGGCAAGGTAGCCTATTATATAAAGGGCATTGAACGCCTTACTCAAAAACCACCGCGCCTAAAAATTACAACTCCAACAAGGGTTGTTGTAGACGACTTTTTCTGCTTTATGGCGCTTAATACGAAAGGCACAGGCGGTTTCAATAATCTTTCCCCGTTTTCTTCATATAATGACGGCCTTTTCGATTTTATAGGCATAAAGGCTGTCTCTATGCAGGAGTTTATACGCATCTTGATAAAGGTTTTTAACAACGAATACCTTGACGACCCGTCCGTAACATTTTTCCGTGCGGACAATGTGCTTGTGGAGGCAGACGAGCCCATAAGCGACGAGCTTTCTATGACAGACATTGACGGCGAGGCTGGTCCTAAGTTACCTGTTCGTATTACAAATATAAAGCAAGCATTAAGGGTGTTTTGCCCGTAAAAAAATATTGTAAAATTTTACTAGATTATGCTATAATATCTGTAATTTATCGAAAGGACAAAGGACAATGTTTGATTTTAAAGAACAAATTGCACTATTAGTTCAAAAGACACTTGATATATACACAATTAGCGGAGACGATGCCACCGTTTCTGTAGAAATTCCCGCAAATAAGGAAATGGGTGATTTCTCCTTTCCTTGCTTTCGTCTTGCTAAGAGCTTAAAAAAGGCTCCAAATGCTATTGCATCTGAGCTTTGCGAGCGCTTAAACGCCGAGACGTATGAATTTTTAAGTGATATTAAAGCCGTTGGGCCGTATCTTAACTTTTTCGTGGACAGAGCTTTCTTTGCAAAAACCTTTCTTGACGAAGTGCTAAAGAATGGGGAACGTTATGGAAGTTCCGAACTTGGCAACGGTGAATGCATAGTTATGGATTATTCTTCACCAAATGTCTGTAAACTTTTCCATGTTGGCCATCTTATGACAACGATTTTAGGTGATTCGCTTTATAAAATCTTCAAGTTCATAGGCTATAACCCTTTTGGCATTAATTATTTAGGTGACTGGGGTACGCAATTCGGAAAGCTTATCGTTGCGTTTAAACGTTGGGGCGATAGGACTGTGGTTGAAGAAAAGGACGTTGCGGAATTAAACCGCCTGTATGTCAAATTCCATGAAGAGGCAGAGAAAGAACCTTCAATGAACGACGAAGCGCGTGCGGAATTTCTTAAGATGCAACAAGGAGATGAAGGTGCACTTTCCTTATGGAAGTGGTTCTGTGAATTAAGCTTAAGAGAATACAGACGAATATATAAAAAGCTTGACGTGGATTTTGATTGCTTTGACGGTGAAAGCTTTTTTAACGACAAGATGCAACCTGTAGTGGACGAACTTTCTTCAAAGGGATTGCTAAAGGAAAGTGACGGCGCACAAATTGTTGACCTTGAAACCTTTAATATGCCGCCTTGTCTTATTCTGCGTCGCGATGGCGGTACGCTCTACCCAACCCGTGACATTTCAGCTGCGTTATACCGTTACAACACCTACAAATTCTCTAAAGCCCTATATATAACCGCTCTTGACCAAAGCTTGCACTTTGCGCAATTTTTTAAGGTTCTTGAACTTGCAGGTCATGAATTTGCAAAGAATTTAGTGCATGTTCCCTATGGTATGGTCAATCTTGAAACCGGTAAAATCTCTACAAGAGCCGGAAACGCCCCGCTCATGGAGGATTTATTAGACGAGGCTGTTAAAAAGACACTTGCAATAATCGAAGAAAAAAATCCAAACCTTGAAAACAAAGAAACAATAGCGCAAGAAGTCGGCATAGGTGCGATAAAGTTTAACGACTTATATAACCAGCGTATAAAAGACGTTACATTTTCATGGGAACGTATGCTTAATTTTGACGGAGAAACAGGACCTTATGTCCAATATACGCATGCGCGCGCTTGCGCTGTTTTAGAAAAGTCAGGTGGATTTTCAAATCTCAAGAATATTGACTTTAGCAAGCTTTCAGATGACGTGTGCTTAGAGATTGTGAAGCTTATTTCCGAGTTCCCACAAAAAATTATAGAAGCCGCATCTAAATATGAGCCATATATTGTAACAAGGCTCATCGTTTCTCTTTGCCAAGCCTTCAACAAATTCTACCATGACAACCCTATCCTTACGGCTGATGACGAAACAAAAAAGGCGCGTCTTGCCTTAACTTACTGCACCAAAACTGTTATAAAAACCGGACTGTCACTCCTTGGAATTAAAGCACCGGAGAGGATGTGACCGAATGGGTAGATGTATAGCTGTTGCAAACCAAAAAGGCGGTGTGGGTAAGACAACAACAACAGTCAACCTTTCTGCTTGCCTTGCACAAAAGGGCAAGCGAGTATTGGTTATAGACAGCGACCCCCAGGGCAATACGACAAGCGGCTTGGGGGTTGACAAAAATGCAATGGAACTGAATTTTTATAATCTTCTTTTGGGAGAATGTTATATCGAACAGGTCATGACGAAAACCTGTGTTGACAACCTCTCGCTCATTCCTTCAAATATAAATCTGGCCGGAGCCGAAATCGAATTAATAACCTATGACAGACGTGAATATATTCTTAAAAAAATTATTGGAAACTGTAAATATCTATACGATTATATCGTTATAGACTGCCCTCCTTCGCTTAACATCCTTACTATAAATGCACTTACAGCCGCAGATACTGTGCTTGTTCCGATACAGTGCGAGTATTACGCACTTGAAGGGCTTTCACAGTTGCTACATACGGTGGAACTTGTCAACAAAAGCCTTAATCCGGAATTAAAACTGGAGGGTGTTGTGTTCACAATGTACGATTCTCGTACAAACTTATCTTTACAAGTTGTTGAAGAGGTTAAGAAAACCTTGGGCGACAGCGTATACCGTAGCATAATTCCGCGTAACGTGCGTTTAAGTGAAGCCCCAAGCTATGGTATGCCCATTACACTTTACGATGCGCGTTCAAAGGGAGCAGAGAGCTATTCGATGCTTGCAGAGGAGGTTATTAGCAAAGAATGAAAAGAGGATTAGGAAAGGGCTTAGATGTTCTTATAAAACAAACGGGCAGCAGTCCGGCGCAAGAGACTTCAAATGAACACCAGTCATTTGTAACCGAAATTGATATAAATTTGATAGAGCCTAATAAGAAACAGCCGCGTAAGTATTTTGATGAAGCCAGTCTTATGGAGTTGGCTGAATCTATAAAAAGCGTGGGCGTTGTTCAACCTATAATTGTAAATAAGAATGAAGATTTTTATACCATAATTGCAGGCGAACGTCGTTGGCGCGCCTGCCGTATTGCAAAGCTTACAAAGATACCCGTAATAATAAAGGAATATACTGAAGCGCAAGCGTTAGAGGTTGCACTCATTGAAAACCTTCAACGAAAGGACTTAAATCCTATCGAAGAAGGTCATTGCTATCGTCATTTGATTGATGAATACTTTTTTACGCAAGAATCCCTTTCCGAACGCATAGGTCGTCACAGAAACCATATTGCGCGTGCAATAAGCCTTTTGGCTCTAAATGAGCGCGTTCAAAGCTTTCTTGTAGACGGCAGGCTTACGCTTTCACATGGTATCTTGCTCCTTCCGCTGTCCTCCGAAGAACAAATAACCATCTGTGAAGCCATAATGGAAAACGACTTAAGCGTTAAAGAAACCGAAAGTTTGATAAAAGCAATGAATAGCGAATCAGAGGATAAGAAAATAGAAAAGCCTCAAATCCAAGAGCAAGCCTTTAGCGCACACAGACACATTGAAACCGAACTTAATACAATCCTTGGAACAAAGGTTAACATTAAGGAAGGTAAGAATAAGGGACGTATAGAAGTGGAATATTATAACGAAGACGAATTGGATAGGCTTGTTTGTTTGTTTAAAAGACTTCAGGGAGGACAATATGATTAAACTGCTTGCGCTTGATGTGGACGGAACGCTTTTGGATGATTCGGGAGAGATAAGTTCCCAGAATAAGGATGCGATACGTCAAGCCAGAGAAAAGGGCGTCATGGTTGTCATTGCTTCAGGGCGTTCTTTAAAATCTTTAGAATTATATGATGAGATTTTGGAATTAAGACAAGAAGGATGCTATACAATAGGATTTAACGGTGGAGTAATATGCAAGTCCGACACACGTGAGGTTGTTCATGAATTAATGCTTAAAAAGGCTTATGCGAAAATGATTTTCAAGTCTCTTGAGAAATTTGACGCAAACATCTTATTTTACATAAGGGATGAGCTTTATGCCGCAAAGAGAAACGAGGCTACAGAGGCATATGAAAAAGCTTCAAGGCGTAATATAACAACATTTGAAGACCTTAACACTCTTGATACAGATATAAGCAAAATTCTTATATCCGGACAAACCGAACAGCTCAAGATGATACAAAAGCATACAGACCCTATTGTGAACGGTATTTGTACATCCTGCTTTTCAGCTTCAACCCTTTTTGAATTTTCTCACATTGATGCGCACAAGGGTTTCGGACTTATAACCTTAGCTAATATGCTTGGAATAGAGGCACACGAGACAATGGCTATGGGCGATAACGACAACGACTTAACAATGATACAAGCCGCGGGAATAGGTGTTGTGCCAAGAAACGCAAAAAATGAATTAAAGCCCTTAGCAAGTTATGTCACCGAAAACGATAACAACAACTCCGCTGTCGCGGAAGCTATCCGCAAATATATTCTGTAAGGAGAAAATATGAAACTTCTATCCCTTGCAAAGCTCCATGTCGTGGGCAGTCGCGGACTTATGAACCGCCTGCGCTCGCAAATCGATTATCTTAACAAGCAAAACCCCAATATAATGACTTTTATCATCTATGGCTTGCTTTATGATATCGTTATCAATATGTACAAGCCGTTCTTGGCTAAATTTATGCAACGGCTTGGAGGCGGAGAATTCTATATTTCATTACTCAATGCGCTCCCTGGGATTGTTGCGGCTTTAACGCTTATCCCTGGGGCTATTTTAATCTCCCGTTTTAAAAATAAAAAGCTCGTAACAACCGTTTTCTTTTTAATTGCAAGGATTTTTCTCCTAATCATTGCTTTTGTGCCCCTAATGCCTGAGGGCTTGCGTCCGCTGCTATGTGTTGTACTTATATCGCTTATGAATTTTCCAGAGGCGCTCTCACAAACGTCGCTTCAAGGCATGCTGGCTATGGTGTTTGACGGTCGTGTGCGCTCCTATGCTCTGAGCATGCGTACAAAAATGGGATACATTATGGTAATCATTGTTACGCTTGCAAGCGGTCTGATACTCGGACGTTCTTCTGATAATGTTACAACTATCCGTATATACCAAATATTTTTTATTCTTGCTTTCTTAGTTGGTATGGTCGAGATTTTTATTTTTAATCGTTTTAAGATTTCAAAGGATGCAACCCAGCAAACAAGAACCCATCTTTCCGCAATAAAGGACATAGTTAAGAACAAAGAGTTTTTACGTTTCTTCGCAACAAGTCTCTTGTTTACATTTTTTTGGCAGATGGGTTGGCCTCTTTGTACCATATACCAAATCAAAACTTTGGGTGCAAATGAGATTTGGCTTGCTTTGTTTGCGGTCGGTTCTGGTCTTATTTCCTTTCTTACTGCTTCACGTTGGAACAAGGTTATATCAAAAAAAGGAAATTTTTACGCACTTTTCTTCGCTATGTTCTCTCTTGCAATTAACCTATTCTTGTTCCCCATATCGCCTAACCTATACGTTATGATGTTGGCATCTCTTTTTGGCGGTTTTTGTGTTGTTGGAATAAACATTTGTATACTTAACGGTCTTTTGGAGATGAGTCCCGACGAAAACAGACTTGTATACATCAGTTTTTATAATACATTCTCTAACCTTTGCTTGTTTATTTCACCATTTGTTTCTTACTTCCTGCTTAACGCAGTTTCTATTCGTCCCGCTCTGTATATAGTTTCGTTTTTACGCGGATTTGGCTGCCTTATCTTTTATCTGCAATATCGTTCTAAAATAACTTCTTCAGAAAGGGGTGAATAAATGAAAAACTATAAAATTTCTGCTTTTATAGTTGCGGGTGCAATCTTCGCGTCATCTATTGGTCTAAATCTGCATTCAGCTTATGCACAAACTAAAACAACCTTATTTTATGAAATTGATAAAGTTGTTACATTTGTTGAATATAAGTATGACGGAAATAATGTAACCGTCGATATGAAGGTGCCTGTTTTTGAAAATACAGGCAATAAAGAGCTTGAAGAAAGGCTCAACAATGAGATAAAAGCAAGACTTGAAGCCCTTATTGCTAACGGCGAAGAAAAGGCAAAGGAATACAAGGAGGCATTTTTTGCAACCGGCGGAAAAGCCTCAGACTTCCATAAAGTGCCTATATATGCTGATTATGATATAAAGTATTTTGATGAAAATATACTTTCATTCATTTTAAACACCCTAGTTTCAATCGGCAATGCATCCTCAGATACTATTTTTTATAACATCGACCTTGAAACAGGCGAACAGCTTAAGCTGTCTGATGTTTTGGGAAAGGATTTCAAAAAAATTGCTGACGAAAGCATAAATCGTCAAATCAAAGAGCAAAATGAAAGTAACCCTAATGGCCCATTATATTTTAACGGCGAAAACGGCGTTGAGGGATTTAAAGGCGTGGACGATAATCAAACGTTCTTTATAAATGAGAACGGAGACGTTGTTATCAAATTTGCACGCTATGAAATTGCACCGGGCTTTATGGGAAAGCCTGAATTTGTAATCGCTCCAATGAATTTACAAAAAAATGACCGCCGAAATTAACGACGGTCTTTCAGTACGGTGACTTAAAATCGAGATGCCTTAATCTTTTTTTGGCTCCGGTTTTTTGTCACCGTCTTTTTTGTCTTCAGCTTTTTTATCTTCCTTCTTTTCTCCGTCCTTCTTATCTCCTTCTTTATTTTCCCCGTCCTTTTTGTCGCTCTTCTTAGGCTTTTTCCCCATTATAGCGTACACGCTCTTTTCAATTGCTTTATCAAGCTCGTTTAGCGCGCTGTTAAGCTCGGATTCCATCTTGCTTTTGACTTTTGGACGGTACATCATTTGTAAAAGCTTGTATTGTATCTTTGACATAAAACCCCCAACTGCATTGTATATAATATTCTATGCAGTTGGAGCGACAAGTTTTCATTATTACTCGCTTTTAAAGTTCTTTCGCAACAAGTATTCGTAAACGGGTGAGGACTTAAGGGCTTCAGCAACAACAACGCTTATAAGGCTTACAATTATAATCGGCAAAAGCTCAGGATAACCGGTTAACTCATAAACAAGCACAATGCCTGTGAGGGGTGCTCGTACAATAGACGAAAAGAAACCCGCCATGCCTATGATAATAAGGGTGTTTGCTACATTTGGGTCAAGCCCGGCTAAAGGGATAACGTATGCACCGAAAAGCTTGCCCAGAATCGCTCCCATAACAAGCATAGGCAAAAAGATTCCACCCGCAACCCCCGAGCCAAAGCTTATCATAGAGAAGATGAGCTTTCCAACAAAAAGGCTTATAAGGAAAACCATTGTAAAGTCCTCAATCATCATCCTGTCTATTATCCTATGTCCGGGCCCTAAAAGCTCTGGGAACATATAGAATAAAAGCCCAGCAACGATAAACGGAATAAAAATTTTTATCTTTGAAATTTTGGAATAAATATTATTGACAATAATTAGTGTACGGTTGTATACAACTCCCATAACTCCAGTAAAAATACCGAATAATAACAAAATCCAGTAATGTGAAAGTTCTATCGGGCAAGTATTTTGGATATGAAAAACGGTACTGTTTCCGAAGAATAGCTTTGATATGAAATCTGCTGTGAAAACAGACGCAAGAAGTGGCAAAAGCTCATTCATGGGTAGGACATTGTGTGGAGGCAGCTCCTCAAATGCAAATAAAACACCGGCCAATGGCGCATTGAACGCGGCTGCAAGGCCGGCTGCCGCACCACAGCTAATGAAATTTTTAGTTTTTTTCTTATCATTAGTTTTGAAAAGCTTACCGGCCATAGCGCCTAGTTGTATTGAAGGGCCTTCACGTCCTACAGAAAGCCCGCATATCACGGCAGTTGCACCGCCCACGAACTTAGCAATTATAACCTTTAGAGGGTTCGGGTCGATTTTATCATATAATTCGGCTTTGAGCTGGGGGATGCCGCTTCCACCGCTCAGCTTCTCCCAATTCAAAAAAACTCCCGAAATTATTGCTCCGATAAGTAAAATACCTATAAGCGGAAAAATAAATCCGAGAGTATGCGTTTGGTCAACCAATAAGAGCATGAATTGTTTTGATTGCGCGATCAAAAGCCGGTACAGGATTGCAACCATACCGGCAAATGCGCCTATAACCGCGCCTTTTGCAATGGATTTATAATTAATCATACATCACCTTTTCGTTTGCCTGCATTTTTTGCATATTCGCCAATGATGTGCTTTTTAGAAATAGGTGTTACATCAACCTTCTTTTGAAGCTTTTTAAGCATATCACGGTTTCTGGCTTCTTGAACGCGTATCTTTGCATCAAGGTCTGTAACGGTTTTGATGTTGTCTTGGACGGCAACGAGTAGTTCGCGATTGGTTTTTGCTATAGCATCTAAATCTCCGCTGATTTCACCGAAAACCGTTTGAAATATCTCATCTTTTTGAAGTATAACGTCTATCAGACGCTGTTTTTCGTTGTTCATTTCTCTATGCATAAGACGCCCGCCCTCAAGGTCGGGCTCATCCGCAGAAAGTGCGAGAATAAGCGTTTCTTGATTTTCGCATATGGTAAGGAGCTGCTGCAAAGCAGCTCCTTTTTCAACCAAAAGCTTGATAAGCATTTTTAGCTTAACGTCATGCATAAGTTTTCAATTCCTCAACCTTGTCGGTCATCTCCCAAGGCAGGTTCAAATCGTCACGTCCAAAATGACCATAGCTTGCGGTCTTCTTGTATATCGGGCGTCTTAGGTTAAAATGCTTGATTATTGCGGCCGGACGCAGGTCGAAATGCTTGTTAACTATCTCTGTGAGTTTTTCGTCCGAAAGCTTAGAGGTGCCATGAGAATTTACAACCACGGACACAGGATGCGCAACACCAATGGCATAGGCTATCTCAATCTCACAGCGTTGCGCAAGACCAGCCGCAACGATATTCTTTGCAACGTAGCGCGCCATATATGCGCCCGAACGGTCAACCTTTGTTGGGTCTTTGCCCGAGAATGCGCCGCCGCCATGGCTTGCATATCCGCCGTATGTGTCAACAATAATCTTACGTCCGGTAAGACCACAGTCACCCATAGGGCCACCAATAACAAAGCGTCCTGTCGGATTTACATAGTACTTCGTATTCTCATCCAAAAGCTCAGCGGGAATAACATTCTTTATTACATGCTCAATTATATCCTTTTCGATTGTTTCATGTGAAACGTCAGGGGAATGTTGCGTTGAGATTACGACATTATTTATTCTTACAGGCTTATCGTCCTCGTATTCAACAGTAACCTGTGACTTACCATCTGGGCGCAGATAATCTAACAAATTTGACTTGCGAACCTCGGTGAGCCTTCTTGTAAGCTTATGTGCAAGATAAATGGGCATCGGCATAAGTACGGGAGTTTCTGTGCAGGCATAGCCGAACATCATACCTTGATCCCCGGCTCCGGTTTGGTTAAACTCATCTGCTTCATTTCCGCGAACCTCAAGCGCATCATTAACGCCTTGAGCAATATCGGGGGATTGTCCCTTAAGAGAAGTAAGAACAGCACAGGTATCGCTGTCAAAGCCGAACTTCGCACGGTCGTAACCTATTTCTTTAACAGTTTCACGTACAATTGAGTCTATATCCACATAGCAGTTAGTTGTAACCTCACCCGAAACCATAATCATACCCGTTGTTGCAAAGGATTCACAAGCAACGCGTGCGTTCGGGTCTTTTGATAAAATTGCGTCCAAAACAGCATCGGAAATTTGGTCGCATATCTTATCGGGATGTCCTTCCGTAACAGATTCGGATGTAAATAAGCGCTTGGACAAAATGTTCATCTCCTTAAAATAAAATTATAAAAGCCCTTGGTTCATACCAAGGGCTTTTTGACAGTGGGAAACTGCAAACTTATCTTCCGGACTATACGAGTATAGCCGGGGGAATTAGCACCGTGTCTTTTGAAAAGATAAAGCAAAAGCCGGTTGCCGGGTTTCAAAGGGCCCTTGTCCCTCCACCTCTCTTGATAAGCGTTATTAAATTATTGAAAGTATAGCATAAGTCTTGGAAAAAGTCAACGGAATTTTTCCATACAATTATTTACAAACCGTTTGAAAGGCTGATATAATCAATCACGCAATTAAAAAATTTTGAAGGAGAATTTTATGAAGTTTATGAACTCTTACCGTTCAACGGTGCTTGCTTGCTATGTGGCTAATTTTAGCCAAGCTATTGTTGTAAATTTAACGCCGATAATCTTCATTCCGTTGCGCACACAATACGGGCTTACATACTCACAGTTCGGTCTGCTTGTGCTCATTAATTTTATAACGCAGGTTGTAACGGATATTGTGTTTAGCAAGGCTGTTGATAAGCACGGCTTTCGCCCGTTTATCGTAGTTGCGCATGTTTTGTGTGCCGGAGGTCTTTTCTTATTTGCACTTTCGCCATTTTTGTTTTCATTTAACGTATACTTGGGTCTTGTTATCTCAACCGTTATCTTCTCAGGTGCGGGAGGGCTTTTTGAACTTCTGCTAAGCCCAATCGTAGACGCTATACCCACAAAGGAGAAGGATAAAGCTATGGCTATGCTCCATTCGTTTTATGCGTGGGGTCAGGTTACTGTGGTGGCTTTGACAACGCTTGCGTTGTTCTTTAATGTTGCTTGGTGGGTTATAGCACTTTTTTGGTCTATAATTCCTTTTCTAAATACCTTCTTCTTTGCACGCGTGCCGCTTGCAACCAAAGTTTCCGCAGACGAGGTTATGAAAATCCGCTCCTTGCTTAAATCTCCCATTTTCTTGTTAGCATTCTGCTGTATTTTGTTTGGTGGAGCGTCCGAGGTTACGATGGCACAATGGGCGTCATCATTCATGGAAAAGGGCATAAACCTACCTAAGATAGCCGGAGATATGCTCGGAATGTGCGGCTTTGCGGTTATGCTTGGCATTGGGCGCGTTATATATGGTTTGTTCGGCGAACGCCTTAATATGCAAAAGGTTCTTTTCTATGGTGCTTTTATGGCTGTATTTTGTTATATCATTGTGGCTGTGTCTCCTTTCAAATGGTTATCTGTTGCTGCTTGCTGTATTACGGGTATTTGCGTGAGCCTTCTTTGGCCGGGAACCCTTGTACTCGCATCCCAAAAATTACCGCTGGCTGGCGCTTCTATGTTCGCCCTGCTTGCGGCAGGTGGTGACATAGGGGCATCTCTGGGGCCTTCTGTCACCGGTGCTTTGGCCGACATATTTTCAAAAATGAATGTGCCCGCCGCTTTGAATCTTACACCAGAACAATTCGGACTAAGGCTCTCAATCTTGGCCGCTGTCTTATATCCGATATTATCAATGGTTTTTATATACCTACTCTGCAATCGTAATCCCGGTAGTCATAAAGAATAAGGAACAAGCATATATTTTGCTATTGAATTATAAACCGTAGGGCAATTCTAAAAAACCGAACGAGACTCGCGCAAGCGAGGTGAGCGAACGCAATTTTCGCAATAAAATGGGGATTTTGCGTTTTTTGCGTAAATGGAGTGAAGGAGTTTTTAGAGGCGACCCGTATTTTTTCATGGGAGGGACGAAAGTGAGAAGGGATTTAAGGTACAGAAAGAAAGAAGAAACGTCGGGATTTATGGAGGCACTGCTTTCGCAGAGCATAGGCTTTGCACTGGTCTTTGCATTCATCCTCTTTGTGCTTGTAGTTAAAACGGACACAAATGAAAAGATTAAGCTTGGCGTAAGCAACCTATTTGAAAAGGTTATGAATAAGGAGGTGAAGCTTCCGTTTACACAGGATAACTTCATCTCGGATGTGGACTTTGCTGTTTTGAATGCTTCGGATAGTGACGTTGTTTTTGTTGAGGAGCCTGCGACACAGGCTTTAGACCCTGAACGTATAGACGAAGATATTCTGTCAATGCTCAACTCAAAAAAAAACTACTAACCGATTATGATCTCACGGTTCTTAAAGACTTAAATAATGAACCATATACCGTTACAAAATTATCTGTTAAGGATGAAACATATGGTTTGCCGCTGGATGGGTTTGACAGCAAAGCCCTTACGAAGTCATTAACCTCATATTTCGGCAACAGAGAAAATCCTATTTTAAAGAAACCTGAATTTCATACCGGAATAGACATTGCGTGTCTTACAGGCACAAAGGCAACGGCTATATTTGACGGCAATATAGTTGAAACTGGAGTTTCGCCAACCTATGGCATATATTTAATCTATGAAAACGATTTGCACAAGGTTATGTACGCTCACTTAAGCAAGTTGCTTGTTAAAAGCGGTTCGGTCAAAAAATCCGACGCCTTAGCACTAACCGGCAGCACAGGCCTTTCAACAGGTCCTCACTTACATATGACAATATGGGAAGACGGCTTGCTAAGCGACCCTCTGAAATACATTCCGAATTGATATTCAGAGGGGGTGCGGATTTATGTTGGCGGTTGTAATCTTGGTTTTATCAATACTGTTACATGAATTGTCGCATATTGCGGCAGGTGCAATTTTAGGCTTTGAGGTCAAGGGCATAAAGATTTCGCCGCTTGGCTTAAAAGCTTTTATAAAAACAGGCAACGAGCCCGGCAAAAAGCTTATCTTAAGCCTTGCCGGTCCCGTTGCTAATTTTTTTTTGGCGGGGCTTGCCCTAAGGCTCCCAAGCTTGGCAAAATACTCCGACATTGCGAATATAAACATTTATCTCGGATTTTTTAACCTGATACCCATATATCCACTTGACGGCGGACGCGTGCTCCATATAATCTTAACACGCTTAACAGACTTCATCGTTGCAAACCGTATCACAATAAAGACAGGCAAATGCATATGCATCGTTCTAATCATAGTTGGCCTGGTACAGGCTGTGTTGTTCCCGCTCAACATAAGCATATTCTGCATAGCCTTCTTCCTACTCAGAAACCTTGACGAGGAATACATTCATCTCACAACGGAGTTCTACAAGCTCATCCTACTGCCCTCAGGCAACAAGCTATTGCCTGCGAAGGTCATTGCCGCAACCTCCGATACGCCTATTCATTCGCTCATCGACAAGATGTCCCCAGGGCGTTACCTCTGCGTCTATCTCACCGACAAGCAGATGTTTATCGGTCAGAACACCATTCTTAAAATCATGACAGGCGAAAACCGTTCCTGAAATTTTATTTGCGTATCTGACGCTTTACGTTGTATAATGCGTAATAAGAAAAGAGGTGGGGCTATTTATGATTGAATTAAAAAATAGCGAATATCCTTTAGTAGAAAGTTTCTTGCCCCGCATTATCTCTGCATTATCAAACTTTTACTTGGTGAATATGAAGAAAACCAAAGAAGGTTTGTTTTGCCTGTAAATGATGATGAATGGAACAAGGTAATTGCAAACTTACTTGGAGAATCTTCAAAGGTGAGTGTTTTCAACAGAGTGAGGTTCAGGTTTAACCGTGACCGTTATGATGAGTTAAATATACAGGTTCCAGAAGATTATTCCATTTGTGAAATAAATGAAAGTTATATGGAAAAAATAAAAGGGCGT
>CAYPQA010000023.1:0-23496 GCA_964412725.1 uncultured Eubacteriales bacterium
TATTGCCATACCCAACTCTACATGAGTTCCTCTGCCCTGTGGCGTAAGAACAATCACAACATCAGAATCCCTTACAGCATTAAATTCTTTTTCACCAACGGATTTAATCGTTTCAATGTCGGTCTCTTTCATGGAGCCATAAGCCGTCCAATCGTAAGTATGTATCCAGCCCGCGTTTTTAAGTAAAGCTGAGAGTTGACGTACTTGCTCATAATTTTTAAGCCTTGATGCAATATAGAATTTCATTCAGACCTCCTTACAATATCTGAAGATATGTTTTGTTGAGACTCAAGTGCTTACGTTACCTTTCCCGCTGATTTCGTTTGGTATAATCTTATAAACCGCTGTGACGCTAAAAAACTTTTTAATTTCAGCATCTGCTGATGAAATATTGCTCTTTGCATACTTTTCGGATAAGGCGAACAATACCGCCCTCTTTTCATTTTCGTCGGTCACAAGCACACATACTCCTTTGACAACCGCACTCTTATACTTTGTTGTAAACCTTTCAGGCACAAGCTCAGTGTCACAAACGCTAGTCAGGCATACATTGGCGTTTGACTTTAAAATATCGCATTTTTCACCTGCAGTTGCGGAATGAAAATAAACCTCTTCATCGATTAACACAGGCGAAATCGGAATACAATAAGGTAAATTATCCATATCTACCATTGCAAGCGTTGCATACTCACACCTCTTTAAAACGTCAAGCGCAAATGCCTTATCTTTTTCTCTGTCTTTTCTTCTCATATTCTACCTCCATAGTCATTGTATCATAAAGATTTAAAAAGACAATGGCTTAATGATATTAATGGCTTGATGATATTAAGCCGGATGTTGACACAGGAAGGCTAAAGTGGTAATGTCTAAAAAATAAGGCATTGAGAAATTGGATAGTTTATTTTTTTGATATGCCTAATATTGGAGGACTTAAATTGCTTTATTTTGAGAAATACGCAGATTTCGACCGTGTAGATGAGCCGGTTGCTGTAACTTTACCTTTTAAAAAGGGTGCGCTGAATGATAGAGGCGTTGTTATTTATGATGAGAATGGCGAGTGTGTATCGCAATCTAGGGTTTTGGGAAAGTGGGATGACGGTAGTGTTAAGTGGCTTAAGGTAAACTTTCTTGCAAACCTTCCGGCCAACTGCGCAAAGAGATATGAGTTCAAAATAGCCGAGCCGCAAGAAAACTCGTCAATTAACTATAAGCAGACTAACGAAGGACTTATGATTAACAATGGATGTATTAAATTGAAGCTTAATAACCAAGGAAAAAAACCGTTTGGTTCATTCATCTGTGGCCAAACGGTTTCTGAGGATGTAAATTTGTTTTTGAAAAGTGATGAGGGCAGCTTTGACGGTGTCCTTACCTCTGGATGGACGATTGAGGACGAGGGTGCTGTTATGCTTAGACTTTATGCAAACGGGCAGTTTACTGACGGGGCTTGCTTTCGTATAAGTCTTTGTGTGTATAGCAATAAGCCGTTTGTTCAGACGGATATAAAGCTTATTAATAAGCGTGAGGATATAATTCTCAAAGAGGTTTATTTTAATATAAAGCTTGCAGAAAAAAAGCAGACATTGCACCTTGCGACTTCTAATTACGAAACAAATTTAAGAGAAGGTTCTGACAGGCTTCATTTGATGATAGATGATAATTATTTAATATACGAGGCAAACGAACACATACCCGAGGTTTTTTACGGAACATTCTTTGCATCCGCAAAAAATCAAAATGGCGGGCTATGCGCAACTCTATATCAAGCCTATCAGAATTTTCCAAAATCTCTGACGGTCACCCCCGAATGTATAAGTGTCGGGATTGTTCCCGAGGAATACGGCGATATAACGCTTTCTAAAGGCATGGCTAAAACACATACTGTGTTTCTGCATTTCTTCGATAAGGATGAGGATATATCTATTATTGATAAGCGTTCGCTTATGCTTCAGGCACCGGACAGACCTATTGTTTCAGCGGATATATATAAGGAAAGCGGTATATTTCATGGGCTTTTTGTGGACAACAAGCAGGTTGAATGTGAGCGAGCTTTGATAACCTCGATAGATAAGCGCGGACGTGCATATGGTATGTTGCATTGGGGTGACTGTCCCGACGAGGGTTATTCGCAACAAGGGCGAGGAAACGGTGAACCGGTTTGGACAAACAACGAATATGACTTCCCCTATGCCGCATTTCAGATGTATGTACGCACGGGTGAAAGACGCTTTCTGGATTACTTGCTTATTGCGGCCGCGCATTGGGTTGACGTAGATGTCTGTCATTATAGTGAGGAACCATTAAGGCAGGGTGCACAGATTATACATTCAGCGGGGCACACATCGGGCTATGTTGAGATAAGCCATGAATGGGTTGAAGGGTTGTTTTCATATTATTACATGACAGGTGACAGTTTCGTTTACGATACTGTGATAGGTATCGGTGAAAATATACTCCGTCATCTTGACGAGCCAAGGTATCACAAAAAAGGTGAAATAAACGCAAGGGAAACCGGCTGGGCTTTGCGTGCGCTCGTTGCATTATATAAGGAAACGAACGACCCTTACTGGCTCAAGAAAACGGACTTTATCATATCTCATTTCAATGAATGGAGCAATATGTACGGCGGCTCTTGGCTTGCTCCTTACACAAGTCACACAAAAATTCGCGTACCTTTCATGATAGCTATAGCTGCAAGTTCTCTAATGCGTTACTACCACATTAAACCCAATGAAAGCATACGAAAGATGATACTTGATGCAGTTGACGACCTTTTAGATAACGCTCTTATGGATAACGGTTTGTTTTATTATAAGGAATTACCAAGCCTGCGTCGTTTAGGCGCTAACACACTTGTTTTGGAGGCACTTGCATATGCCTATGAATTAACAGGAGACAGAAAATATCTGGAAGCAGGCTTGCCTACGTTTAATGAATATTTGAACAAGCCTCTAGGTTGGGGTGCTTCAAAGAGCAAGATAAAGGACGGCATTCTGCTTTCAGGCGGTGGGCCTAAGGGTTTTGCACAAAGTTTCTATCCTATCATGATTTATTACTATTATCTGTCACAGGAAAGGTGATGTGTGTGAACATTGAAGAGAAGATAAAACAATATCGTGAAAATGGATTTCCGGAGGTTTGGGTTAGTGACTTGGGCAACGGAAACTATAAAAACCCGTTAATTTTTACAGATTATTCAGACCCCGATATAATTAAAGTTGAAGATGATTTTTTCATGACAGCTTCAAGCTTTAATAGCGTGCCGGGCTTACCCATTCTTCATTCAAAGGATTTGGTGAATTGGACGCTTGTAGGATATGCGTTGGAGGAAATCCCGTTTCCGGGATACGATATGCCGCAGTATGGTAAAGCCGTCTGGGCGCCTTCTATGCGTTATCATAACGGGTATTACTATATATATGTAGGTTTTCCGGACGAGGGCATTATGATGGTGCGCACAAAAGACCCGTTTGGTAAATGGGAAAAACCCATTTGTCTTAAGGAGACGCGCGGCTATATAGACACCTGCCCTCTTTGGGATGATGATGGAAATGCGTATCTTGTTAATGCGTTTGCAAGAAGCCGTATCGGGTTTAAAAGCGTGCTTGCAATAACCAAGATGAATGCGGACGGGACGGCTTTAACCGACGAGTTCCGTATAGTTTATGACGGAAATGCAAATAATCCTACGATTGAAGGGCCAAAGCTCTACAAAAGAAACGGGTACTACTACATCAGTGCGCCTGCGGGCGGCGTTGCAACGGGCTGGCAGCTTGTTCTGCGTTCGAAACATATTTATGGGCCATATGAGGAGAAAATCGTGCTTCACCAAGGCAATACGAACGTAAACGGCCCTCATCAAGGTGGCTTTGTGGATTTGGAAGGTGAATCATGGTTTTTGCACTTCCAATCTAACTGTGGCTATGGTCGCATCGTACATCTACAGCCTATGAGATGGGAAGATGACTGGCCTGTTATGGGTATAAATCAGAATGAAAACGGCGTAGGCGAGCCTGTCATGACCTATAAAAAGCCATCCCTACCATCTCAAAGACCAACAGGCACGCCTGCATCGGATGATTTTAACGGATGTCTAAGACTTCAATGGCAATGGAATGCAAACCCGAAGTCTGAATGGTATTCTCTATCCGAAAATCCAGGGCATCTCCGCTTGTATGCAGTGAATGAAGGCGACGGCACTATAGGCAGCTTGCCCAATATCCTCACGCAGAAATTTCCGGCTGAATGCTTTACTGTAATCGCAAAGATGCAATTCTCACCTGAATGTCCGTTTGAAAAATGCGGACTTCTAGCCCTTGGAAAGGAATACTTCGCTCTTAGCCTCACAAACACAAAGCAGGGTATTTTATTAAACAGAATAGAAGGAGAAATTCAGGATTTCGGACGCACTGTAAACGAAATCTTCACCTACTCTGAAAATTTAGAAAGTCCTCAATATATTTATTTGAAACTTGACGTTAAGGAGAATTCAATCGGCACGCTATCCTTTAGCACGGACAGTGAAAATTTTAAACTAATCGGCACTCCGTTCACGGCTACAATAAACGAATGGATGGGTGCAAAAATCGGTTTATTCTGCAACGCGGGAAAGACCATAATAAAAAGCTCAGGTTTTGTAGACATAGACTGGGTTCTTGTCGAGGAATGACGGATTGACTAACACCATACATTATGTTATTATATTTTCATTGAATTAATCAATATGGGGAGGATTTACGCAATGAAAAAAATATTATGCGTTGATGATAACGTTGTTAGCCTCAGCACGGTTAAAGGTATATTGGGGGATATATACGAAGTAGTCGCGGTTACATCCGGCGAACAAGCGCTGCGTTTCCTAGAAACCGAAACACCGGATTTAATCCTTTTGGACATAGAAATGCCCGGAATGAGTGGATATGATACTCTTATAGAAATGCGCTCAAGGTTCCCTCGCCTTAAAATACCTATAATATTTTTGACGGGCGTGAACGCTTCTATAAATGTTCAATATGGTATCAAGATGGGTCTTAAGTATGGAGTTGTTGATTATATATTAAAGCCGTTTGATTCTGAGAAACTTATGCTTAAGATATTTGAAAAAATAGATTTTTAAAGTATTAAAACAAAACACCCCGCCAAAGTGAAATGTTAGTTTCACTTTGGCGGGGTGTTTTGTTGTGAACCAAATTATGATATTGCGTTCTTGGCGGTGCCAGCAAGCTTTGCAAAGCCTGCGGCATCGTTTACAGCCAATTCGGCAAGCATTTTCCTGTTTATATTAATGTTAGCAGCCTTTAAACCGTTCATAAGCTTGCTGTATGAAAGTCCGTTAATCCTTGCGGCTGCGTTAATTCTTGTTATCCAAAGGCGACGGTATTCACGCTTAGTTTGCTTTCTTCCTGCAAATGCATCTGCCATTGCACGCATAACGGATTGCTTAGCTATGCGGTATTGTTTGCTTCTTGCTCCTCTGAAGCCCTTCGCAAGCTTCAAAATCTTCTTATGTTTTTTGCGCGCATTAATTGCGCCCTTAACTCTCGACATGATTTTCCTCCTTATGCGTAAGGCAACATTTCTTTAATTCTTCTGGTTTCTGTTTTGTTCAAAACGCCTAATTTCCTAAGCTTTCTCTTTCTCTTAGGTGACTTTTCGCCCAGAATATGTTGCTTGTTTGCTCTGGGGAACTTTATCTTTCCTGTGGCGGTAACCTTAAATCTCTTGGCGGCCGCTTTATTCGTCTTAAGCTTTGGCATGTCACAATCTCCTTATTTCAGATTTAGATTTTGGGTGTTAAAAACATAGCCATCGTTTTTGCTTCCATTTTCGGAGGCTTTTCGACAACACCGAATTCAGCTACACTGGCCGCAAAATTGTGAAGTATCTCATACGCAACGTCCGTATGACCAACCTCTCTACCGCGAAACCGTATGCTTATTTTAACCTTGTCGCCTTCTTGCAAAAATTCCATGGCTTTTTTGATTTTGACTTCAACGTCATGCTTATCAATATTTGGGGATAGTCTAAGCTCTTTGATGTCAATAGTTTTTTGCTTCTTTCTGGCTTCTTTTTCTTTCTTAGCCTGATCAAATTTAAACTTGGAATAGTCCATGATTTTACAGACAGGTGGCTTGGCCGTTGGGGATATTTTAACAAGGTCAAGCTTTTTTTCGTCGGCTAAACGTTGAGCATCTTTGCTCGGCATAATCCCAAGTTGGGTTCCATCTGCATCAATCAATCTGACTTCCTTGTCTCTTATTTGTTCATTAAGCATTAAATCGGTAATAACTCTACACCTCCGAAATGAGTATTGTAAAAACAATAAAAAAAAGCGGGCAAAAATCACCCGTCTTTATAAGCGCAAAACGCAAAGGCACAAAATGCCTATTATAAAGAACCGTGGGCTACGGAAAGCCGAGGGTGAGAAATAACTTCTGCTTTTTGCATATAATACCACGCTAAACGTGGCATGTCAAGTTTTTATTGGAATTTTACATGGAAAAACTCTTGTAATTTTTCCCTTAATATTGTAAAGTATACTTATTATAATCTTATACTTAGGGCGGTTATATAATTGAAAAAAAATTATACTAAAACAATCTTTTTATACTTTTTCATGCTATTCATAGTGGCTATCTTTTTACATTTTTATAACACATCTCTTTATGATGACCTCTCTGCATCCACAAATAAGACGCTAAATGAAGTTATGGAGCAGCAAAAGCAGATTTTGAATTCCGAATTTACGGCAAGGTCTGAAACAATAAAATACACTGCAAATGTAATGTCCTCTATGCTTAACGAAAATACCAAAATTGAGGACATATACGGGTTTCTTGCCATAGCTTCAAGAGATATAGGCTTTAGAGAAATTTTAGTTGCTGGTAAGAGCGGCAATGCGATATATAGTAATGGGCAGCAGAGTAATATAGCTGAAAAGTCATATTTCAAATCTGCCATTAACGGTGATTACTTCATATCTGACATCGTAAAATCTGAAATTGACGGCAAAAATGAAATTATGTTCTCTGCGCCGCTTTTTTATAAAGGTGAAGTTGTTTGTATAATAGCAGGAGCTTATGATACTGAGGTTTTCAGTAGTATGATAACGCCTATATTCGGTGGCCACGGAAGCGTGAATGTTACAGCAAAGAATGGAGATACAATTTTATCCATTTCAAGCGACTCTGAGGGATATAGAAACAAGGGCGGAAATTTCTTCGATGTTTTCCAAGAGGGGAAGATTAAAATTATTGAAGGCGACAGCCTTGATACAATTCATAGGAATTTTAAAGAAAATAGAACAGGGAATGTAAAATATACATTTGGAGATGTTCCAAGACTTATGGCTTACAGTCCTTTAGGTATTAATGACTGGTTTATTACTTCTATTGTTAAAATTGATACATTTGAAGAAACCACAAGCTCAATAGTTGTTAGGTCAACAATACTTGCCTTACTGATGATAATTTTGTTTTTGATTATAATAATTTACACAATTTATGGTGCTGCGAAGAATGCCAGAATGCTTGAAAAGCTTGCTTATGAAGATGATCTTACCGGAGCGCCCAATTTTGCAAAATTCAAAATGGAGCTAAGGCGTATTTTGTATAAATACCCAAACCGTAGCTTTATGGTTATAAAAATGGATATCTGCAAGTTTAAAAGTATAAATGAAGTTATAAGCTATGATATCGGTGATCAACTTATTAAAACTGTTGCCGAAACGTTGTCCGGCTTTGCAAAATCTGATTATACAACTTTCGGTCGTATTACGGCCGATGAGTTTGTTATTATGGATAGTGTTGACTTTTTACCTGGGGAATCAAGGGATGATATTATTAAAAAATACAACGAACATCATCAAAGTTTTCTCGACAAAATGAATGTTGATTTTCCGTTTATACGAGGTCATAAACTGGAGTTTCGTTTTGGACGCTATATTGTTGAGCCAGGCGAGCATAATATTGTTGACATATGGGAAAAGGTGAACCTTGCTCACCGTATGTCAAAGACTCAATCTATGGGGGCTATATGTGATTTTCGTCCTGAGTTTCTCACAAAATTTGTGAGAGAGGTTGAAATTGAAAATAAACTTGCAGATGCATTGCAGAATGACGAATTCAAGCTTTTTGTTCAACCTAAATTTAGAATAAACGACGAACGTATAGTGGGCGGCGAAGCTCTTGTGAGATGGTTTCCTGTAGATGGTACAATGATTTATCCGGGCGAGTTTATTCCCGTCTTTGAAAAGAACGGTTCGATTATGAAACTTGATTTTCGTATGCTTGAGCGCACTTGTGAGATGCTTTCTGAGCTAATCCGAGAGGGAATTGAACCTGTGTGTATATCTGTAAATTTCTCAAGGCTTCACATATTCTCGCCGAACTTTCTCCATGACCTCTGCGCAATTGTGGATGATTTTGGCATACCGCGTGAATTGATTGAGCTTGAAATAACCGAATCGGCTGTTTTAGATGATGAAAAGGCATTGATAGAATTTCTTGACGAGATACATTCTTCGGGCTTTACGCTTGCTATGGATGATTTTGGAACGGGATACTCATCTCTTGGCTCTCTTAAAAACATGCCTATAGACACCCTAAAGCTTGACAGAAGCTTCTTCGTAAACTCAAGGGATTCAAAACGTTCAAACGCTGTTGTCGAAAGCATAGCGGAAATGACCAAAAAGCTTAATATGAAAACAGTTGTTGAGGGCATAGAGGAAAAGTCACAAATTGATTTATTGAAATCACTTGGCTATGAGGTTGCTCAAGGCTATTATTATTCAAAACCTATACCAAGCAAGGATTTCAAAGCGCTTTTGTCTAGACGTGGTAACGATTGATGTGTTTCAATACAATAAAAGGACTAAACCTGTAGATTTAATCTATAGATTTAGTCCTTTTTATTTATTCTAATTTTTCGCCA
This sequence comes from uncultured Eubacteriales bacterium, assembly GCA_964412725.1. Taxonomy (GTDB): domain Bacteria; phylum Bacillota; class Clostridia; order Lachnospirales; family CAYPQA01; genus CAYPQA01. The sequence continues at coordinate 8,932 of CAYPQA010000023.1, forward strand.
TAAATTGCAAGATATTGCTCCATTGGCACAAAGCTACCGCTTTTGTATTTGTAATATGTCTGCATAATGCCAAAAGCATCAACAGCACTTGTACCGCAAACACGTTGAAAAACCAGAATCTCGTATTGGCCGTCCCTGTCTAAGTCAATAGGATAGAAACCCTCGGGCGATAGCACAAAGCCCTGCATACTTTGTTTTAATTTGCCGGACTTGTCGTAAAACTCATCCAAATAATCCGAGCCTCTTTGACTGATGTCAAGGATGTATCTGTTTTTAGTAATATTGCTTATAACCTCAAGCCTGTAATAATCTAAATAATCTACAACAAACTTAGATGCATCATCAAGCTGAAATGCAGATGTCAAAAGCTTTTCTTCGCCATCCTCAAAAGAGTATACATAACCAAATTCAGTCTGCTCCCCTGAAAATATGCTCAAAAATATATCATCAACGCCGTCTCCGGTAAAATCTCCAAGAAACAATTGCACATCGCCATAGCCTGTGTTGTCAATTAGTTGTATGTCCTTAACTTGATTTGATTTTCCGTCTTTAATAGACAAATAAGCATCTTTGAAGAATCCGAACTCGCCTTTAGTGGCCATAAGAGAAACGGTATCTTCGATTCTATCTCCTGTTACATCACCATAAACGGTTTTTATAGCAACAGGTTTTATCGCTGTATCGGAAAAAGCATCGATACCCACGTTATAAATTTTCAACCATAGCAGAGGCCTTTATAAACGCACCCATACCCTTAGGGTCATTTACAACAATAGGCTCGCTGATGTAATAAGCATAGCTACCGTCACGCTTACCTGCGCCGCCTAAACCTGCAACAGCACAATTCTTGTTAAGGTTAACAAGTCCGTCGTTAGTCATAAGCACAAACTCGGTTATGATACCATCAAAGCTTTTCTTTGCGCGCTCCTTGTACTCTTCGCCAAGATAGCCCTTTAAGTAGCCCTTAGCCATTGCATAGACGAACATAGATGTTGCAGAGGCTTCAAGATAGTTGCCCTTTTGACCACCCTTGTCAACAACCTGGTACCAAACAAAAGCGTCTTTGTCCATGAATTTATAAACCGCATCCATAACTTCTTTTAAAATTTCTATGAGCTTAGCCCTGTCCTTATGATCTTCAGGGATGTAGTCCAAGACATCATTCAAAGCCATAAGATACCAGCCCAACGAACGTCCCCAGAAATTCTCAGAGCAGCCGTTTTTATGACACCAGAACATCGTGCCTGTTTCATCCCAAGCGTGGTAAAGGAGGCCTGTTTCTGGGTCTTTTGTATGATTATAGCAAAGGATAAATTGCTTTGTTATGTCATCATAAACATCGGGTGTTTCAAACATCTTTACATATTCCGCATAGAACGGAGAACCCATGTAAAGGCCATCAAGCCAAATTTGATAAGGGTAAATCTCTTTGTGCCAGAATGCGCCTTCGGCTGTTCTTGGATGAGACTTAAGCTGTTCCCTTAAAAGCGTTGCGGCCTTTTTATATTTTTCATCCTTTGTTTCGTTATAAAGGAAAAGAAGAACCTTGCCGTTGTTAACATGGTCTATGTTGTATTCATTAATCTTGTATGTTTTGATACTTCCATCTTCGCCAACAAAATAGTCCATAGATTTTTTGATATAGTCAAGGTATTTGTTGTCTTTGGATTGATTATAGACATACTCAAAGCCTTTTAAAATAACCCCATAATCGTAAGTCCATTTGTCAATAAGACCGTCCGGAAATCTTTCCATAACGGAATTGGCTGCTTTCTGTGCCCACATGCCTTACTCCTCCTCAATCTCTTTGCCATCACAATTTTTAACGTGTACATTGTGGAAATACGTATCTTTAGCGTTTTTGACAATGAAACCTTTTTTAACCATCTCGCCGATACCATCCGCCATAATGGGAACTCCGGGTTTTGCATCCTGAGCCATATGAACAGATATGTTTGAAAGGCTTATGTCTTCAAGATTCATTTCAGGCAAACCATAAAAATAACCCGCACAAGCATGCACATTTACAGCAGTAACGTTATCAATATAAATACGCTTGAAGGAAGGTGTGCGTTCATCAACCGGATAAGCATCTTTGTCCCAAACATACTTCTCCTTGCCTCTTGCACCGCAGAAATAATACATGTTCATAACAAACGGACACATAACATCGCGCATAACAATATTGTTAACGCGGATGTCTGAAACCTCGCCGCCGCGACCGCGTCTGGATTTAATACGAATGCCTCTGTCTGTGCCGTCAAACACGCAGTTGCTTATAACAACATTGTGAATTCCACCGCTCATTTCACTGCCAATTACAACACCGCCATGGCCATGAACCATTGTGCAGTTTGTAACAGTAACATTTTCACATGGAATCTTTTCAAAAGTGTCCTCTGTGCCTGACTTAATCGTTACACAATCATCGCCAACGTCTATATGGCAATCAGATATATGAACGTTTTGGCAGGACTCTGGATTAACGCCGTCTGTGTTTGGAGAATCTGCAGGATTATTAATTGTTATTCCGGTTACCGTAACATTGTTACAGCAAACGGGATTAACAGTCCAAGAAGGAGAATTTATAAGCTTTATTCCGCTAATTAGTACGTTCTTGCAGTTCATGAAGTTAATAAGCTTTGGCCTTGGAAATTCCAGTGTCTTGTTTCTAAGCTTAGACCACCAGTATTCACCATTTCCGTCAAGAGTACCGCGCCCTGTGACAGCAATGTTTTCGCAATTCTCGGCATAGATGCAAGATGCATAAACCTTACCCTCAATGCCTTCCCAACGAGATTCAATAAGTGGGTATTTGTCTTTATCAGGGACAAACTGCAAAACAGAACCCGGCTCAAGGTTAAGCGTGACATTGGACATAAGGCGGATTGAACCCACCTTATGCGTTCCGGCCGGAATGGTTATAATGCCGCCGCCCTTTTCGCTACACTCTCTTATGGCAGAATTGATTTCATGCGTTTCCAGCGATTTCATAAAGACCTCCCTTTTGCTATGGGCTTTTAGCCATCAATCTTCATTTGAATGATAAGTTCGTTGACAACATCATCTACCAATTCATATTCAACTTGGCAAGTACCAACCTGTTTATGGCCGCCGCCGCCATATTTAAGCAAAAGGCTTCCTACGTTTGTATTTGATGTGCGGTTTACGATGCTGTGACCAACAGCAATGGAGCAGTTTTGTTTCATTCTGCCGTCAACAACCCAAATGGAGATATTACCCTGGGGATATAGGCTGTATATCAAAAATCTGTTGCCTGTGAATATAGTGTCAACGTTACGCAAATCCGTAACAATTACATTCTCTTCAACGCGTGTATATTTGCCAACCATATCCCTGAATAAATCTGTTTGTTCATTATAGAGGGTTATGCGCTCTCTTATGTCACTCAAGTTCAAAATTTCTTCAATGTTCATTGTGCGGCAAGCCTCAAGAAGGATTTCCATAAGCTCATAGTTGCTCACGGTGAAATTTCTGAAACGTCCAAGTCCTGTACGCGGGTCCATTATAAAACCAAGTAAAATCCAACCGGTCGGATGTAAAATCTCATCAACGGTTAGATTAGCTGAGTCAACCTTATCAACGCAAGCAATCATATCCTTAAAATGACCAAGTTTTTCGTCACCGCCATAGTATTCATAAATTATTCTTGCGCAAGAGGGCGCCAAACGACTTTCACCCTCAAATTTAATATTGGAATCAAGTCTTTCACCTTCACTGGAATGGTGATCAAACCACATTTTACAACCGGGGATATAGGGAATGTTAGCAAGCACATCGTTCTGGGTAGCCATAACCAGACCGTCTTGAATATCTTTAGGATGAACAAATTTCCAGGAGTCAATAATTCCCAACTCTTTGAGAAGGGTTCCGCAAGCGAGTCCGTCAAAATCAGAGCGTGTAAGTAATCTCATAAACATTTCTCCTTTATAATAAATTTTTATATATTGCCAAGAAGTGCAACAAGCACAGCCTTAATTGTGTGCATACGGTTTTCAGCTTCATCAAAAACAACGGATTGAGCAGATTCAAAAACCTCTTCTGTAACCTCGTTGCCCTTAACCGCAGGCAAACAGTGCATAAATATAGCGTCTTTGTTAGCTTGTGACATAAGGCTTTCTGTAACGGAGTATGGCCTAAGTAACGCCAAACGGTCGGCGCTTTTTTCCTCCTCACCCATAGAAACCCAAACATCAGTATATATGACATCGAATCCTGTGAAGTCTACAACATCGGTTACATTAATTGAGCCTCCGGATTTTTCAGCCTCCTCTTTGCAATAAGAAACAAGGTCTTCGTTAGGGAATAAAGTTTTTGGAGAAATAACAGAAAAGTCCATTCCAACCTTTGAAGCGCCTATCATAAGTGCGTTGGAAACATTGTTACGTCCATCACCTACATAAGCGAAACGAACCTTTAAAGTGTCAAATCTCTCGCGTATAGTCAGAAAATCAGCCAAAACCTGCGTCGGATGCTCGTCGTCAGTGAGTGCATTTAGAACGGAAATTCCTGAATATCTCGCCAAATCTTCGACAATCTTTTGACCAAAGCCACGATAAACGATACAGTCAAACATACGCCCAAGAACCCTGGCCGTATCTGCAACGGATTCCTTGCTCCCAAAGTGGATGTCATTTATTCCCAGATATTCACAAAAGGCCCCTTCGTCTGCACTTGCAACCGCAAATGAACAACGTGTCCTTGTAGAAGTCTTTTCAAAAATCATAGCAATATTCCTGTTTTTTAGCAATTTGTCATGAATACCTTTTTTCTTCTTGGCTTTTAAAGACTTGGCCAAGTCCAAAAGAGCAAAAATTTCATCCTTTGAATAATCCTTTAGCGTTAAAAACGAACGCCCTTTTAAACTAATCATAAAGTCGCCTCCTGTGAATTTTCGTCAGAGAACACAGGCAAGGTATCGCCCATAAAGCCTTTTTCGGGGTTGTTTACAACGCCTTCAGGGAAAAACTTTCGGATTTCGTCACCTGTAACCTTTTCCTTCTCTATAAGCATCTCTGCTATGGAATGCAAAACGTCAATATATTTTCTTATAACAGTTAAAGCCTCATTATACGCGTCTTCGATTATACGCTTAATTTCACTGTCAATAGCCGACGCAACAGCCTCACCGTAATTTCTTGTATGCGCAAGGTCACGTCCTATGAATACCTCATCGTTATCATCGCCAAATTGAATAGGACCAAGTGTCGTGCTCATACCGTATTTTGTAACCATGTTTCGCGCAAGAGCAGTTGCACGTTCAATATCGTTGGATGCGCCCGTTGTTATATCCTTAAGCACAATTTCCTCAGCTGCACGTCCGCCCAAGAGAGCAATTATAGTCTGCTCCATATAACTTTTTGTAATATAACTCTTATCGTCGCCGGGCAATGGCATAGTGTAACCGCCCGCCATGCCGGTCGGGATAACTGAAATCATATAGGTTGGGTCAATTTCAGACAAAACCTCATGTAAAATTGCATGGCCTGCTTCATGATAAGCGGTTATCTTTCGTTCCTTATCTGAAATAACACGACTCTTCTTTTCTGTACCAATACCAATTTTAACAAAAGCACGTCTAATCTCAACCATATCAATTGCGTTTTTATTATTTCTTGCGGCTAAAAGCGCAGATTCATTCAAAAGGTTTTCCAAATCTGCGGGTGTAAAACCGGATGTTGTCTGTGCAATTAATTTATAGTCAACGTCAGGAGCCATAACCTTTGATTTTGCATGAATCTGAAGAACCTCTTCGCGACCCTTAACATCGGGCTTTCCAATTACAACGCGTCTGTCAAAACGTCCTGGACGCAAAAGTGCGGGGTCTAAGATGTCCGGGCGATTTGTAGCGGCAAGTATGATAATACCGTCATTAACGCCGAAACCGTCCATCTCAACCAAAAGCTGGTTCAAAGTTTGTTCTCTTTCGTCGTGACCTCCGCCTAAGCCCGCACCACGTCTGCGTCCAACTGCGTCAATCTCATCAATAAAAATAATGCAAGGGCTGTTTTTCTTAGCTTGGTCAAACAAGTCTCTAACGCGCGAAGCTCCCACGCCAACATACATTTCAACAAAGTCCGAGCCGGATATGCTAAAAAACGGAACATTTGCCTCACCCGAAACAGCCTTAGCAAGATATGTTTTTCCGGTTCCCGGAGGCCCAACAAGCAAAACGCCCTTTGGTATCCTTGCACCGATATCAATAAATTTCTTGGGATTTTTCAAAAATTCAACAATTTCTTCAAGCTCGGTCTTCTCTTCCTTCAGACCGGCTACATTATCGAATGTAATCTTTTTCTTATCGTTGTTATTGGTTGTAATCTTGCTTTTTCCAAACGACACCATGCGCCCGGGGCCCATTCCGCCACCCATGCCCGACTGCATTTGTTGCATAAAGAACAGAAGTAAAAAAATAGAAACCACCATTATAATCAAAGGCGGTATTACTGCAGAAAGCCAACTGGTCTTTGTGAGGGGCATGTATTCGACCTTAAGACCATGAGTTTCGATAGCCTCATCAATCTTGTTAACAAAGCTGTCAAGGCTTATGATATCCATAACCAGCTCTTTGCCGTCGGGATAAATAATCTTAGCGCGACCCGCATTGCCGTTTTCAGAATCCTTGCTAATTTCAACCTTTGTAACCTCGCCGTTTTGAATCTGCTTTAAAACATCACTATAGACAAAGTCTATCTTTTCAGTTGGCGTTATGGTAGTTTTTGCCAAATAAATTATAACTAAAATAAATCCAAAAATAACCGCATATAGTCCTAAACTCTTACTGTAACCCTTCAAAAAAAGTAGCCTCCTAAACCTCTAAAATACCTATATAATCCAAATGTCTATACTTTTGGTTGTAATCAAGCCCATAACCCACAACAAATTTATCGGGTATAGTGAAGCCTATGTACTCAGGATTTACATCGTTTACAACGCGCCTTTCGGGCTTGTCTAAAAGAGTGCACATCTTGAGGCTTGCGGGTTCTTTCGACTTAAGGTGTTTAACCAAATGGCTAAGGGTGTGCCCCGTGTCAATTATGTCCTCAACAAGCAGAACGTCCTTCCCATAGATGGATGATTTTAAGTCTGTTTCGATTTTAACGATACCGGTGGAATCGGTATTTTCGTAGCTGGAAACACTCATAAATTCAAACTCTGTATCCAACCTAAGCTTTTTGGCCAAAGAAGCCATAAAAATAACGCTACCCTTTAAAACACAGATTAAGGTTATGCTTTTGTCTTTGTAGTCATTTGTGATCTGCTCGGCCAATTCAGAGATGCGCTTTTCAATTGTAGCCGGATCAATAAAAACACTTATGTTGCTCATTATTTTCCTCCCAGATGTGTACCATAAGCAAGAGACCGTCCCTGTGACCATAGTTATGAGAAAGCCTTTTGTCCAAAGGCATAAGCACAAAATCCCCTATGGCTAAAACAGGCAGACGCCCTCTTTGACTGATTGGTATTTTACGTTCAACGAATAGGTTCTTAAGCTTTTTAAAGCCTAAATCTTTGATAAAAACCCTGTCTCCGTCACGTTTGTTTCGGACACAAAGGGCATTTTCATCGAACAAATCTATATTATCATAAAAAATCTGTTTCGTATAGACGTTAATTAAATTTATTTGATTTTTAATGAAATTTTTTGTGACTAAAAGATAAATTTTATACTCTTTTATAAATAATATTTCATTTAACCTTATTTTTATAAAAATAATCAACATAATCTTCTTTTTTCTCAACACTTAAGTATCCAAACTCTGAGCGCAACAAAATCCCACCGGGCAACTCAACTGTCTTTCCGGATTGTTTGTTTAAGAGAGAGAGCACATTTTCTATACGTTCACTTGAATAGTCTTTAAGTGAGGGGTTGTATTTTTTAAGAAAGAGGCGTAAAATTCTTCTTTGAAGACAGATATCGAAACTTGACAGACGCGCAATGTCAAGCCTGTCTTCAGATGAACAGCTTGCGAAAGCCTCCTGTGCCATATTGTCCAAGAATCTGTTCTCGTCTCTAACTATGTTTGTCAAGCCTGAAATCGTATCTGTAACGGATGGATTAAATTCCTTTTTTATTAAAGGTATAAGCACGTTTCTTATTTTATTTCTAGTGTAGATGTTCTCGTTATTTGATGAATCTGTAATAAACGTTTTACCAAGCTTTTTAAGATAGTTCTCAATATCATCTCTATCCGTTTCTATGAGAGGTCTTATAATATGCCCTGCAACAGGCAAAATCCCACACAAACCCGCAGTAGCAGTCCCTCTGAAAATCCTGTGCAAAACGGTTTCGGCGTTGTCGTTCTTATTATGTGCCAATGCAAGCTTTTCTGACCCGACATCGTTCATAACCTCTAGGAAAATCTTTGACCTAACCACGCGCCCCGCTTCTTCAACGGAAACCTTGTTATTTTTTGAAAATTTCTCTATGTCCTCAGAAAAAACCCTAAGACTAATACCTTCCTGTTCACAAAGATTGCGAACAAATTGCTCATCCCGTCTGCTTTCCTCGCCTCTAAGGTTATGATTGATATGCACGGCTGTAATTTCAAGTTCAAAATCCGAATAAAGCAAGCAATATAACAAGCATACTGAATCCGCACCTCCAGACAATCCCAAAACAACCCTATCATTATGTTCAAGCATCTTATATTTGTTTACCGTTTCTAAAAAATTCATAATAAATAACCTCCAAGGAGTGAATAATGTGAAAAAAGGCAGTTCTTACATAATCGTTATCTTGTGTATGTTGATTACATTAATGCTTTCAAACCTTATAACCCTAGCCTATAACAAAAGTATCGTTCAAGCCGCACGTTTGAGAAATTCAACCCTAACCTCGATTTCAAAATCGGGTGCGGATGTAGCTTTGGTAATTTTTAACGATATTACCCAAGATATAGCTGAATCAGATGCCATAAATGCTCTGAAAAATAAAATTATATACAATGGTGAATTTTTCATAAAAGGAACTGATGCAGTCACTTATCTTGAAAGGAGCCTGTCGGATCGTCTTAAAAACACATACAATGATTACTTTGAGTATGAAACAAAAATTGATGACAGAACCTTTACAACCAAATTAAGGACGGAATTCAAAACAGTCGGTACACGCAGGAGATTTAATGTGAAATCCTCAACAAGCGAGCTTGGAAAACGTGCAGTTATGACCTCAAATTCAACGATAGAATTGTCGGTATCAAACTTAAGAATAGTTCCTAAGTTTAAATTAAAAAATATTAATTCTTACATTCCGTTAATAAGAACAGAAGGTGTTCCCGAACTAATGTCCGAAGAATTTATCCTATACGCGGAAGGTGAGATATCGCCTCCTTTCGACAAAAAAATAATACTTTCAGGCAGTGCAGGCATAAGGCTCTTAAACGTAAACATAACTAGCGGCCTTATAATTTCGGAAGGCCCCGTTGAACTTATAAATTCCCATTTTGAAGGCATAATATTATCAAACGGCCTTGTGAACACGAATTCTACAATAATCACAAACGAGGACGTTCTTAGCACCCTTTCCTTTTCAAGTGAAGATAAGCAGAAACTGTTTTTTGATACTGTCGGATTTTCAACTCTAATGGACACTACCGAAAGGAATCTTTCGCTTGTTTTGAAGCATATTGATCTTGCACCCGAGAGCCATTCGACAACAACAGGTGTAAGTCTCAAAATCTCAGGGCGCAGATAAATATTCGTCAGATTATAACATTATCAATATTTTTTTGTCCACTTATTAACGTATGTTACAAATCCGTATAGCCCAAATTCTCAAAAAAATTATTGACTAAAGTCATTTTTTTGTGATATTATATAAATGCAACAAGTTAGTAGTTGGAGGGAGGGGAATTAATGTCAGAAGTTAAGGTTAAAGAAAATGAATCGTTAGACAGCGCACTTCGTCGATTTAAAAGAAATTGCGCAAAAGCGGGTATCATGGGAGAGGTTCGTAAGAGAGAACACTACGACAAGCCCAGCGTAAAGCGTAAAAAGAAGTCTGAAGCCGCAAGAAAGCGTAAGTTTGCATAAGTAAGTGCCCAAAACTTCCTTGCCCTCGCTTATTATATATTCGGCGAATTTATATCCCCGAAAATATAACTTATGTTATTTAATGCAAATAAAAAGGGTGTATTATTACGAAACATTTCGTAATAATACACCCTTTTAGCGTGCGATTTTTTGTGGGTAATCGTAACTTAAAAGTTGTTTTTGCGATGCCTTTTGTTGGTTTCATAACTTTGCTCTAAGTATCTTTTCATTTCCGTATAGTTGCCCTTGGAAATGATCGTTGCAAACAAAAAGTCAACAACCAACAACTGCGCCATTCTTGAACTCATAGCCCCGCTTCGCTTTTCTGGTTCTTGCGTGCTAGTATATAGGCAATAATCACAGCCAACCCCCAAAGGGCTATCGCCAAATTTGGTTATTGCAACAGTTGTAGCTCCTCTGCTTTTGCCAATTTCCATAAGCTCAAGAATCTCATCTGTACGTCCTGAATGTGAAAAGAATACGACCACATCGCCTTTATTCAATGAACAGGCCATCGTAAGACTCACATGAAAATCCTTGTAGCTTATGGTTTTGATGCCAATGCGCAAAAGCTTGTGACAAAAATCATCACCAACAAGACCGGACGCTCCCATTCCGCAAACCGCAACGGTGTTCGCCTGAATAATCTTCTCGGATATAGCTTCAAGCGAATCCACATCAAGGAGCGCAAATGTATCGCTAATGGACGTTAGGCTTTTGTTTACAATATCCGCACAACGCTCCGCGGTAACACCGGTTAATTTAATACCATACAAATTATTGCCATTCTCATTGCGGCTTTCAACAACCTTTTCTCCGAAATCTGTTAACAATGCGCGTCGGAATTCTCTGAAACCTGTGTATCCCATGCGCTTGCTAAACCTAACCCAAGAGGCTTTGCTGATCTTCGAAAGCTCGGCAAGATCACCGATTGGCATACTCATAACATTTTCAATATTTTCTGTTATATAAACTGCAATTACCTTTTCAGCGGGATTAAGCTCGGGTATAATGTCACGCGTTTTTATCTCAAGAGCAGTCATCAGCAATTATCCCTTTACCGAACCGACTGTAAGCCCCTTGACAAAGAATCTCTGTAAAAGTGGGTAGAGTAGGATAATCGGTAAAGCTGTTGTTATAATAACCGCAGATTTAATTGTAATTTCGATAGTTGTTTTTTCTGCGGAACCTGCACCTTCAAGTGCACTTGCACCTTTTACTATATTGCGCAAGAAAAGCATAACAGGGAACAGCTTTGTATTGAGGTAAATCAAACCATAGAACCAGTCATTCCAGAAGAATACAGCCGTGTAAAGTCCCACAGTTGCAAGCGCAGGCAATGAGATTGGTAAAACAATTTGAATCAAAATACCGAAATAATTCAGGCCATCAATGTTTGCAGCCTCTTCAATTTCTTCGGGTAAGCCTTTGAAGAAGTTAATCAAGAGGATAAGATTGAATGTGTTAATCGCAAACGGAACAAGCATAGCAAAGACTGTGTTTGTAAGCTTAAGTGACGAAACAAGCAAGAAATTCGGTATAATACCGCCTGAAAAGAACATTGAGAATACCACAAGCTTCATAACAAAGGATTTGCCTATAAGGAATGACTTTGAAAGAGGATAAGCAAAAAGTGTTGTCATAAACAAAGCAATAGAAGTACCCGTAATCGTGTAAAACAAGGTATTCTTGTATGCACCAAAGAAGTTTGGATATGCAAAAATAGTTTTATAGCTTTCAAAATTCAATCCAACAGGTATTAATGTAACCTCATTGTTAATAACCGCACTTGGAGAGGAAAGAGAAAGCGCAAGCATATAAACAAACGGGAAGAAACACGCTATGATTACAAATAACCCGAAGACAACGAGAAATATTTCAAAAACAGATTGAGCTATTGATTTTTTTATCTTCATAACTGTCCTCCCTCCTTAATATATACCGTCGCCGGTAAACTTTTTACTTAAGGTGTTAGCACTTGAAACAAGTAAAACACCCGCCAAACCACCGAACAAACCAACAGCCGTCGCATAGGAATAGTTTTGCAATTCCAAACCGAAACGGTAAACATAAGTATCAATAATATCGCTGACTACGGTGTTTGCAGGCATTTGCATCAAGAGAACCTTTTCAAATCCCAAGCTTAAAAGCCTTCCCACATTCAGTATAAACATAACCATTATCGTTGACATAATGGAAGGGATTGTAACGAAAATAATTTGTTGGAAACGGTTTGCGCCGTCAATCTGTGCCGCTTCAAAAAGTTCACTGTTTACATTTGTTATTGCGGCAAGATAGATAATAGCTGTCCAACCTGTAAATTGCCAAGTATCTGTAAGAACATAAATAATCCTAAAATATTCCGGCTCGTTCATAAAATAGATTGGTTGCATGTTGAATACATCAACCAAAATACGGTTTATAACACCAGATGATGGTGAAAGAATCTCGCCAAGCATGGATATTACAACAGCCGTTGAAATGAAACGAGGCATATAGGAAACGGTCTGAACAAATTTCTTGAATTTAAGATTGGTCATTTCATTAATAAGGAGTGCAAAAATAATCGGAATTGGAAAGTTAATAAGAAGGTTTAAAGCAGAAATGGAGAGGGTATTTCTGAATGCCCTCCAAAATGTAGCATCTTTCAAAAACATTTCAAAATAATAAAATCCAACCCACTCTGTTCCGAATGCAGAAAGGCCCGGACGATAACGTCTGAATGCGAGAATGTTACCAAACATAGGCACATACTTAAACAGCAAAAAGTATAAGAGTGGTAAGGCCATCATAACGTATAATTGCCAATATTTCTTTAAATAAGTCTTCTTGTTCATATTCGCCTCCTATAACGAGTTAAAAAAGGGAGCAGCAGGTTACTGCCGCTCCCCTTGCCGGATTAAGATTACTTCCTAAGATTTTGATTGCAAAGTTCAACATATTTTTCGATATTCTTGCTCTTCATTTCAGCAACGTACGCATCCCAATCCTTTTCGATTGACTTCTTGCCTCTTATAAAGTCATCGTTCCAAACGTCAAATGCGTCAGCCAAAGGCGCTCTATACATATTTGCTTGTTCCGCAGTTTTGTCATCAAACAAAGGCATAGGAGGAAGTGGTTGAATAACATCGCCCATGTCTTGAACAACCTTGTTAATCTTAGCATAGTTCTCGTCATACTTTAACATCTCGCGGGAATTCTTCCAAACAAGCTGTGTAACATCAACGCCCATACCGTATTTCAACTGCATAGACTTATAAACACCTTCCGGAGCATTCTTTATTTCGTCTACAAATTCAATCTTATCTCCGTTCTTTGTGAAGGTTTTGCCTTCGATACCAAGGCACCATAACTCAGCGTTCTCAGGCTTATAGAACATTTCATCAAGTGTGGAAACTAAGCGGTCGAAGTCCGCTCTCTTTTTGGTTGTTGAAGGTAAAATAACGCCGGGGCCTGTTTTAGGCTTAGGTTGAGAATGAGCACCGCCGGGGCCTTCCAATGCAGGAAGCATATTGAGGTCGAAACCTTCAATCTTAGATGTACCTTCTACGCCACCGATTTGGTCATAGTATGCCCATGAAGCCATTGAAGCGCCTGTAGCAAGCTTTGTTGCCCAACGGTCGCCTTCAGGTCTGAATTCAGGATCAAGCAAACCTTCCTCGAAAAGCTTAGCCATGTATGTCACATAAGCTTTGTAATTATCTGAGATTGCACCTGCAAAGTATTCTTTCTTGTCATAGTCATAAGAAAGAGTCCAAGTAGATGAAGCTGAATTCGCACCCAAGCTTATACCGAATGAAGGCATTGTAAATCTAAATAAAACGCGCTCTCCGGCAAGCACAGTAAGCGGATATGACTTTGGATCGCCCTCTTTGAACTTTTTGAGAACATTATAGAGGTCATCGAATGTTTTTGGTGCTTCAAGATTGTATTTCTTAAGTAAGTCCTCACGGATAATCAAGCCGCCGTCATAGAATGGGTTGTCAAACAATGAAGGTAAATGATAAAACTTGCCGTCTTTAAGCCTTATGCTATTAATGTCTTCTTCCAGCTTCCATTCTTTCACAAGATTGTTAAAGTTAGGAGTTAAACTTTCGTAATCACTAATGGGCACGATACCGCCGTTAAGAGAAACTGCAGCAAGCTCACCAAGATGCGCGGAACGATAAAGCACAACGTCGGGAGCTGTATTTGTATTAAGCATCGTAGCAATTTTTGCGGTATAGTCCGCTATTGGGATAATTTCGAAGTTGATATCAGCGTTTACGCGCTTTTGAATTTCTTGGATAGAGAGCCAATCTGGTTTAAAGGGGAGGGTTGCATTATCAGAGTATGTGACTGTGAATTTAATTGGTGCACTACTGTCTGTGGTAGTTGTGCCAGTTGTACCACCGCTGGCGGGAGCCGGAGATTCTGTGCATGCAACCATACCAACCAACATTGTGGCAGATAAAACACCTGAAAAAAGCTTTTTAATGTTATTTTTTAACTTGCTTTTCATTTACTGTT
>CAYPQA010000024.1:0-23470 GCA_964412725.1 uncultured Eubacteriales bacterium
ACCCCTCTCCTTGGAAATTCTACTGTAACAAAAATCAAACGTTTTATTACAGGTCGTGCTTTGTTAAATTTAGGAAATATCACCCCCAATTACATACATAAGAAATCAAAAATTTGCCAAAAAGTATTTTAACACAACCGTGATAAAACGTATAGATTTTTTTACATATTCGTTACAAAAAAACTATTCCTCCGAGCACTTGCGTTGATTCATTTCGTTGTACAATTCGGGAATTTTCAAAATAGGTCTTCCGAACTTTACACCATTATTCTTTTCGGGCGCTATGCCTTCTTGAGATCGTTTTTTGCCGGGTGTCCTGCATATCAAGTAGTTCCTTATGCCACCAAAAGAGAAACGCCTGAAAAAACTTGTGAAAAACTCCAAGGATTTTTCCAAGAAAATAGTATACAATGCAAAAAGGTTGACAAACGCGTATACAATCAACCCTTTGACAAGGCTCTGACTTTTAGATAAGTTTAACCTTTTTATCATGGGTCACGTTAACGCTATATTCAGCCAACAAAAAACTTTCGCAAAACCTGCCATGATCTGAAGAACGAAAAGGCTTACTCGTATTGCCGGCGCAGATTAATTAATCTGTTTACGGGTGAGAGATATTGTTTGTAGGGTTACATACGCTAATTGGGCTAGCCCGGTATGGTTTTGCGATAAAAATTCAATAATCAAGATGGGATAATAACAGATAATCCTGTTTTGAAAAGAAATAAAAATTAAACCAAAGCAAAAAGGCTTTTGGGCATTGTTTTGGTTCTTCCGCATGTTTGGGTATTGGTTCTACATGGTGCTATTAAAAAAGGTTGATGCAAACTGACTTTCAATCAGTTCAGCATCAACCTTTTTTATGCCCATTATAATTTTATACCCAAACTTAAGAAAGAACCCTATTTATATGCTCAAAAGCCTTTTTTATACCGTATACCTTAATATAAAATCAGATGGTGTCATTATAAACGATTCAACAGGAAAGTGCCTTATATTGCCCGTTATAAGGATTGCGCCGCTTGCTTGTGCTATATCATAAAATACTCTGTCGCTTTCATCCGGCATAGGTATGGTGCTTACTGTCGGCTCAATCAATATTCCGATTTCTTTGATTGCATTTATAATGGTAGCTTGTGTCTCGGTGGCAATATTTAACCTTGGTCATGATAATACTTCCTTATATTCGGCTAAAATTTTTAGACTATAGTAAAGCTACGTTTCCTCGTCGTCCGCAATAAAGGCCATGATTCTAGATGGGTTTGCGTGTGGTGATAGTGCTGCCGATATGACAATATTTGTATCTATAACTATATTTGTCATTGTATTGCGCTCTTTTCTTGCCTATATGCTGCTATTTCATTGTTTATTTCATGCATAGTCATACTATCAGTACCATTGATAACTGACTGGTTCTGTGAGCTTAAAAAAGCATCTTTAAATACTTTTCTTGCCTGTTTTTCTGGATGAATGTCCGTAACAGAAAACGGTAGTTGACGAGTTCGCAGAGTTGCCTTTATAAACATATTAAATGCTGTAGTAATATTCATCCCTACGTTATCGCAAAACGTATCAAATTCTTTTTTGATTTCTTCATCAACTCTAACAGTTACATTGACTGCTCCCACAAAAAACACTTCCTTTCATATAATATATACTTAATTATACAGTATATTGTGTGCAAAATCAATATTTCTTGCCCTATTCAGAGTTCAATTTAAACTGCCTGTATATACGTTCCTTGACCTTTTCGAGAAAATGCTCGGGGCCCAGAACCTTTAGAACGGGGCCGAAACTCAAAATGCGTATCAAAAGCTCGGTTTCGTCTTGGGTATCATAAAATATGCGGCAGATGAAAAAGTTGTTTTCTTCATCATACTCTGTTTGTTTTTCCCAAGATGCAAATTGAAGCATGCAACGTTCAAGCGCGTTACGCTCCTTTGAGATTTGTAAAACTATAGGCTCTGATGAAAAGTTGTTGAAATAACGTTCCGGCTTGAAATCCGAGGACACATTTTCGCCGGAGATACAAACATCAATAATACGGGACAAATTTAGCGTTATGCCCTTATGTCTTAGATTTTGTAGCGTAACACATAGCAAGCGGAATTTGTCGTCACGGCTTGAATAGCTTATCTTGTATGGAAACACAGTGTGCTTTGCTGGCGTACGGGAGCTGGTCTCGTAGTTTACATAAATAACCTTTCTATCGTTGCAGGCTTGAAGTATGGTTCTGAAATTTCTTATGTATTGCTCATTGTCGTATGGATCGCCGTCGGACGCTGTATCAAAAATATGAAAATCCTCTTGAAGAAACAACGGCTCGACATCGGCCAGTTCATTATTCAGATATTTAACGTCGTCTTCGGAAAGAAATAGCAGTATTCGCTTATCGGTCAACAGCGACTTGATCCAAGACTTTTCCAAAAGCGTCATGGGTCTTTCTGTCTCGGAATTAAGCTTTGAATAGAATTTGCCGTCCTCTTTCTTGTCGAGCAGGTGCCATTCGTCCGAGAAAAGCTTGGGCAGCATATGAAAGGCACTGTCATAGAACCCATCGGTGCAGACGAGTTTTTCTATATCTGCCCTGTGCATGCCCGCTTTTGACATATTCAATATCCTTGCCACAACTGTATAATAACAGCCGTAAACCTCCGAAAATAGTAAATCAGATACCATATAATTCCTTCATCCTTTTAATATCGTTATAAAAGCGGTTAATAACCGTGCTGTCCGTGCCTTCAAGCTGAATTATTCGCCCCATAAAAGTCTTTATCCATGGCGAAATATCGTTAAGGTCAAACAATTCCTTTGTGTAGAGGAAGATATTCTTGTCCAAATGCACAAGCTCGCCGCCATGTCCCTCTCTTATTATCCTTTCTATTATATACCCCTCTTTTTCCTCATCTATAAAAAGCTTCATACACACAAGCTGATTCCTATTTCTGCCTCCGAAACAAACTCCCCATACTTTGTCTATATTCTTTTCAAGATTTTCTCTATAAAGCGGAACCTCGTCGCAAACATCACGCAGTTTTAATGTCATTATATGGTCTAAGCGGTAACTGAAATATCTTCTGGTTTCTGTCTTATACACACAAACGTAACGACGTCCTGTTGCCGTGCTTACAAAAATTTTCAAAGGTATACCAATGATACTACCCAACTTTTGTGTTTTTTCGCAGTAGTTCTCAAATTCTACAGACATATTTTGCCTTATCGCAGTAAGCAGTTGCAAAAGAATGCCGCTCTCTAAGGTGTGAGCCACATAATAATGCTTAAACGCAAAGGTATCGTTCGAAGTCTGTTCATTATCCATAATATGTCTTCCGATTTCACCAAACGGTGCGGCTCCCTGAAAAAACTTTACAGCCTCTATTAATCCCGGAATCTTTTCCGACAAACGGCTGAAATATAAATCCGAAAGACTATAGAGAAGTGTTTTGCCGTTTTTCTTAGCCGTCAAAAGCCCTGCCTTAAGATATTCCGTACACTTTAACCTGACCGTCTGCACATCAAACACCTGTTCGCTTTGCTCGGATACAGCGTTCGTGAGCTGTTCGACAGACAATTCCAAGCCTTTTATGAGAACGTCCATAATATAGAAATGCAGCATAATATCATTGGCTGTAAAAGCCTTAGACTTCCAAGCCGAATAAAGCGGGTTCACACGGATTTTGGCGCAATCCATTGAAATAAAAGATGTCTTCCCAGACTTGGTATAGGACCACTTCATATACTCGCCTAAATAACTCTCAATTCGTCGTTTTTCATTGTCGTATGTACGCGGTGATTTATGCTTAAAATCATTGCGTGACTTAAAGCCATAAATATAAAAATCGCGCATATATACCCTTATCTTATCAAAATTTCTAATTAACTCGTTAAATTCCCTCATTCTCTCACCAACTTCGCAACTTTTTTTAAATGATAACACTGCAAATTAATGGTAATATCTTAGCATAGCAAACAAACATTAACAATTAAAATTGAATGAAAGGATGTGATTATATGTTTGTTATTGCTAACGAAGATACAAGAGTGCCGATTAAGATTTGGCTTAAGGATGAAAAGAGTTTGGAAGAGAGCTGTATTGAACAAGCATATAATCTATCCAAGCTGCCGTTTTTGCATAAGTGGGTCGCATTGATGCCCGATACGCATACAGGCATGGGCATGCCAATCGGCGGCGTTATAGCCACAACCGACGTTATCATCCCGAATGCGGTTGGCGTTGACATAGGCTGTGGTATGGCTTTCGTGAGCACAAACATCCCTGTTTCCGAAATTAAGGATATTCAAACCGGAAATGGTATGTTTATAAATGCAATGATAGGCGACATACTCCGCAACATTCCGCTTGGTTTCAGGCACCACAAAAAACCGCAACCTTGTCATACGCTTGACGATGCATTTGAAGAACTCGACAAGTACGAGGAAAACGGAGAGCTTTTGGGACAGCTTGAAGCTGGCTATTTCCAAGTTGGAACCTTGGGCGGCGGCAACCACTTTATAGAACTACAGCAGGATGATGAGGGTTATCTTGCAGTTATGATACACTCGGGGAGCCGTAACTTTGGAAAACAAATTTGTGACGCTTTTCATAGAACCGCAAGAGAATTAAACATAAAATGGCACAGTGCAGTACCGCCAGAATACAGGCTTGCTTTTCTTCCTGTCGATTCAAAAGAAGGTATTCAGTACATAAATTGGATGAATCTTGCATTGAACTTTGCGGCTGAAAACCGTCTTAGAATGATTCTTGCTGTAAAAGCCATTCTTGAAAAATGGATCGGCAAGTACACCGATTTAAGCATTGAGTATGATATGGAAATAAACTGTCACCATAATTATGCGGCCATAGAAAACCATTACAACCAAAACGTATGGGTACACCGCAAGGGTGCAACAAGGGCAGAATCCGGTGAACTGGCTGTGATACCCGGTGCTATGGGTTCTTACAGCTATGTTGTGGAAGGTCTCGGCAACGAAATGAGTTTTAAAAGCTCATCTCATGGCGCAGGACGCAGATATTCGAGAAAAGGCGCAATGGCCGCCTTCACCACAGAACAGGTTATGGTCGACTTAAACAAGCAAGGTGTTGTCTTAGGCAAGTACAATAAAAACGATGTTGCCGAGGAAAGCCGCTTTGCTTACAAAGACATTGACGAAGTTATGGAAAACCAAAAGGATTTGGTTAAGCCCATAAAGAGATTAAAGACATTAGGTGTAGTAAAAGGATAAAAAGAAGGGCTTTTGTCCCTCACGGCGCAAGCGGCTCTGCCTACTTGTGTTCCGTCAATTTAGCGTCTTATGACGCCTTGCATTAAAATTCATGGGTTCAAATCCCATACTCCTTTAAGGAGTTAGCTAAGTGGTAACGCATTTATTTTAAGAATTAAAAAACGTGCGGCATTCAATGAATCCGCAACACGAATTCGGGCTTGCGGCGAGGCGGATATCGTAAAATCAAGCCACCTGTGAAGAAAGCAATTGCTAAATATATGCGATGATTTTACTCAAGCTTTGCCCCCCACGAATTTGTGGATTGTAACTACTCATGATTGGAGATGAAAGATATGAAAATGATAATAAATGAGAATGAGAGAGGGTTTCTTTTTAAGAACGGTAAGTTTTTGCGTATGATAATGCCGGGTAAGCATAATGTTTTTCCGTTTTTAGGGGACTCGTGCATCAAGACACAGATAGGCAGCAGGGTTAACGTAACCAATGTTGAGATTAATGTTCTTTTAACGGACAAGAATTTTTCGGACAGTGTCACAAAGATTGAAGTGCCTGATTTTCAATTTGCGTTCCACTCGGAAGACGGACGTATCGTTGAGGTATTGAAATCCGGTACATATTATTTTTGGAATGTCTTTCATAGGCATACATTCCAGTTTGTTGACATAAGCGAGCCACAGGTAAACTTGCCCAAGGAGATGATGGCACATGTGCCAATCGGCATGTACACAAGAATTGAAGTTCCGGAAGGCGAAACGGGATTATTATTCTTCGATGGCAAATTCCGTGAGCAGTTAAGCAGCGGCAGTTATTACTTCTGGAATTATTCTACAAAGGTTACTTGCCAGCTTGTTGACACGCGCACCCAACAGCTTGACGTAAATAGTCAGGAGATACTGACAGCTGACAAGGTTTCATTAAGGCTGAATTTCGTCTGCACCTACAAAATTACCGACGCTGTGAGCATAAACAACTCGCTTAAAGACTACAAGAATCAGATTTACGTTATAACACAGCTTGCACTTAGGGAATATGTTGGAAGATTGAAATTTGACGAATTGCTTGAGCAAAAGGACAGCATCGCACGCATTGTGCTCCAAAACCTAAGAGAAAAGCAGTCGGAATTATACGTTGAATTTACGGATGCAGGATTGAAGGACATAATCTTGCCCGGAGAGATTAGAGAAATTATGAACACAGTTCTCATAGCCGAGAAGAACGCACAAGCCAATGTAATCTCGCGCCGCGAGGAGGTTGCGTCAACAAGGAGCCTTTTGAACACAGCCAAGCTTATGGACGAAAACACAACGCTATACAAGCTTAAAGAGCTTGAGTTCATAGAAAAGATTTGTGAAAAGGTTGGAAACATATCCGTAGGAAACGGGAATCTTTTTGAGCAACTAAGCAAGGTTTTTGCACTTACGTCTTGACAAAACGGCAATATACCTCCATAATATATCTAAACGATATATTATGGAGGTGTTTTTATGTTGGATTATATTATTCTCGGTATGGTACTTGATAAAGAATTAACCGGCTACGAAATAAAAAAGTACATAGAGAACGGAATAGGAGTTTTCTATAAAGCGAGTTATGGTAGCCTGTACCCCGCATTGAAGAAGTTAACGGTTTCGGGAAACCTAGAGATGAACGAAGAGCCTAACGGGGGAAGGAAAAAGAATTTCTATAAAATAACGGATGAAGGTAGACAAATCTTTATGGAGTGGCTTGAATCTCCGCTGAATGTATTAGACGGTACAAATACGCTCTTAGCAAAGGTTTATTTTTTCGACAAACTTTCACCCGACGTTCGAGAACGACAATTGCTGGAGCTTCAAATGAATAATGAAAATTACTTGCGCAAGCTACAATCCTTGGAAAAAGAATTTGACAAGATGGAAAACAAGGATTGTTTTTATCACAAGCTCTCCACGCTATATTACGGCATCTGCGTTACAGCCGAAACGATAAGATGGTGTCAGCATATCAGAAATGGAAATCCATTGACAGACTTAATCCACAAGGGGGAAAAATGATGGGCGCGAACATTTTAAGAATTGACTTAGGTGGCGTAAATTGCTACCTTGTAAAAGGTGAGCAAGGCTTTATACTTTTTGATACGGGCGGTCATATTGTCACAGATAAGCAGTTCTCTGATAGGCGTGAGCTTTTAGAAAAAGAACTCAATGCAGCCGGCTGTACTACGAACGATCTTAAGTTAATCGTTTTAACACACGGCGATAACGACCATGCACATAATGCCAGTTACCTAAGAAAGATGTACAACGCGAAAATTGCTATGCATGAAGGCGACAGAGAATTAGTCGAAAGTCCAACTATTCAAAAATGGTTAAAAAGCTTCAATTACCGTTCTCTAATCTACAAATTGGTTTTCATTATACTTCGCAAAACTATTACAACGGTAACGCAAAAAACACTGGATGATTTTGAGCCTTTTACACCTGATATATTCTTAAAAGACGGCGACAGTCTTTCGCCTTACGGTTTGGACGCTAACGTGTTTCATGTCCCAGGTCACACGGATGGTTCTATTGCGATTTTCACTTCAAGTGGCGAATTAATTGTCGGAGATACGCTTACAAATACCGATAAGCCCGGAAAAGCTCCAAATGCCTTTAATTTTAAGCAGTTGAACGATAGTCTGCTTAAATTAAAGAATCTTCCGATTAAGGCGGTTTATCCAGGACACGGAGCGTCATTTTAGATTTAGAGCTATGAATTTTATAATTGACAAAGCAAAAAATGTGCAGTATCATGAATCAAGTATACATTTTTAAAATATACTATAATTGGTGAAATAGTTCACCACGAGTGCTTCGCCACTTTAAGTGCGACTTATTGAATTGAGTGCTTCGCCACTTTAAGCGCGACTTATTGAATTAAGTGCTTCGCCACTTTAAGCGCGACTTATGATAGAGGTGGACTGGTTCCACCTCTTTTTTTGGGAGAAAAATATTATGATTGATTTTTACGACGTAGATAAGAAATACATAGAGTTTCTGCAGAATTCAGAAACTGAAGTTAGAGGATTTACTCGCGTGCCAAATATGGAATACGGAGTTAGAATGCAAAAATTTCTGTGCGGTATTGTACTTAAGATTAATGAAATAAACTACTATGTTCCTGTGACTTCAAAAAAAGAAAGATTGCCGGATTCAGTACTTGTTTTAATACCCACAGATAAAATCGACCAAATAAAGGGGTCTTTAAAATTCAACTATATGATACCTGTGCCTGATTTTGCAATAACTGTTCGTAAAATAAACTCAGAACCTGATTTGTCAAGAAGGCGATTTTTAAACGGTCAATTGCTATACTGTCAGAGCATAGAAACGATTATTTTGAACCAAGCAAGGCGTACATATAATAAATGGTTTGAAGGCAAAGGCAGTGAACGTTTTTACTATAATTGTTGTGACTTCAAGCTTTTAGAGGAGAAATACAAAGAGTTTATCGAGACTAACAAATAAAAACCCCCAACAAGGTTTCGCCATGTGGCGCAAACTTGTTGGGGGTTTTTTATTATGCATTGCCTTAATCTCATCATCCCGATTTTTTTGTAATTTGTAACATTTTTTGTTTTTGTCCCTCCTTGTTTAGACAAATTATTTTTAGGGCATTTATTATAATGATGCATAAGGGACACCTCTTAATATGGAAAGGCTGTGGTAAATGTAGTTATATATGCGGATGTAATCTTTGCTATAAACTTTTTAATGGACTTGATTATTCTATGGAGCGTTTCATATTTTGCGAAAAAACATCTAAGAGGCAAGCTTTACCTTGTGCTTGCCGCAGCACTTATGGCGTTGTCCTCTTGTTTCGGATTTTTCACGGCCGGTATTTTGAAAATTCTTTTGTCGGTTGTAACGGTTTTTGCGGGTGTTTTTACAGCGTTCAAGATAAATAACATTTTCCGACTGCTTATTGTGTCCGCATTGATGTATATAGCCGCATTTTTCATAGGCGGTCTTACATTATTTCTTTTTCTGAATGTCAAGTCCTTTTCAATTTTACTATTGGTTTCATCTGCCTCCCTTTTCTACATAAGCTTTAGTGCCGTTAAATATATCTTTCGCCACTTACCCAAACAAAAGATTTTAAACGTCAGTATAAGCTTTCAGGAAAGGGAGGTTATTTTGCCTATGCTGGTTGACACAGGCAACTCACTCTCTGAGCCTGTCAGCGGCTTGCCTGTTTTCATTGCGGAGGCTTCAAGACTTGAGAGCATTTTGAGCGACGAAACTGTTTTGAGGCCTGTTGTGTTTAATACAATCTCGGGCGCGGATACGTGCATGTGTTTTAAGCCCGACCGCGTCTTGGTTGACGGTTTGCCCATTAATGAAATTTATATAGCTTTGCAAAATATAAAATTTTCAGAGAATAACGTCTATTGCGGCCTTATTAATCCAAAGGCTTTGCCCGACGGATTGTTTTAGAGGCTTCTTAAGGAGGATGTATGATAGAGCGATTGTTTAAACAGATTATAAATAAATTTATGACGGAAATTCATAATAAGTACTCTCATAAAGAATCAGAGGACGAAGTTTTTTATATAAGCGGTAGTGAGGTGTTGCCATTGCCGCTTAACGCGGACGAGGAGGCTGAGCTTTTGGAACAGCTTGGCGGCGAAAATGATGAGAATGTACGTGCAAAGCTTATCGAGCGAAACCTGCGTCTTGTTGTATACATCGCACGAAAATTTGAAAACACGGGCGTTAATATTGAAGATTTAATTTCTATCGGAACAATAGGGCTGATAAAATCCATTAACACATTTAAAACGGATAAGAAAATTAAGCTTGCAACCTATGCGTCCAGATGTATTGAAAACGAGATTTTAATGTATTTGAGAAGGAATACAAAAACAAAAACGGAGGTTTCGATTGATGAGCCGTTGAATGTGGACTGGGAGGGCAACGAGCTTTTGCTTTCGGATATTCTTGGTACAGACGTGGATATTATATATAGAAATGTCGAGGACGAGGTTGACAGAAGTCTTTTAAATCAAGCCCTAAGCCGTCTTTCAAAACGCGAAAAACGCATTGTGGAGCTTCGGTTCGGTATAAACTGTGACGGCGAGGAAAAAACCCAAAAGGAGGTTGCCGACATCTTGGGCATTTCACAATCCTACATATCAAGGCTCGAAAAAAAGATTATCGGCAGGCTTAAAAAAGAAATATCGGGTATGTTTTGAAAAAATATTGCGTTTTTTGGAAAAATACAGTAGAATATTTCAAAAAATTTAAGGACTGATTCTATGCCTCTTATTGATAAGCCGCTTCACGAACTACGTACCTATATGGGTACAAACCCTATGCCGTCGGACTTTGATGCATTCTGGGATAGCTCATTGGCTGAAATGCATGCGCTAAATCCTGATGTATATGTTGCGGAATCTTCTTTTAAAGCACCTGGAGCTGTTTGTTGTGATTTATATTTCACAGGGATGTATGGCTCAAGGATTTATGCAAAGTACCTGCGCCCAAAAAATTACAATGGTAAGCTACCCGCTATCATACAATTCCATGGTTACAGAGGCAATTCAGGTGAATGGTGGGATAAGCTTGCTTGGGTGAATGCGGGATTTGCTGTCTTTTCCATGGATTGCCGCGGTCAAGGCGGTAAGTCACAGGATTTGACCCCCGTTCATGGCACAACCATGTATGGCCAGATTATAAAGGGGCTTTCAGATTCTCCTCAAAAACTGCTATTCAGACAAATCTTCCTTGATGCCGCACAACTTGCCCGCATTGCACGTTCTTTTGATGAAATTGACGAAAATAGGCTTGCCGCTGTCGGTATTTCACAAGGCGGAGGAATAACCGTTGCTTGTGCCGCATTGGAGCCTTCGATTAAGCTTGCCGTGCCTATGTATCCGTTTTTAAGTGATTATAAACGCGTTTGGGAAATGGACTTGTGCAAAGATGCTTATGACGATTTGCGTATGTATTTCAGATACTTTGACCCATGCCACGAACGTGAAGATGACATATTCTACAGGCTCGGTTATATTGATATCCAAAATCTCGCAAAGCGCGTTAAAGCCAAGGTGCTCTGGGGAACAGGGCTTTCAGATCCCATATGCCCACCATCCACGCAGTTTGCAGCTTACAATAAGCTTAAATGCGAAAAAGAAATGAAGATATACCCCGATTTTGCACATGAGCTGCTGCCAGGTTTTTGGGACAACGCGCATACGTTCATATACAACAATTTATAGGAGGGATATACTTGCAGTTAATCGACATCACATTGGGACGGTTGCTTGAAGACATTGCGCAGAAATTGCCTAATCAAGATGCCGTTATATACACAGACAGAGATTTCAGAAAAACTTATAAAGAGTTTAACGAACTTGTAGACACTTACGCAAAAGCTTTCATAAGTCTTGGCATAAAAAAAGATGATAAGGTATCCATTTGGGCAACAAATATCCCAGAATGGCTTATCACACTTTTTGCGTCCGCTAAAATCGGTGCAATTTTGGTAACTGTTAATACAAATTATAAGATTTTTGAGGTTGAATACCTTTTAAAGCAAAGTGACACACATACACTCATCTTTTGTGACGGTTTTAAGGATTGTAACTATGTAGAGATTATGTCCGAGCTTACAAAAGATAAAGACCGCCTACCCTGCCTTCAAAATTGCATACATGTAGGTGAGAACACGCCTGAAGGCATGATGAACTGGAATGAGCTTATTGAACTTTCAAAAAATGTTACAGACGAGGAATTAAAAGCCATAGGCGACACATTATCGCCGCATGAGGTTGTTAATATGCAATACACCTCAGGTACAACAGGTTTCCCGAAGGGTGTTATGCTCACACATTACAATATTATCAACGATGGCTATGCAATAGGCGAATGTATGAAGTTCTCCGAAAAAGACAGGCTTTGCATTCCTGTACCTTTGTTCCATTGTTTCGGGCTTGTTTTGGGCGTTATGGCCTGCATAACACATTCTTCGTCGATGGTGCCGGTTAATTATTTCCGCCCCACAGCCGTTATGGACGCGATAACAAAGGAAAAATGCACAGCAGTTCATGGCGTTCCGACGATGTTCATTGCTATGCTTGAAAATCCGGATTTTGACAAATATGACTTCTCATCCTTAAGAACCGGCATTATGGCGGGTTCGCCCTGCCCTGTAGCTGTTATGCAGTCTGTTGTTGATAAAATGAATATGACAGAGATTACAATAGCTTACGGACTTACCGAGGCTTCACCGGTTTGTACGCAAACGCGCACGGACGACCCGCTTGAACTGCGCGTTTCAACGGTTGGACGCACGTTGCCGTTTATGGAAACAAAGGTTGTAAATCCTGAAACGGGTGAAGAATGTCCTCCTAATGTGCCTGGTGAATTTATTGTGCGTGGCTATAACGTTATGAAAGGCTACTATAAAATGCCTGAGGCTACAGCCGCCATCATAGACAAAGATGGTTGGCTTCATTCAGGCGATTTAGCAGCCGTTGACGAAAACGGATATTATAAGATTACGGGACGCATAAAGGACATGATAATTCGCGGCGGTGAGAATATTTACCCCAAAGAGATTGAGGAATTTATATACACGGTGGACGGCGTGCAAGACGTACAAGTTGTAGGCGTGCCCAGTATCGAATACGGCGAAGAAATTATGGCCTATATAATTCCAAAAGAAGGCGTGACATTAACCGAGGACGGCATAAAAGAAACGGTTAGGTCAAATATGGCAAGGCACAAGGTACCAAAATACGTTAAATTTATAGACAGTTTCCCTATGACAGGAAGCGGTAAAATTCAAAAATACAAACTGCGCGAAATGGCTGTTGAAGAATTAAATCTACACGATGCGAACAACGTCGTGACAGCTTAAAAGGAGGGTTTTTTATGAAATTAGCGTTTTCCACACTAGCCTGTCCGGACTGGAGCTTTAGCGAAGTGCTTTCGACCGCAAAGGATTTTGGATTTGATGGTATTGAAGTCAGAGGTATAAAAAACGAAATTTTTGCACCGCGCATAAAAGCCTTTCTTAAGGAAAATATAAATGAAACCATCCAAAGGCTTAGTGATTTAAAGCTTGAAATCCCAATGCTCACCTCCGAATGCGTTCTCGGTAACTGCAACGACAAAGTCCTTGAGAATGCAAAAGCGTATATTTCTCTTGCGGGCATGCTCAAAGTGCCGTTTGTAAGAATGTTGGTCGAGCCTGGTGCAAGCCCGGACAGCTCACTTAACATCAACCTTTCACAAGTTGCAGATACTATTCATAGTCTGTTACCAGACGCAAAGTCCAACAACGTTAAAATTCTTATAGAAACAAACGGTATTTTAGCAGATTCAAAGACCTGCCTGTCATTTATAGAGCCTTTGGCGTCTGACAATCTCGGCATCCTTTGGGATATTCACCACCCATACCGTTATTTTAACGAGGATGTTTCTGGGACTTACGAGCGTCTTAAGCCATATATTAACTATATCCATATAAAGGATTCAGAGCTTGTTAACGGCACTATTTCATACAAGCTTATGGGCTATGGTGACATGCCAAACGAAAAAGCTATAAATCTTTTGGCCGAAGATAATTACAACGGATACGTTTCGCTTGAATGGGTAAGGCGTTGGAACCGCCAAATGGAAGAACCGGGCTTAGTCTTACCGCACTATCTCTCATATATGCGGAAGGTTTTAAAAAAATAAAAGGAGTGACTTAATTATGGCAATGGAATTAACAATGGAAAATTTTGACTCTGAGGTAATGAATTCCGATTTACCTGTTCTTATAGATTTTTGGGCACCATGGTGTGGCCCTTGCAAAATGATTGCACCTATAATCGAAGAACTTTCAAAAGAGCTTGATGGCACCGTTAAGGTGTGCAAGGTTAATATAGACGACAACCAACAGCTTGCTGTTAAATATAACGTTGCGAGCATACCAACCTTGCTTGTTTTCAACAAAGGTGAACTTGTGAACACTGCGGTTGGCGCAAGAGGAAAAGACGCTATATTGGATATGGTTAAAAATATCCAATAAAAACCCATAAGGGGATTTTCAGAGGTACAAAGGGGGAAATATCTTATATGCAAAGCCTTGCTTTAAACGGAGGAAACCCCGTCAGAGAAAGTAAAATTTCTTATGGGCGACAATATATAGACGAAGATGATATAAAAGCTGTAAGTGATATTTTAAGACACGAGCCTTTGACCACAGGTCCCATGATTGGAAAATGTGAAGAAGAGCTTTGCCGTCTTACAGGTGCAAAATATGCCGTACTCATTTCAAATGGTACGGCTGCTTTGCATGCTGCGTGTTATGCAGCAGGGATTGGTTCGGGAGATGAGGTTATTGTGTCTCCTTTGACCTTTGCGGCTAGTGCAAACTGTGTCTTATATTGCGGCGGTACGCCTGTATTCGCTGACATCAATGAAAAAACTTGGAACATTTCGCCCGAAAGTATAGAAAGTCTTGTAACCGAAAAAACAAAGGCTATAATAGCCGTCGATTTTACGGGACAAGCTGTGCAACTTAATGAAATTCAAGATATTTGCAAGAGACACAATCTCATACTTATTGAGGACGCCGCTCACTCGATAGGAACTATGTATCATGATAAATATATAGGCAACATCGCCGATTTAACAACGTTCAGCTTTCATCCGGTTAAGACAATCACCTCGGGCGAAGGCGGCGCAATTTTAACCAATAATAAAGAATATTATGACAAGCTTATACGTTTCCGCTCTCATGGAATAACACGTGAACCTGGATTATTCGTTAATGAATGGGATGGTATTCCCTATTACGAACAAATTGAACTCGGATATAATTACAGAATGACAGATATACAAGCAGCCTTATTGAAAAGCCAGTTTAATAAAATCAACATATTTGCAAAAAGACGTTTTGAGATAGTAGATATGTATAACAAGGCTTTCGCAGACCTTAAAGGCGTTGAAATACAGACTGAAATTCCCGAATCAAAATCCGTAAGGCATTTGTATATCTTGAGGTTTAAGCTTGACAAGTTAAATACAACACGAAAGCAGATTTATGACGCGCTTTATGCAGAAAATATTTGTTGCAATATCCACTATATCCCTGTTTATTACCACCCCTACTACACAGAATTAGGCTATAAAAAAGGCCTTTGTCCGATAGCCGAGCAAGTTTACGAGGAAATTCTAACGCTCCCGCTATATTATTCCATGACAGACCAAGATGTGCTTGATGTAATAAACGCTGTTAAAAAGGTTGTAAGCTATTATGGAGGATAAAAATGGACTTATATAAGCGCATTAGTTCAGGAATTTATTTTATCGCGGAGATGTCTGCGAACCATGCAGGAAGTTTAGAAAATGCCCTTGCGATTGTCGATGAGGCTAAGGAGGCCGGTGCCGATTGTTTGAAAATCCAGACATACACAGCGGACACCCTTACCATAGACTGTGACAATGAATATTTCAAAATCAAAGGCGGCTTGTGGGACGGGTATCGTCTCTATGAATTATACAAAGAGGCCTACACGCCTTGGGAATGGCAGCCAAAGATAAAAGAACGCTGTGAAGAGCTTGGGATGGATTTTCTTTCAACACCGTTTGACAAAACGGCCGTTGATTTTCTCGAGAATATGAATATTTCCTGCTACAAAATTGCTTCATTTGAGCTTGTAGACATCCCTCTCATAAAATATGCGGCAAGCAAAGGCAAGCCTATGATTATATCCTGCGGTATGGGCTCGATCGAAGAAATTGAAGATGCTGTGAATGCTTGTAAATCTGTGGGGAATAATCAAATTGTTTTGCTTAAGTGTACAAGTGAATATCCCGCTAGGCTTGCGGATATGAACCTAGCCACAATAAGCGATATGAAAAGCAGGTTTAACCTTCCTATCGGCCTATCGGATCATTCAATGGGCAACCTCGCCTCTGTTGTTGCAGTTTCGCTTGGTGCGTGTGTGATTGAAAAGCATTTCTGCTTGGATAGGAAAATCAAAAATCCTGATAGCGAATTCTCAATGGAGCCGCATGAATTTAAAAGCCTTGTAAAAGAAGTTAGAGATGCTCTAAGCGCAAGAGGCTCTGCATCATATGAACTCACAGAAAAAGAAACAGCTTCAAAGGTATTCAGACGTTCCATATTTTGTATAAAAGACATTAAAGCCGGTGAAAAATTCACAGACGAAAATATAAGGGTTATAAGACCCGGTTACGGTGAAAAACCCAAGTATTTTGAGTCATTGATTGGACAGGACGCTAAAAAGGATTACTCATTTGGAGAACCTGTTTCCGAAAGATAAAATTCAGAAGGGGTCGCATTATGGCTAATAAAACAACTGACGGTAACTGTTTCGTCTGTGGTGAAACACTGGGTAAAGTTAAAATGAAGAATCATATAATGAAAGAGCATACGCCAGACGCATTAGAAGAACCTTGTTATTTGATTAAGGTTGAAGGAAGGCATAATAATAATTATTGGCTTTTCATTGAGGTTAGTAAAACCGCAACCTTTTCTAACCTTGACGGATTTATGCGCGATATATGGTTGGAATGTTGCGGGCATTTAAGTGCTTTTTCTAATGAATATAATGATGAAATTCCCATGATAAAAAGTATTGGTTCTGTACTTAATGTGAACTCTAAATTCTACCACGAATACGATTTTGGTTCTACAACAGAAACAATGTATACGGTTGTAAAAGAATATACACGTCCAAAAACCAAAGAGCAGGTAAGATTATTGGCTAGAAATGTCCCGATTGAACTCAAATGTAGCGAATGCAGACAGCCTGCCTCATTTATATGTCAGGAATGTATGTATGATTGCGAAAATCCATGTTTTTGCGATACGTGTATCGGCAGCCATGAATGTGATGAGAATATGTATATTGTCATAACAAATTCACCCCGCTGTGGCGAATGCGCATATTGTAACGAAGACGAAAGGTATATTTTTAATCCCGATAAGTTAGGTGCATTTTAAAAAAGGGAAGCCTATAAAAATGGTGATATTGTGAAATTATTATTTTGTACAAATTTTAATCCGGCTATAGGCTCCGGCCACTTAATGCGCTGTATGTCATTAGCCAAGGCTGCTGTAAAGCTCGGTTGTTCTGTATTTTTTGCTGTTGACAGTGATTATGGCGCTGACCTAATCACTGCCAACGGCTTTAATTTTGTTGTTTCGGACGCATTGGATGCGATTGAGCAGTTTGAACCGGACTTCACTATCG
Organism: uncultured Eubacteriales bacterium; assembly: GCA_964412725.1. Classification (GTDB taxonomy): domain Bacteria; phylum Bacillota; class Clostridia; order Lachnospirales; family CAYPQA01; genus CAYPQA01. The sequence continues at coordinate 17,486 of CAYPQA010000024.1, forward strand.
TTGACAGCTACTCTGTTACGTATGAATTTCTTTCAAAGCTTAGGTCAAAGACACGTTTGGCTTATATTGATGACCTTTATATGTTTGACTATCCGGTTGACGTACTTATTAATTACAACGCTTATGCAGAGAGTATGAATTATAAAATGGAGTGCCGTTATATTTTAGGCCCTGCATACGCACCTTTGAGAGATGAATTTATAGGCTTGCCCACAAAAAAAGTCGAGCCTATTGTGAAAAATATCTTAATCACAACAGGCTCGACAGATGATTTTGGTTTTTGTTCAACGCTTATCAAAAGAGGAAATTTATCAGAAGATGTTACCTATAACATAGTTGTCGGGAAGTTTTTTGATGCGGATAAGCTTACAAAACTTGCAGGAAAAAGAATGAATGTAACGCTTCATTTCAACGTAAGTGCCATGTCAAAGCTTATGCTTGAAAACGACCTTTGCATATCAGCTTGTGGCTCCACGCTTTATGAACTCTGCGCCTGCGGTCTGCCTACGGTTTGCTTCAGCTTGGCAGATAACCAACTGCCTGGCGCAAAAGCATTCTGCGACAGCGGTCTTATGCTTTATGCGGGAGATGTGAGAACCGGCTTAGAACCCATTGTGAATAAAGCCTTAGAGTTGATTGAAAGCCTAGATGTCAATGTCAGAAAAGAGCTTTCCTCACGTCAGCAGCTATTGGTTGACGGAATGGGTGCTTTCAGGGTTATTGAGCAACTTATGCCTTAAATCCTCAATAAAATCGGATATAACATCTCTGTTCAACTGGTAATAGACCTTGTTTTGCTCCTTGCCCACAATAATAAGACCCAAGGAAACCATCTGGGCTACATGATGAGAAACAGTTGCAGTTGTGATGCCAATGCGCTTTGCAATCTGACTTCCGTACATCCGCTCCTTGCCAAGCATTAATAAAATTTCAAATTTTGTCTTTTCCGTAATGGTCTTTAAAGCATTAAGCAAATTTTCTTTTGAGAATTCTGAATTGCCCTTATACCGAATCATCCAAGCCAAGTTAATACCCCAAAACATCACATAGTTACGATAACAGCCTTGAAATCTAAAGTCCATCGAATTTGAAATAGTAAATCTAGGATAAATTACAAAATCGCGATCCTTTGGAAGATTCACCGGTAAATTAAGCTCACTAAAATATCCCTCTGCGCCTAGTTCTTCAAAGCCCTTTCGCATATCAGCAATCGAACTTTCCATTGCACCTCTGATGAGGTGTATTTTTTTGCGTAAAAGTTTTTCAACCTTGTCTATTGTTTGTCTAAAGAAATCAAATAGTTCGTCAAAGTTCAGATATAAAAAAATCAACTTCGACTTCATATCATTTGAGATTTTCTTTGACATAATATATTGAAAAAGCTCGTCTTGAGAATGAATTTCCTTCTCATCGTTAAAATAATCCACAAAACATGCAAACTTTTCAATTCTCATATTCCCATCTTCATCAAAGCAATATGTGAAGATATTCCAAAGAGGCTCGCTCATACGTTCCACATCATATGCACCGTCAAGCTTAAACAAAAACTGTAAATTTTCATTATCCGTTTCAAGGTTTGCCTCAATATATTCCATTATCTCCTTTTCCGGAGCAAACCTCTGCGTAATCTGTTTATCATCTTTACAGATTTTCATTAGCTTTTCCTTAAATTCTTCATTCACAACCAAGGATATAGCAAAAATACTTTCAAAGAAATAATTAAAATCATCCATTACCTTCCAATTCATTCTCATTACCCCTGTCAATAGATTTAAAAGTTCTATTGAAGGATAATACAATAAATATAACAATGGTTGCAATGCCTGAGACAAAGAAAATTTGATTCACAGTCAGAAATGCTGCGAGAGCTGCAAGTGCGAATGATGCAACGGGCGTAAGCGCCTGCGCAATGGCGTTGAAAATTGCACCAACGCGGCTTAGATAATCCTTTTCAACGTGCTCCATAAACGCAACATTAACCACAATGCTAATAAACGAACTGCCAAAGCCGAAGATAAAAGCAAAGGACACAAGTGAAAAATACACTAAAGATACCGTGCTTAAAAATGAAACGCCCACAAAAGCCACATATGTAATCGCTACAATAATGCCACCCGTAACAAACAAGGTGACCTTTGAAAATTTATTATTTATCTTTGGAAAGAAAAACGTGCCCAGTATAGTGCCCGATAAGAATGCTGTGCTGAATGCGGACAGCGCGTTTTCACCCAATTTCAGACTCTCCTTAACATACGGTGTCATAAGTGAGTTTATGGGCAAAAAAAATACACCAAGCAAACTTCCCACAGCACAAATCAAAAAAACAACCTTCTTCGTATAAAGGTATGAAAGACCTTCTTTCATTTCGTGGAAAAATTTTATTTCTGAAACATTTGCAACTTTCTTTGAGAGTTTCAATGTGCTGATAAAAATAGCGGAAATAAGGAATGTGCCTGCATTTATAAACATAGCACCCTGTAAGCCTGTTGTTGCAATAATTATGCCAAACACAGCCATGCCAATCAGGGATGCAAGATTGGAAAACGTTTGGCTAAAAGAGGTCGCAATAGTATACTTTTCCCTCGGAACAATTTCCGGATAGATACCCATACCGGCTGGTATGCGAAATGCTTCAAATGTGGACATAAGTAAGGTGGAACAAGCAAGGATAAAGACGGAGATGTTGTCCGTCATGTAAAGAAACGCTACGACACTGACCAATATAGCGCGTCCAAAATCAGTTAACACCATTATACGCTTTTTATCAATGCGTTCTACCCAAACACCCGCGAACGGCATGAACAATATGCTGGGCAACGAGTTCAGCCCGAAAATAATCGCGGACCAAGCCCGTTGCCCAGTAACTTCATAAACCATCCAAGCAAAAGCCATAGCATCAATGGAATCTCCAAAGCGGTTTACAACGTTTGCAATAAGTTGCTTTAGATAGTTTTTCTCACTAAGTAAATCTCTGTAGCCCAGCTTCTTGTTCATATAAGACCTCCATCTAATATTTGATATTATACTAATATAATATTAGATGTTTGTCAAGCGTTTTAAATCTCAATTTTTCTAATTACTTTTATGCACAGAGTGCTAATTAGAATGTAAATAAATATCATAATCCCGAATTTATACAAGGGACTAAAGGCTGCAATAGACATGGCGAAACTGTTTCCGCTAAATGTCTCTGTAAAGTGAATAAAAAATTTCGGCACAATAGTTAAAGAAAATATAAAGGTAAAGTAAGCCACAAAAAAACCTTTGCGGCCAAAGCGCAGAATTATTAAACCAAAAATAATCCCTAAAACTAACATACCAACCATTATAATGAAAAAAATCCAAAGATTATTCACAGTGAAAATATCAAATGCACTTGGATCGGGTAAGGCTATACTGCTGTAGAGAGCCTTATTTATAACGCATTCAATACTATTTATGCCATATAACACAAATACACCAAAAACGGCTGTAGAAAGATAGGTTATAATAGATGCTGTAATGTAGTTTTTTCTGGATATACTCATATTTATATGCTCCTTGAAGCCTTGAGAAAATCCAATTGCACTCCTAATCAAAATCGACAAGGCAATGCCTACAAGACACATAACAGAGGACATATTTGGATAAGTGTGTGGCTTTGCAAAATACATAATACTGAACAAAAACAAAAATCCGAAAAAATAAAATGCTAACGTTGAAATAAGCATTACCTTAATGTCAGTGCTAATTTTATGTTTGATTACTTTCAGAACGGTTTCGTCCATATTAGCCCCCTTAATTTTTAATATCCATACGCCTAATCAAAAGCCAGTTCAAAACAGCTATGACAGCACAGACACAAAGCATTATTAGTATAATATTGGGGTTGTAAAAATAATTGTAAAGTCCCATAAACCCATCCTCAGCCGCACTTTCAAAAATATTTTTTCCGTCTTTGATAATGTAATAAACTATAAAAACTATAGTTGAAGTTAAAAATGTGGCCATATAGAATACAAAGCCCCATATGCCAAACCTGTAAATCATAATTCCATAAAGCTCGCCGATTATTCCCAAGAGTATAGTAAAAACAATTACTAAGATAATCCCGCTTGAGCTTAAAAGAGCCACATAACCCTTAAATGAACTTATTGCACAGACGCATAAGGTTGCGAATAATGCGTAGATAAGATTGTTAATCTGACCTGAAAGGAAGAAACCCATCCTTGTAGACGAAAAGCCCATTCTTGTCTTGAAGTGAATAGTATAACGCGATAGCGAAACAAACAGGGGTGTCAAAATAAACATTAAGATTGAAATAGGGCCGCCCCCATTAAATGTACTACCCAACATATATTCATAAAAAATATACATTAAAATAGTAATAGGTATGAGCTGCCAAAGGTTTTGTAAGTACATGTCCGAATCCGTTCTGAGATTTCTCAAAAATCCACTTTTCATTGTCCCACCGCCTTTACAGTAATTGCACAAACAGCTTTTGAAGGCTTGCCTGAGAAACGTCAAAGTCATACTTTGAAATATCAGCTTCAAACGCTTTTATATCGTCTATCTCTATACAAACACTTTTACTGCGCCCGAGTGTTTCGGTATGCACGACTTTATATTTTTTGCACAGTTCGTCAATATCCGTATCACGACCGCTGACCATTCTATGACGGGATAATAAAGATTCCGTATTTTCATTTTTAATGATACGCCCATTTTCAATTATGATAACATCCTCAAGAACATTCGAGGCCTCGTCAATTATATGTGTGGAAACAACAAAGGTACGCTCCGTTTCAATAAACTCCTCCACCAAAAGCTTATAAAACTTATCCCTCATAAAAACATCTAACCCCGCAACCGGTTCGTCCAAAAATGTCATAGGAGACTTTGAAGCAAGCGCAATGACAATCGTGACAGCGGACAGCATACCTTTTGAAAGCTTGTTTATGCGTTTTGAGGTATCAAGTTCAAATTCTCTTATAAGCTTCTCCGCATAAGCCTTATCCCAATATGGGAACATAAGCTCTGCTATTTTAAGCAATGCCTTTACCTTTCTCGCATCAGAGCCAAACATAATGGTTGCATTAAGTTCTCTTGAAAAGCAAATCTCATTCAGTGCCTTTTGATTCTCCCAAACAGGTTCACCGTTATAGGTTACGGTACCCGCTGTAGCCGGATTTTGTGAGCAAAGCAGTCCTAAAAGAGTTGTCTTGCCTGCGCCGTTACGTCCGATAAGTCCATAAATTTTATGCGGCTCAAGTGTAAGGTCGATGCCTTTTATAACCTCCTTGGAACCGAAACGTTTAACCAAGCCCTTTGCACTTATAGTATTCATAGTTCATCCTCCGATATGGTTTTAATAATCTCGTCCTTAGAAACCCCGATTATCGTGGCCTCTCTAAGTAACGGCTTCACAAATTCTGAATCAAAACTTTTGCGGCGTTTTGACAATATCATGTCGCGTGCGCCTTCCGAAACAAACATTCCAACACCGCGTTTTTTGTAAAGGATACCGTCCGTTACAAGTGCGGTTAAACCCTTTGCGGCTGTGTTGGGGTTAATGTTATAGAGCCTTGCAAGCTCGTTCGTTGACAAACATTGTTCATTCTCGTTAACCACTCCTCGCACAATGTCGTTCTCAATCATTTGCGCAATTTGCAAAAATATTGATTTTTCGTTTGAAAATTCTTGTGGCATAAATTCCTCCTTTCTCTGTTATATCGTTATGAGGTTACCTATTTATGTATGTAACTATATAACATCTTTTTGAATTTGTCAACAACAAAAAAGCCCATCCCAAGGTTTTTCTAAGGATAGGCTTTTTTTGTGTAACCATTAAAATTTTAAGACATTAATATCTCTTTTGCAATAGACTCTGTTGTTCCAACAATTTGCTTAATCTGAGGAAGCCAATAAAATGTAGACGTTTCATCATCGCAGCGAAAGTAAGTATCATCAAAATGGCACAAATAAACCTTTTTATTAAATGCTATT
>CAYPQA010000025.1:0-23350 GCA_964412725.1 uncultured Eubacteriales bacterium
GTGGTTTCTACTAACTAAATTAATTAGTTAAAAATCACCATAACAGATACACTTAACAAAAAACATCATCCTCTCGTTTTTTTAATACTAGCATAATAGCACGTATTAATTCAGTATGCAATATTTGTTTTTATAATCCCCTGAATGGTTTCGATCATTTAGTGCAGCGTGGGAGTTTTGTATAACTTGTCGCACATCGCTGAGATCTTTAATCCTCGTACTGCATATGCCCATGTAACAGGCCATTTCATCGCGCATACACCCAAGTGGTTTAAAATCATATTCACTTATAGATTTAATAATTTGATTGGCTATATTCTGCACTTCATTTTCCTTATGCACAACACAAACCAGAAATTCATCACCATGTGAACGTGCAATAACACCGCCATAATTATCCGCGCAAGACCTAATGATATCGAAATAAGCCACAATTGTAGCGTCTCCCACATCAAAACCATATTCGTCGTTAATCTGTTTAAAACGCCAAATATCTATACGCAGTATGGACAAATGATCGTCGCTATTTGCATCGGTTAGTAAGTTTGCAATATTTTCCAAGAAAACCTCTGTGTTAGGAATATTCTTTTTAATCTCATGCACGGAATTTGCGTTAATATCCGTCAATTTTATAGTCTTATCCAATGATAAACCCTCCTTTTGAATCAATCTTATTAATCCATCAATAGATACGCGCTTCTGGATATGCCGGTCGATAGCTGACGATATCTCAACGCGCTTTTGCTTAAGCTGGGCAATAAAAGCTTCGTTGTCTATTGTGTTGTCAAGCATCTTTCTGATTTCCGATAAACCAAATCCCAGATTTTTAAGAACAATAATCCAATCAAGCCTTTTAGCCTGTTCCTCGGTGTATATGCGGTATCCGTTTTCGGTGTCCACGCCTGATGGTTTTAAAAGTTCAATTTCATCATAATGTCTTAACATCTTTTTCGTTACATTACACACCGATGCAAATTCACCGATTAGCATTTTACCACCTCCTGATTTTATGATAAGCCTTAACATTAGGGTAATGTCAAGCAAAATATTTGGATACATGGAAGTCTACGCCATAATAACAAATCTACGGTCAGTAACGCTTTGTTAATTTTTAGAATATGCTTATTTGAACAAGCTATGTTTGTATAGGAGGTAAACAATGGGAGAAACCATACCCATATCTTTAATTAAACGTAATAACTTGCATCTGCTTTATTTTGATGAAACACAAATTGCAAGTCAAGACAAAATAGAAAGCGCGTTTATTGTTGTTGATAAATTTAGAAACCAAGCAAAAGATATCAAAATATCAATAAACAAATATTTACCATCGGATGATTTGAAGTTATTTCACCAAAGAATTCCCAAAACCATAAAATACGACTGTGAGAACAGCATTTTGGCTGATATTACAGAAGTTTTGAAAATGATTGTTTCTGGATATACCAAAAATAACGGTATTGTTTTGGAAAACCTTAGCTATATATCAAACCCAAGATTAGTTCTCCAATACCGTTCGGATAAAATTTATCCTGATTATGATTGTATATTTTTCGAGAAAGAACTTAACCTCTCAGCCTACGCGCACAGCCTGACATCTCCTTGGTTTTTCAGCGGTCGCTCCACAACAATAACATTTTTTATTTGTAACCAAGGTCAAGACGAAGTAAAAATCCATCTTCAAAATAGTCCGGATGCATTAGGATTTGTTGACGACGCTCAAATGATAATTGCCTGTCCGATGGAAATTGTTGATATTGTGCCTTACAAATTTTCAAAGTTTACTAGACTTATGATTTGTTCTCCAAGAAGGAAAATCAAATGTAAGATATGGTTCCAAACACAGCTTTACACTGAAAAATAAAATTAAAAACAAATATTATTTAAGAACATGTCCTTCAAACTGGCATAGTATGAACTATGTCTCTCAAACTTAAGGGAGACAAATTAAAAGGAGGCAAATTAATTGAACTCATTAGTTTTTAACTCAGTTGCCGAACAACTGCGCACGAGTGTATACGGACTTAATCAAAATACAGGCAAGCTTCAGCTCCTGCAATTAAACGCAGCAGGTGAACTACTCGTAGCCGGCGATGTAACTATAACGAACACCTTGCTCACTGTTGCTGGTGACGTGACTGTAACAAACACTCTACTCACCGTTGCAGGTGACGTGACTGTAACAAAATCTCTACTAACTGTTGCCGGTGACGTGACTGTAACTAAAACTATACTCACAGTTGCCGGTGACGTAACCGTAACAAATACTCTACTCACCGTTGCAGGTGACGTAACCGTTACTAACACTCTACTCACCGTTGCTGGTGACGTAACCGTTACTAACACTTTACTCACTGTTGCCGGTGACGTAACCGTTACTAACACTCTACTCACTGTAGCTGGCGACCTAACTATAACGAACACCCTGCTCACTGTCGCTGGTGACGTAACCATTGCAGGTAATCTATTCACCTCAACCTTGCAAACATTGGGCAACGTAACATCAACAGGTATTGCACTCCCTGCAACCGATATTTCTACGCTTAGAACTGCAACTATGTTCATTAACAACACAGGTTCAACGCCATTAACTGTTACTTTACAGTTAAGTCCTGATGGTACAGCATACTTTAACGATCCTAATTATACGGATGTTTCAGTACAGGGAACCTCATACACTGTAATAGTAGCGGATATTTTCGCACACTTTATACAATTAGAGTACGACGCAGGTGCAACGCCTACGACTTTCTTGGTTTACTACAACGGACAGGCGTAAGGACATATACGCCAATAGGTAGGAGACGTCACATCTGGCGTCTCCTTACATAAATATATCTGGGGGTATGGTATGAAAACAATAAGCTTATGTATGATTGTGCGAGACGGTGAAAAATATATTGAAAGATGTATAGAAAGTGTATTGCCAGCTATTTCAGAAATTATAATAGTTGACACAGGTTCAATCGATAAAACTTTGGAGAAAGTAAAACGCTTTAACCCAAAGGTTTTTAATTTTGAATGGAACGATAATTTTGCGGACGCAAGGAACATCTCTTTGCAAAACGCTACAAGCGACTATATAATTGTTTTGGATGCCGACGAGATTGTTTTCTCTGAGGATTTGCCAAAGCTTGTTAAAGCAATTGAGGATACAGATGCAGATTGTCTTACAATAAGGTTTTATAATCTTACGGATGAAAATAATGAAGGTGAGTATAACGTACATGAGGGTTTGAGGATATTTAAAAAAGGTTCTTATCATTATGCGGGCGCAATCCATGAACAGCCAGTATTTAATTATGAGGATAGAAAGCCCGTTCTTGAGCACACGGGTGTAAGGATAAAGCACTATGGGTATATAAAAGCCAATTCCGGAGAAAAAAAGTTCAATAGAAATATGACTATTTTAAATAAGGTACTTGAAGAAAACCCTGATGAACCTTTCCATCTTTTTAATATGGGCAACCAGTATATGAGTATCGGTGACTATAAAAAAGCACTCGAATATTATCAAAAGGCCGACAAAAACAAAGATGTAATTCTTGCATACTCACCTCATCTTGTTTTTAGACACGCCTCTTGCCTGAGAAACCTAAGACGCGGGGAGGAATGTTTGTCCGTTATCGCAGATGGGCTTAAAATCTTTCAGGCCTGTACAGACCTTGAGTTTTTACGAGGGCTTACGTTAACGAGCATGAAGCGTTATACTCTTGCACTTGACAGCTTTAAAAGGTGTATCGAAATGGGGCAAGCGCCTCCGAATTTATGTTTCTTCACAGATACCTGGGACGTTCGTCCCCTGATTGAAATTGCGGGAATATACAGCACCTTGGAGGATTATGAAAACGCGCTTGAATATTACCTCAGAGCGCTCAAAGTCGACGGAAAAAGATATTATTTGATCTATAAGGTTACTTCGGCCTTAAATAAACTGCATTCGGACAAGACAATCGTCTATAAAAATCTTTGCAGCCTTTTTGCAGACAGCAAATACAAGCCCAATGTTATGGTTATGGCTGATGCTTTGCTCGACGAACACCTGCTAGAAATTGCATCTGTTGTTATGCACGATTATATGGGCAATGGTGTTCAACACGATGTAGATACACAATTTCTTTTGGGCAGGGTTATGTTCTACTCAAAGGATTATAAGGCCGCTTACTCACATTTTATGGCCGCTGTTCATCCTGATACACCCAAGGGCATACTTCCAAGCACAAAGAACAGGGCATTTGAATATATGACAGCCTGTGCATTGCTTTATCCAGATGACAGAGACGGGTTTATTAAGCTAGTAGAAAGCCTTGACGACACGATTGAAAAAACTGTGTGCCTTGCTTTCTTGAATGAAGGCGAGACCGAAATAGACAGCGAGGCTTTGGGCTTTATATCTTCCGTTTTATCCAAGCTGCTTTCCGTATCCGAATATGACACCTTTGAAAATTCCTTAAGTATTTTAAATTCAGTTGATAGCAACGAAGTTTTACTAACTCTTGCTGACATTTACTATGCAAACAATTATCCCGACATGGCTGTTAAAACAATAATACAGTCCATAAAAGAACTTGATGCTCTTAATTCAAAGGGCGTTATGATATTGAATAAAGAATTTCTGCTTTAGAAGTAATCTTTAGCGTGTTAACGCGCCCAAAAAACCGGAGTTTGGTATTTAAAATGCCAGACTCCGGTTTTTATTGCATTATAAAACAATGTAAATTAAAATAAGCGTGCTGAGGGTCTGCCTTTGCAAATAAATAAAATGGGGATGATGTTTATGACCAGAATTATCGAAAATTTTAATCAGGATTGGCTTTTCTGCTTGGGGGTATTTGACAAAGACAGCGCGGCTGAGGTTTGTTTGCCGCATACAGTGAGCCTTACTCCGGCTTCTGTGGGCGGCTGTGTAAATTATCAAGGAATTTGCACCTATCAGAAGGATTTTCTCGTGCCTGTTGAATACACCAACAAGAAACTTATTCTGGAATTTGAAGGTGCAATGGGCGTTACGCAGGTTAGCTTAAACGATGAGCTTATATATACTCACTATTGCGGCTACACGCCCATTGTCGTAGATATAACGGATAAGGTCCGAATAGGTGAAACGAATACCGTTAAGCTGTCTCTAGACAACTCTGACAATGAAGATGTGCCGCCCGGTAAGGCACAAGGAGAACTGGATTTCAATTATGACGGAGGGCTTTATCGTGAAGCAAGGCTTATTATAACGGACAAGCTTTATATAACGCACGCTCTGCTCGCGAACGAGGTTGCGGGCGGCGGCATATTCGTTCACTATTCGGAGGTTCTTTCGGATTCCGCGAACGTGCATGTAAAGGTGCATGTAAAAAATGAAACTGATGGCGAGAAAAGCTTTTGCGTTAGAGCAAGCCTTTATGACGGCGAAAGAGAGGTTGGAAAGGCGTCAAATGATGTGTGCTTGAATACAGGCGCTTCAACCCATACTCAGCTCTGCATGAATGTTTTAAATCCGAAACTTTGGAGCACAGATTCGCCAAACCTTTACAATCTTAAAACAGAGGTCGTATGCGGGGGTGCTTCCTGCGACTGCGTTGTCTGCGACTGCATTGAAATATCAATCGGTATACGCACATTTGAATTTACTTATGATAGAGGCGTTATTTTTAATGGCGTCGAGCAGAAATTCTCAGGTGCAAATTATCACCAAACCTACCCTTATATCGGAAACGGTGTGCCTTCGAGCCTTCTGAGACGTGATGCTATGAAACTCAAGGACATAGGAATGCAAAATATACGTTCGCATTACCCGTTTGCAACAGCGTTTACGGACGCGTGCAATGAGCTTGGGCTTACACTCATAATCAGCGCACCGGGCTGGCAATGGTTCAAGGAAGGTGTGTTCGTTGAGCATTGCTATAAAAACATCCGTGATATTGTGCGTTGGCAGAGGAACAATCCAAGTATTATCATCTGGGAGCCGCTCTTAAACGAAACGCCCGTACCCGAAGAGTTTCAGCAAAACTGTAATGATATTGTGCACCAGGAGTATCCATATCCACCCTGCTACACAGCCTCTGACCATGGCCCAACGGATATCTCCTATCGTGAATATGACCCGGGTATGCTACAGCCCGGTATGGAGGGTTACAGCCCGCTTAAACGCTATGGCGAAAAGGCTGATATGCCTGTTTGGATAAGGGAGTACGGAGATGCTCCAGATAACTGGACAGACCAAAACTGCTCCTGGCGCGTCCCAAGGGGTTGGGGCGATTTTGCCATGTTAAACACGGTTTACCGTATGCTTGGTATGGATGCGCAATGCCCAAAAAATAACTATCTGACCGTGTTGAACAAGCCAAATATTTGTGGATTCGGTGTATGGCCGGGTATTGAGCACAACCGCGGTTATCATATAAACCCATGTTGGGGCGGCTTTATGGACTTGTTCCGTGTTCCGAAGTTTTCATACCATTTTATGAAAAGTCAACTGCCTGTTGAAAAAGCGGGTATTGTTTTAGAATTTGCTACATGGTGGACGGAGGTTAGCCCTGATGATGTTGTGATATTCTCAAACGCGGACAGCATTAGGCTTTATCATGACGACGTTCTTGTGGGTGAGCAAACACCCGATGATTTTGCTGTGTCGCATCCGCCGTTTACGTTCAAAGCTGTTCGTTCACGCTTTAAAACGCGCGAGCGTTCTGTTTTAAAGGCAGAGGCTATTATTGGGGGGCGTGTTGTCGCAACAAAAACTATCAAATCTCCGGGCGTACCTGTTTCATTGTCGCTTGAAGCAGACTTTAGCGGCATAAATCTTAAAGCAGATGGTTCGGACATCGTGCTTGTCTATTGCAAAATCCTTGACATAGACGGCAACACGGTACCGCTCACAGGTGATAGACACCCTATACTTTTCACAATCGAAGGCGAGGGTGAGATTGTAGGAGACTCTGCCATATGGGCGAACCCTATATGCGCAGAAGCGGGCATTGCTACCGTTTTGGTTCGCTCCACAAAAAAAGCGGGAGTTATAAAACTCACCGCGAGTATGCTTTGGAATTACAAAAATCAAAGGGTTGCAATAAAACCCGATACTATTGAACTACAGAGTTATAAATAATCCTTGCCAACGGCTTAACCGCATTACGAGCCTCTTGTTCCGTATTTGTCTGGGCCCCCAACTCAACAAGCATAGTCTTTGGGAGTAAGTGTAGGCTATAGCGGTATGCGTTTAGGTAGATTTTGCGGCTAAGCCCTGGATATAACCTGTCGGCTGTTGTTTTAAGGCGGAGACTAAGCGCAAGGTTTGTCTGCAAGTTGGGGTTTGGGAGACTGGTTATCGGCTTTAAAACCCCTTTGTCATTTAAAAGGCTAAGCCCGTTAAAAAACATTATCTGTGCAACACTCTGCCCGTCTATATCCGTAACAAGTCTAACTCCCTCTCTTACACCGTCCCTGTGCAAGTCTATAACCACTTCTATCGAAGGATATTTTTCTAATATCTTGCGCACGGACGGCTCCATTCTTTCATATGCGCCGTTTATATTGGTGACCCCGTCTACAACATCATATCTCCCTAAGTCATGTATTGTTATAAGACCGTATGTGTTTGTAAGTTCTTCGGCCAAAAGCCCGCCTATGCCCACAATTCCTTGTCCGGGCAGACTGTCTGCAAACATCTCCGATGAATGTGTATGAAATATCAAAACCTTTGGCTGACCGTCATTATTAATATGCAAATCCTCGGCCATAAGTTTTTCAAAATCAAACATCTGGCTTGTCATAGCTGTGCGTGAGTCTGTTATATATAGATTTGAACCAAACCCAAGCGGTGCGTCATCAAAGTGTGGTATCTGCTCGTCATATGAGGTTTCAGGCTGGAAGATAAGCTCGTTAACGCTCATAAGGTTTCCTTTAGGCTTGTCCGAAATCTGCGGTTCGGTTTTTGGTGTAAATTCCCAGGTTTCCTGAGGGTCAGACTCTGTTTCTTCCGAATATTTATAAGCAAAGAACGCAAGAGAAAGCACAAGTATAACCGCTATGTACATAAATTTATTCTTCATAGAACCTCCCAAAGATGGGGTATTTTAAAGCGTCCTATAGAGTATATGAGGCTCATATAAAAAATATAAAAAAATCTTGTAACAAAAGTGGACTACTATCATAGTATGTAGTGAGCAAGCAAGAAAGGAGAAAACAAAAAATGTTTGAGAATATTGAAGAACTCGTAAGATATATCGGCCAGACAGTTACTATTTTCACAGAGAGCGGCGGATTATCCGGCGGCGGATTTTCCGGAGTATTAGCAGGTGTTTGCAACGGCTATGTAAAGCTTATCACTTGCATCGGCGCAGCTCCTTGCTGCCCAGTTGGCTCAAGCTGCACAAACGGCGGATTTAATCCTTATGGCGTAGCAGCTCCTGCAGCACCCGTAAACAACTACGGTTTCGGCTCTTGCAACAGCGGTTGCGGTTGCGGCGGCAATGGATATGGATACGGCGCTCAGAGCAACGTTTCAGATAATTCCTACGGAATTAACTGGCTTGGTTCTGTAACCGAGATCCCCATCTGCAAGATCGTTAGTTTCACTCACAATGCTATCTAATAGCTTAAAATAAATATAAACACAAAAAAGAGGTATGGCAAAGAAACTTTTGCCATACCTCTTTTTTCATTTAAATCTTTTCTCCATTAGCAATTTTCATAAAAAGCTCTGCAACATAATTGTTATCTTTTTTGTGGTCGGGTACTTTGTTGAAAACATCTATAAACCACATACCGAATATATCTGTAACCTTTAAATTGTCTCCATACATAAATTTTGTCTTTCCGGAAAAACCATCTGTGCCTACAATAAGTGTCCAGCAATAACTCTTATACCAGATAAAATTAGGACGCGTAATGCTCATATTTGTTGGTATAGTCGAATAATGCAAAAGTACACGATAACGAGTGTCATTTAATAAAATTTGGGCGGTATCCCTAAAATGACGAAGATATTGCTCTCTGCTCATTTGAACAAGCTGACCTGCTATTGCAGATAGTGCATAATTTGTAATGGTTGGATAGGCCAGCGGGGCTGTGATTTCGTCCAAAACATAATAAAACCCGCTCATAGGGTCATTACAACACTCCATATCTTCTCTAATTGAACTATAGAATTCAAAACACAGCCTTTTCTGTTCTTTGTTAAGATGATTGCTGTCCAGTATTTCATTAAGAAGTTCATAGCTCATAGTAGCATTACTAAGTGACTTTCCAAAACAAAAACAGGTTCCGTTTTTGTGGTTTGAGGCTCTTATAAAAGCAATGATTTTATCAATCTCAGAATGCTTTGTGGTTACTAAAACTGCTGCTGATGCAGCTTTATATTTTTGCCAAATAATCTCCTGAACATCTATATACTGTCTATCCCTAAATAGGCAATTTAACATATCGTCTAAATTTTTTTCGATGCAATATCCTACAATAGCCATACGCGGAGAAAGGATATACAGACTTGAGGTATGCAATTTATTTGGCGTGGACGAATAGATATAGATTGATAGATTCTTATGAAATGCTAATTCCAAAAACATCTGATGCAACTCTAAGCTCACAAAGTCAGGTTCTTTAGCTTGGAATATAAACTCAATCTTATGGCCTAAATTCAAAACGCTTTTTACCTTTTGAAAAAATAAATAAGAGTATTGCATGCTGCAAGAAGCCCAATTAAGCTGGTCGGATTCAAATATTTTTATAACCGATGGAACCGTTAGTTTCTCGGCAGTTTCCAACAAATTTATAAATAAGTTAAACCGCCCCTCTGCACCGTTATGCTTTGCAACATTCATATAAGAAATAAAGTTGTTGTTTACTGTTTCGGGATCTGAAGAATCAATATTCTCGTTAGGTATACTTAAAATATAGTTACGAATATATTTTTTAAGGTCGTTCCCGTCTTTACGTCTTTTGCCAAAATAATAACTGTCTAAAAAATCCTCAATCAACCCCCCTCCTATGAGTTCATTTTTCTTTATGAAGTAATTAATTATATCGTCAAAATACGACATATCAACCGGGGGCTTGCGCACTCCTGTTCTCCATCTGCTTATAGATGTTTGGTCAATGTTTATTTCTTTAGAGAGTTCTTTAGCAGTTATGCTTAATATTCCCATTATTTCTCCAAGATTGGATAATTGTTTTCTTGGCATATAATATTCCTCCTTATCATTCTTCTTTGGATTTTACCATCGGCAAGATATGGTTATTTTGACAATCTGTATTATAGCAAATTCCTTTGGCCTTGAACAGTTATTTATAAGTAATACTTACATATTTTGTCAATTATTTTGGCAAGTTTTGGTTATATTTTTTTGTTGTCTAATAAAATCCACACCATTCTAAAAAATGCAATTAAAAAAGGCTTTTGAGCATTATCTACTCAAAAGCCTTTTTTAATCTACATCGTTATCTCCAAAATCCCTTCGTTGTCTGCTAACGAAACAATCGTTGAACCGTTTATATAGCAACTATTGCCGTTATTCTTGTCGCTTAGAAGGCTTGCAACAATAACAGGCAGCTTTCTCTGCTCAGAAATTTTTATGAGCTTATCTATGACCTCATCATAGTTTACTGGTGTAAAATGAAAAATAAACAAGATAAAATCTGCACCCTCAGTTGGTATTTTGTCCATTTGCCTTAAGTCTGAGCAGATTACAATAGCAATGTTCTTTCCGCAAGTTGATAAGATAGAAAATCCGTCGCCTGCGCAAATTCCGGCATCCAACTCGGGTTGGTCTGGGAAAACCTTAGCTTGTACAATATTATTATGTGAAGAATTATCTTGTGCAAAACAGCAAGCATTGTAAATTTTGTTTTCCCTGTTTACCAAAGTATTAATCATCAATTGCTTGTTTTCTGGGATTGTTAATCCTCTTATTGCGTGCTCGCTGTCTGTAGCCCATTGCTTTATATTAGCCGTTTCATCCAGAACCAAAGAACCAGTCAAAGCATATTCGGCCAAAACCATAATGTTGCCAGAGGCTTTGTTGATTAGGTTTTGAATCGTTGATGCATTGGCTTTTATATCTCCCCTGATGATTTTGGGCTGTAATAATGAAAGTTTCATAAATCCCCCGTTCATGATTTTAAATTACCATGCGCTTATAGTGAGTCCGCTTACTATAGACGATGTTGAAGAACTTTCGTTGTCTTTTGTTGCTGTGGAATTGCCTGTTAAGTCATCCAAAGATGCAAACGTGTAACCCATTTCACGATACTTTACAATAAGATCATCCAAAATTATGGAATTAATCTTAGCTGTGTTATGAAGGAGGATTATGGCACCCTCATGTATGCGCGGCAATAATTTTGAAAAAGCTTGCTCCTTTGAAGGTTGATTATTGTTGTCCCAGTCTGCGTATGCGAGGCTCCAAAATATAGTTTTATAACCAAGTTCGCTTGCATATTTCAAGGTGTTCTCATCATACTTGCCTTCGGGAGGGCGGTAATATTTAGGCATATCCTTTCCCGTGAGCTCCTTGTAAAGCTTTTCCGGCCTTTCAAGCTCGGCCGCAAAGCCCTCTTTGTCCTTTGCTGTCATATCAGGGTGTGCGAAGGTATGATTTCCCACAATATGCCCTTCGTCAACCATTCGCTTGACAATATCAGGGTTGTCTCGCAAATATGTTCCGACAAGAAAGAATGTTGCGGGTACATCGTTTTTCTTAAGCGTATCAAGAATGGTCTCGGTGAATCCATTTTCATAGCCTGCGTCAAAGGTAAGGTAAATAATTTTCTGACTTGTATCCCCCACATAGTAAGCGTTGTATGGCGATAAAAAATCAGCAGATTCATTGCCTCTTGGTGTACCGCCGTCTTTAGGATAGCCAAGACCCCACCCCTTAGCGTAAGCCTGCGTACTTATAGCAACAGCCATAGCGGTTGCAACAGTAGTTGCAATAATAGTTGGTAAAACACGTTTATTCATTGTGTTGCCTCCTCATTTATATAACTATACTCCTTAACGCTAAAAATCTGCACTTCTTTCTTCGTAAAATGGCGCAAACTTGCCTCTAAAAGTTTGCAAACACTTGAAACAAGTGCGATTTTAATGAGTTAAGGAGTATAACTAAGTTATATTACGCAGTTTACTGATTATAATTCGCAAACCCAAGCAATTGCCTTATTTATCCAGTCAGCCGTGCGCTCTATGCAACCTTCGGGCTGGCAAACTATATTGTTTGCCAGGCTGAGCCCGTGGCCCCCTTTCGGATAGACATGAAGCTCGAAGGGTACGCCCTCCTTAGCCAGTGCGGACGCAAACATCAGCGAATTTTGTACAAGCACAGACTTGTCTTCAAAGGTATGCCAGAGGAACGTAGGAGGAGTATCCTTGGAGACACGGTTTTCCGTTGAAAGAAATTCTAAATCCTTTGGGCTTGGGTTGTCCCCTAAAAGGTTCATAAAAGAGCGGACATGGCTTGAATGGACGCCCGATATTACAGGATAGCTTAAGATAATACCGTTTGGCTTGTGCGTTTCGTCTGTAAACCCATATTTCGGAAGAAATTCCTTCCAAAGTGTTCCTATGCATGAGGCTAAGTGACCTCCCGCAGAGAAACCGCATACAACAAGCTTGTCAGGTAAGAGATTAAGCTCCTCTGCATTTTCGCGCATAATCTTCAATGACTGTGCAACCTGAACAAGAGCAATAGGAAATCGTGAAGGTGCGCAGCTATAATTAAGTACAAAAACCGAAATATCAGCCGCCAAGAACTGCAATGCAATTGGTTCAGCCTCTCGAGGGGAAGTTAAACTATATCCGCCACCGGGCAGCACTAAAACAGCCCTTCTTTTTCTTGCATTACAGAATTCAAATTCACTCTCAAGGTTGTAAGCGGTGAGTGTTGCGTCCATTTCGGGTATTGTAAGCCCTAACTTTACATAGTCAATATTAAGCGGTATGTCTTTAATAATCATAATAATCCTCCATGGTCAGTGATTTTTAGAGGCGACATTAACTTTGCTCGTTATTAAACAATGCTTGTGCAAATTCCTTTGGGTCGAACGGTTGTAAATCGTCAATCCCTTCTCCCACGCCAATAAAACGCACAGGGATATCAAGCTCCGACTTTATAGCAATGACAATGCCGCCCTTGGCTGTGCCGTCAAGCTTTGTGAGTATAAGTCCTGTGGGTCTTGCAACCTCTGAAAAGGTTCTTGCTTGGATAAGCGCGTTCTGCCCCGTTGTTGCGTCGAGAACCAAAAACACTTCGAGGTTTGCCTCGGGGTATTGTGTGGTTATAATCTTATGGAGTTTCTTAAGCTCATCCATAAGATTTTTTTTATTGTGTAAGCGTCCCGCGGTATCACAGATACAGATATCGATATGCTTTGCACGAGCTGAGCTTACAGCATCGAAGATAACAGAGCCGGGGTCGGAATTTTGATTTTTGATTACAGTCACATTATTCCTCTGACCCCAGATTTCAAGTTGTTCCACGGCTGCGGCTCTGAATGTGTCGCCTGCTGCAAGAATGACCGACTTGCCCTCATTCTTGAAATAGTTTGCAAGCTTTCCTATGGATGTGGTCTTCCCGACACCGTTCACGCCCATAACAAGTATCACGCAAGGTGACTTGAACTCTTGTTTCGATTCGCTTTCCAAAATTTTTTTAATTTCGTCTATGAGCAAGGAGCGTACCTCATCGCCGTCTGTTGCACGCTCAGACTTAACGCGGTCACGCAGAGATTTTATAATTTCAGATGCTGTATTAACCCCGATGTCAGCCGCAATAAGAGCTTCCTCCAACTCCTCGAACAACTCCTCATCTATCCTTACAAAGCTCTTGAGAACCGCTTCAACCCCGCTCATAATATTATCTCTTGTTTTTGAAAGCCCTGCTGTAAGCTTGCTTAAAAAACCAAAGGCCATTTTATCCACTCCTACGTTAATTTATATTTAGTATGAGCATAATATTATCATGCTTTGGTATTTTTAACAATTATTTATGGAATTGTTCTTGGAAAAATTTCTTGTAAATTTCTTGACAAGGTTTACCGCTTATGCTATGATTCAGCCTAAAAACCGAGGGTGGTGATTGTCTTGAGAACCAAGATGACCTTGGCTTGCACCGAGTGTAAGCAACGCAATTATAATACAACCAAAGAAAAAAAGAACCATCCCGACAGGATGGAAATGAAAAAGTATTGCAAGTTTTGCGATAAGCACACGTTGCACCGCGAAACTAAGTAATGGAGGATTCCTATGGATTTTCAGGAAAAAGTTGAAACGCTCCAAAATAATGCCAATTCCGGTTTAAAGGATTACATGGGCGAATATAAAAAGATTATATGGCCCGATAAAAAAGTTCTTATAAAGCAAACCGGTTCCGTTATTGTGGTTTCGCTTGTCATTGGTGCTGTAATCTGTGCCTTTGACGCAGTTTTTGCTACCGGCTTTTCGTTCTTCACTTCATTGCTTTAATGCTTAGCGGAGGATTATTAAATGAGTGAACAAGCGCAATGGTATGTGGTTCACACATACTCCGGTTATGAAAATAAGGTTAAGGCCAACATCGAAAAAATCGTTGAAAACAGGAATATGCAGGAACAAATCATTCAGGTTGCCGTTCCGACCTCTGAGTCAACGGAAATCAAAAACGGCCAAAAAAAGCTTGTTTCAAAGAAGGTTTTCCCGGGTTATGTTCTTATTAAGATGTTTATGAACGATGAAACATGGTATGTTGTGCGCAATACGAGAGGCGTTACGTCTTTTGTAGGCCCCGGCTCCAAGCCTGTTCCTCTTTCTAACGAAGAGATTCTCTTTATGGGTATTGACCGCATTGAGGAGGTTCTGAGCTTTTCAGAAGGCGAATCTGTTAGCGTCACAAGCGGCCCGTTTGAGGGCTCCGTTGGTGTTGTGAAGGAAATCAACCAGCACAAACGCACCGTTGTTGTAAGGTTGTCCATTTTTGGTCGCGAAACACCTGTCGAACTTGAATTTTCACAGGTTCAAGGTATATAAAATTTTAGGAGGTTACTATGGCTAAGAAAGTTTCCGGTTACGTCAAGCTTCAAATCAATGCCGGTAAAGCTACGCCCGCACCCCCTGTCGGCCCCGCTTTGGGTCAGCATGGTGTTAACATCATGGGCTTTTGTAAGGAATTTAACGAGAGAACTCAATCTCAAGTCGGTTATATAATTCCTGTTGTTATAACAATTTATCAGGATAAGAGCTTCAGCTTTATAACAAAGACTCCACCTGCTGCTGTTTTAATCAAGAAGGCTTGCAAAATCGAGTCCGGTTCAGCTACGCCCAACAAGACCAAGGTTGCAACTATAACCAAGGATGAAATCCGTAAGATTGCCGAAACCAAAATGAGCGACTTAAATGCCGCTTCAATCGAAACTGCAATGAGTATGATCGCGGGCACGGCGAGGAGCATGGGCGTTACCGTTAAAGACTGAGCGCATTGCGCAAATTTCGTGGGAGCCTTTCGGGCTGTGACCACAAGGAGGATTTATTGATGAAAAGAGGAAAGAAATATAGCGAGAAAGCTAAGCTTATCGAAAAGCTTACACTTTACGATATTGCTGAAGCTGTTGAACTTGTTCAGAAGACCTCTGTTGCAAAGTTCGACGAAACAGTTGAGGCACACATTCGTCTTGGCGTTGACTCCAGACACGCAGACCAACAAGTCCGCGGTGCGGTTGTTTTACCTCACGGTACTGGTAAAAAGGTTCGTGTTTTGGTTTTTGCGAAGGGCGATAAGGTTAACGAGGCTCTTGCAGCCGGTGCGGATTTCGCAGGCGGTGAGGAACTCGTTACAAAAATTCAACAAGAAAACTGGTTTGATTTTGACGTTGCAGTTGCAACTCCAGATATGATGGGTGTTGTCGGTAAAATTGGTCGTGTTCTCGGCCCAAAAGGTCTTATGCCAAATCCAAAGGCTGGTACAGTTTCTATGGATATAACTAAGGCTGTTACAGACATCAAAGCCGGTAAGATTGAATACCGTCTTGACAAAACAAACATTATTCACGTTCCGATTGGCAAGGTATCTTTTGGAACAGACAAGCTCAAGGATAACCTTAACACACTTATGAGTGCTGTAATTAAGGCTAAACCTTCCGCTGCAAAGGGTCAATACCTTAAGAGCGTTGTTATATGCGCTACAATGGGCCCAGGCATTAAGATTAACCCAAGCAAGATATCCGACACTTCAGCTTCAAACTAAGGGCACTTCTGAAAACCCGAGCGAGGGTTTTTTAGAGGCGACCATAATTTAATATTTAAAATCACAGACAGCAGGTTGTCAATTTGACTATAAATCCTGCCGAGATTTATGTTTAAGATTTACGTCTTTGTCTGTGTTTTAATATAATCAGGCAGAGACTTTTTTTCTGCACTAAAAGGAGGTGTAAACAATGACCAACGCCAATCCCGAAGCTTTAAAGGCTAAGCAGGCTGTTGTTGAGGAGATTAAAGGCAAGCTTGAAAAAGCTAAGTCTGTAACATTAATCGATGCGCGCGGCCTTACAGTCTTACAAGACACTAATTTGCGCAAAACCTTGCGTGAGGCCAAGGTTGACTATAAGGTTTACAAAAACACTATGATTAACTTTGCAGTAGACGGCACGAATTTCCAAGGCCTATCTCAGTATCTTGAAGGCCCTACCGCGGTTGCATTCTGTTACGACGATGCTACCCTTGCTGCACGTCTTATAAGCAAGCAATTAAAGGACATGCCTAAGCTTGAGTTTAAAGCCGGTGTTTTTGAAAATGTTGTTTATGACGCAGAGGGCGTTAAAGCTATTGCGACTATTCCGCCTAAGGAAGAGTTGCTTTCACGTTTGCTTGGTTCGTTCAAGTCCCCAATGTCGTCTTTTGCAAGAGTTGTCAATGCTGTTGCCGAGAAAAAGGCAGAATAAAAATTTTAGGAGGTTATTATGGCTAAGTTATCTATTGATGAAATTATAAGTGCAATTAATGAGCTCACCGTTTTGGAGCTTAACGATTTAGTTAAAAAGGCAGAGGAAACCTTTGGTGTATCCGCTGCTGCTGGTATGGTTGTTGCTGCAGGTCCTTCTGCTGCAGCTGAGGCTGTTGAGGAGAAGACCGAATTCGACGTTGAGCTTACAGAGGCCGGCGCTGAAAAGATTAAGGTTATCAAGGTTGTTCGTGAGGTTACCGGTCTTGGCCTTAAAGAGGCTAAGGAATTGGTTGACACCGCTCCAAAGATGGTTAAAGAAGGCATCCAAAAGGATGAAGCCAACGCTCTTAAGGCTAAGCTTGAAGAAGTCGGCGCAAAGGTTACACTTAAGTAATAAGGAAACTCATAAAAACCCCCTGATTTTTTCGTGTCAGGGGGTTTTAGAGGTGAAAATAATATAAAGTTAAAAAGGGCTGTGGCATCTATTGCCACAGCCCTTTTTAAGCATTCTTAAAATTTAAAGGAGATGAGATATGAAGGTTTTTGGTTATTTGAGGAACCGGCGTTAGATATGTTGATGGGAGCTACACCTGATGTGTTGGGTCATATATACTTTGAAAAGATGTATTACGGAATCTTTGACAACACGAAAATCAAAAGAGACGTATCCGAGTTCGAGTGTGAGTATACCTTGGACAAGATAATAAAGGAGATTTATGTTTGGTATGAGTCGGACGAGCAGGCAAGGTTTATAGATAAAAAGCTTGATTCGCTTGGGGACTTGTTAGTTGATAGTTGAGATATACAACAGGTGTATGAGCATTATGCGTGAACCTATCAGTGTTTGTCGCCTCTACAAATCCACGACTTTTTTCGCGTTAGCATTGCAAACTACACAAAAAAGTCAAAGCGGGGTTTTTGAAGCTTCCTATTTAAGGCGTGTTGAGGTCTTGACAAACGGTTGAATTGAGTGTAAATTAAAAGAAAAAATTCCGGGAGGCCTAGTTTATGGATTATATGAAAAGCTTTAAGGAATGGTCAGAAAGTTCTTACTTTAACGAATCAACAAAAAAAGAATTAGCTGCCATTGCAGGTGACGAGAAGGAAATTAAAGAGCGTTTTTACAAAAATCTAGAGTTTGGTACGGGCGGTTTGCGTGGAGTTATCGGTGCCGGTACTAATCGTATGAATATCTACACCGTTAGAAAAGCTACCCAAGGTCTGGCCAACTACATAAACAAGCAAAAAAGCGGTCAGAGTATAGTTATAGCACACGATTCAAGACGTATGTCCCCCGAATTTTGTGAAGAGGCGGCTTTGGTTATGGCTGCAAACGGCATAAAAGCCTATGTTTTCGAGGAATTAAAACCAACTCCTCAACTTAGCTTTGCTGTCAGACATTTAGGCTGTATATCTGGTATCGTTATAACTGCAAGCCATAACCCCCCCGAATATAACGGTTATAAGGCTTATTGGGCAGACGGCGGACAAATTCCATATCCACGTGACGAGGAAATTATTAATGAAGTAAATGCTATCGAAAGCTTTGAGGAAATTAAATATATGCCTAAGCAGGAGGCCATAGAGAAGGGTCTTTTCTGCATTCTTTCCAAGGAAATAGATGACGAGTATATTAAAAATGTCAAAATGCAGAGTGCGGGCGTTGTAAATCCGGAAGGTTTGTCAATTGTCTACACACCTCTTCATGGCACCGGCAATAAGCCCGTAAGACGCGTTTTGTCTGAATTGGGCTTTACAAATGTAACCGTTGTACCTGAACAGGAGATGCCTGATGAGAATTTCTCCACAGTTGACTACCCTAACCCCGAAGACCCCAAGGCATTTACACTTGCTCAAGCGCTTGCCACAAAAATTAATGCAGATATTATAGTCGGAACAGACCCTGACGCAGACCGTGTGGGCGCTATGGTTAAGGTTGACGGCGAATGGAAAATTTTGACAGGAAACATGATGGGCGTTATGTTGGCTGAGTATATTTTAACAAAGAAGAAAGAAAATAACTCTATGCCTGCTAACCCTGTTATAATATCAACTATTGTTTCAACGGATATGACAAAGGCTATTTGTGCAGCCTATGGCGTAAAGTACGTTGAGGTTTTGACAGGTTTTAAATACATTGGTGAACAAATCAAGAACTTCGAAACAACAGGTGAGAACTATGTATTTGGCTTTGAAGAAAGCTATGGTTATTTAGCAGGGACACATGCAAGGGACAAAGACGCTGTTGTTTCCGCAATGCTTATCTGCGAAATGGCCGCATACTACAAATCAAAAGGCAAGACGCTTGTTGATGCGCTTGCTTCAATATATGAGAAATACGGGTATTATAAAGAAGAAACCAAGTCCGTTACACTCAAAGGCATAGAAGGCGCAGAGAATATCAAGAAGATTATGGAAAGCCTGCGCACAAACCCGCCCAAGGAGTTAGGCAGCTATAAAGTTCTTAAGATGAGAGATTATAAAGCGAGTGTTGAAACCGACATCGAAACCGGTAGCACAGATAAAATCACTCTGCCTGTATCTGACGTTCTTTACTATGTTCTTGAAGACGACTCATGGTTCTGTGTAAGACCATCTGGAACAGAACCAAAGATAAAGATATACTTCGGTACTAAAGCTCCAAGTGAAAGTGATGCAAACGCAAAGATAAAGAAAGTTACAGATGCCGCAATGGCATATATTCAGTAAGCGAGGACTTTATGCATAAACATCTTGTATCCTCAACAGACTTGACTAAACAGGACATCGAACGCTTGATAAAACTTTCGGAAGATATAATGAAATCTCCGGAACGTTATAGGAAGGCCTGTGAGGGAAAAATACTTGCAACGCTATTTCTTGAACCAAGCACAAGGACGAGGCTTAGCTTTGAATCGGCCATGCTGTCCTTGGGCGGACAAATTTTAGGCTTTTCGTCGGCGGAGGTTAGCTCCGCCGCGAAGGGCGAAAGCCTTACAGATACAATTAGGGTTGTATCCGGTTACGCAGATATTAGCGTGATTAGGCATCCAAAGGAAGGCTCCGCTCTTCTCGCCTCACAGTATTCTAAAATACCCGTCATAAATGCAGGAGACGGCGGGCACCAGCACCCAACTCAAACATTGACCGATATTCTCACAATAAGCATGTCAAAAGGGCGTCTTGATAATCTTAACATAGGGCTTTGCGGCGATTTAAAGTTTGGACGCACAGTGCACTCCTTGCTTGAATGTATGCAAGCCTATGATAATCGCTTTACGCTTGTTTCTCCTTCGGAATTGAAAATACCAGACTACCTTAAACGCAAGCTTAACCATAACGGCGTTAACTTCACAGAGACAGAAAGCTTAGAAGATGCGATAGGGGATATGGATATATTATATATGACGAGGGTTCAAAAAGAACGTTTTTTCAATGAAGAGGATTACGTAAGGCTTAAGGACACATACATCCTTGACCAAGATAAGCTCGAGAAGGCAAAGCCTGACTTAGCTATACTTCACCCGTTGCCAAGGGTAAACGAAATTTCCACGGAAATTGACGATGACCCGCGTGCTCTGTACTTTAAACAGGCCGAAAACGGTAGGTTTATAAGAATGGCGTTGATATTAGAGCTTTTGGGCCTTGGAGGTATTTATGCTTAGTGTAGACAGCATTGAAAACGGCATCGTCATAGACCATATTACTGCGGGAAAAGCAATGAACATTTTCAATTCCCTTGGTTTAGATAGACTTAACTCTGCAGTTGCCATCATATTAAATGTAAAAAGTGCAAAAAAAGGCAAGAAAGATATAATCAAAATAGAAGACAGAACCGATATAGACTTTGCGCACCTAGGTTTTATAGACCCTGGTGTAACCGTTAACATAATACAGGAAGGTAAGATAAAATCCAAAAAGCACCTTTCTCTCCCAGAACGAATAGTAAATATTGTGAAATGCAAAAACCCTCGATGTATAACAACATCAGAAACCTCCGTGAAACAAGAGTTTGTTCTCACAGATAGACGTAAAAGGATTTACTGTTGTGTATACTGTAATCAAGAAAGATAATTTCGCCATAAGGCAAGGAGGCTATGTTATAATGAAGAAACTGTTAAAAAAGGCAGCTATGCTAGCCATGTCCGTTGTTCTTACCGTATTGCCCGCAACGAGTGCGTTTGCAACTGTCTATACGGGAAATACGTTTACTGATAAGATTAAACAAGAATTTGTAAACTTTATTTTGAATAGGAACACAGGTAACTGGGGTAGTTATGACTGTTTTGCGTTGCATGATATGGATGGAAACGGCATACCTGAAGTTTTGTTCGGAAAACGTAACGAAGCCAATTATGACGACTACGGCAGACCGATTTATGGGTATTTTGCCTATTTTGATGTATTTATGTATGGCAACAGTGACTTCAAAAAGGTTGGTATAATATCAGAGAGCCGTTATCTCATGAAAGATAAATATTCAAACGCATTAATTGCTGTTTATTCTCAAATTGACAATCAGAGAACAAATGTTTCCTTGCTTAGCTACTATATGAATAACCATACAGTGAATGCAAATACTGCTCTTATGAGGACGGAAAAAAATGAAACATATAAAAATAATGTACCTATAACCATTGACCAATATCAGTTGGAACTATATAACTATCTAGGATCTTATGATGAGCTTATGATACATGACCTGTTCACCCCTAGTGTAGTTTATGTTGGCGTTTATAGTTATAGACAGCCTATTTTTACACCTCAATACGGACGTAAGCTTTTAACCTCGGCTACACTTAGGACAGATTGGCAATATAAGTTTTATGAATTTTTGGAATCAATGCGCGGCCCTATGAACACTTACTATGAGCACGACGAATTTTTACCTCTCACTCGTGTTAATTATGACCGTTTTGCATTACATGACTTTGAGGACGACGGCGTACCTGAATTGCTTGTTTCAACCAGAGACGGTGAGCATTTCGGATTTGATGTCTACAAATATATAAACAGAGAGGTGACTTATATAGGTTCCTTTGACGGTTATTCAAAGTATATATCTAAGCTCCCCGATTCAAGGGATGTTATGGCTTATGACCCTGTTGTGAGTATCTTTGACTTCCAATCTGTAAAGGTTGTCTCTTATAATGCACTTGATAATATTGGATTGCGTTTAACCGACATTATGACCGTTAAGGCCGACCAAAAAAATCCGGCCAAAACCGTCTATACTGTAAATAATTCTGTAACAACTTACGAAAAATATCTTAACGCCTTACTTAAAAGGGTGAATGAAAGCCAGGAGATTAAAACATACGATGCTAACATCGTACCGTTTGACGCTATTTTAGCGTCTTGGCGTCCTGTTGAAAAATAGGAGGAATTTATGAAAAGATTTGTTTTGTCTATTGCTGTATCTGTTTTGTTTTGTAACTCTGCTTATGCGTCTGCGGTTATATCTGTACCTGAGCCTCCGGCTCGTGCGGTTAATGTTGACGGTTCTCGTGAACAGGCTGCCCCATTGCCTATTCCAACGCCAACACCTCCGCCTGTACCCGCAACTCCTACAAGAGGTATAAGTTTTTATCCTGAATATCCTAAAGTTCCAGACTTCATGGCGTTTGCGAACATGAAACCAGGAGATTGTATCGAATATCCTACCTATGTGGATATATTCTCTTTCATTTCAAACTCACCAGAAAACTATGTATATTCTTCAAAGGCGTATGACTACAAAAACGCCCCCGCAGAAAAAGTCGAGCAATATAAGGATTATCTCAAACGTTTTGATTACAAGCATATGACATTGGCTGAAGCCGGTGCTAAAATCGGTCACCACTTTGATGCTGTAAAACAGGATTTGTTATATGACCCTGAATTTTGGGTTTTTGATGTCTTCCTTGTAGACTATGTATCTGAATTTACTCTCGTAGTTATTGGGAAATCCAATGTATACGAGAATGATACGCGTATTGTTTGCGACCAGATAAGGATATATGATGTTTCAGCCAAGAAGATTCATGATGAATTTGAGATTTTGCCAAGAATACCAGCTTATTCTGAGGATGTTTTGAAAATCCTTCAAGAATTACCCACATTCGATGCCGCAGCTCGTTATCTTAATGAAACAGGTTTATATATGCTTTTGAGTGCTGTTGAGCGTGCAGAATTGCGTTTGCGCTATCCATGGCTTCAAAATTTTGATGAATTGCTCAAATACGTAGATGAATCCGGACTTGGAAATTATATGAGAACGAATGAGGCTTACAACAAGAATATTGTAGATGTTGACCCAGATATTATTGAAAAGCTTAACCAGCTTGAACATTTTCTGGTTTACCCAAGCAGATAAAAAACACCCGGCTACCTTTAAAGGTAGCCGGGTGTTTTTTATGCACTTTCTTTTTCGTTTGCTTTTAATTTTTCATTTGCATTGTTGGTCTCGTCTTTTTGAGTATCCTCTGTCT
>CAYPQA010000026.1:0-23272 GCA_964412725.1 uncultured Eubacteriales bacterium
TGAGGGTGGTGTTGAAGAAGTATTAGAAATAAAAGAAGATGAAAAAACCGAAAAATATCCTATAGAGCTATTATTAAAACATCTAATAAAGATTAATAAGATTGACAAAACGGGTCTTATTATTGAAAAGGAAACCTTTGATATTAATGTGATTAGTTATTTAGATGAGTTAAAAATCAAATTTTCTGAGGATAAAAATTCATCTTTGCAAATAATTGAGACTTTGCATAAACAATCTAAATTGATTTCGCATTATTCAAACCGTCTTACATATTTTTCCGATATATGCAAAGATAATTTTGACAATTTTTGCATTACACATGGTGATGCGGGTGGAAATTGTATTGTTAATGGAGATAGTTTTCATGTTATTGACTGGGATCACCCAAAGCTTGCTCCTGTTGAGCGAGATGCTTGGTTCTTTATTAATGACAGTAAAGTGATTAATAAAATAAACGCTGCGTTGTTAGACTCAGGTTTTGACTATATATTAAAGACCGAACGTCTATGCTATTATTGTTATCATTCATTTTTATATTATTTGACAGAGTATATGCAATCTTATTTACATTCAAAAAGCGAAGAACATAAGCAAGTAATCTCAGATAGATTTTTAGAGTATTTTAATTCGTGGATATTTAATCAGTTAAAGGCAGCAGATAGAATTATCATGTAGTAATGAACAAGAAATGGAGGATAGAATGAGCGGTTTAATATACAACATAACCGTTGACGGACAGGTGAAAAGCTCTCGTGAAGAAATGCGTTTTAAGACAATGACAGAGGCATTGGACTTTACGGAAGGGCTTGAGGACGACGCAGAGAAGATAATAAGCATAATGCCCGGACGTTATTGCGAACAGCTTAGGGTGAACGCTGCAAATGTTATGTTTTGTCCCGTTGAAGGAGCGGAGGGAGAAGTCAAGCTTACATGGTACTATGGCATTGGTTACTTATACAATAGCGTTGGAGCGGACGGACACTTTGACCCGCTTAATGGTGCATTCGGCAACAAGGTTGAGCGTTGGGGCTGTGCTGTATGGATAAGAGAAGGTGCCACGAATTTTCGTGCGAAGAACATAACCTTTGAAAACTCGTTTAACCAATATGTATGCGATGAGGAAATAGCTGATAATGTTACGCCTGCACCGATTATAGACGGCGAAACCATTTACAAGTCACGCGTTGAAACCAAATCACGAGTCGGAGTCAGCGACTTTGATATTCAAACACGCGCTTACAGAGAGCGCGGTGCGGCTATCTATGTAGAGGCTGATAGGGTTATATTTGAAAATTGCCGCTTTATAGGTATGCAGGATACCCTTGGCGATATGAAAGGGCGGCATTATTACAAAAATTGTTATATACAGGGTACGGCAGATTATATTTGCGGTGCAGGAACATCTGTGTTTGACAACTGTACGCTTATGTCTGCCGCGTCACCTAAGCAAACGGATGAGGATTTCACGTTTATTTCAGCTTCAAAGGTTCAGGAAGGCTTGGGCTTCCTGTTTATAGATTGCAACGTGAAGGCCTTTCCCACAGCCAAAGCAAAACACACCTACTGGGGACGCCCTTGGGGCGGTTCAACCTCACAGGCAACCTTTATAAATACAACTGTACCCGAGGTATGCGGTGAGCCTATTCTTGCAGATTTCGGATGGGCATTGATTGGTAAAAACCCAAGCCTCGAAGGGCGGTTTTATGAGCAAAACACAAGAACTGAAAGCGGTCGACTTTTAGACGCAACCCAGAGAACAAAAAACGTTTACGACGAATCTGTACCTTCAACACCATTTGACTACACGAAAGGCTCGGACAATTGGAAACCCTTATTTGTTTGAGGCGTTGAGAGTTCATTATAAAAAGGTTGGTATAGCAAAATGGGATTTTTGCTATACCAACCTTTTTAACTTTAAAATTGTCAGATAATATATTTATCGTTTTTCTTAGGACGAGCATCAAGTTCGGCCTTTTTAGCTTCGTATCCGGGACGTCCGAACATAGCATAGGTTGCATTCTTGCCTTCCTCAACGCCGGGTTGGTCAAATGCGTTGATGTTCAAAAGCTCGCCTGCGTAAGCTGTGGCAAGCTCAAAGAGCATTAATGTCTGACCAATTGTGAAAGCATTAACCTTCGGAAGGGTTATTGTGAAGCTAAGTTTCTCAGCAACCCAAAGAGCATATTCAGTTGCCTCTTGCTCAACTTGGATAAGACGATTTTGTGTCACGCCACCCAAAAAGCCTAATGAAGGCATATCGGAATAAATCTTTGGTATGGTTATGGTTTCTCTGTACTCGTCAACCCCAAGGAAAACAACAATCTTGTCGTCCGGACCTTCGGCATAGAGCTGAACTTGAGAATGCTGGTCTGTAACACCCAAAGCTTTAACCGGAGTTTGACCCACATTAACAACCTTGCCGTTGTTGTCAAACTTCTTGCCAAGAGATTCTGCCCAAAGCTGAGCATACCAATCGGAGATGTATTTCAAAGAGTCTGCATAAGGCATCATTACGGAGATGTTGCGTCCCTTGCTCATGCCAATGTGATTAATTGCGGCATAAAGCAGAGCGGGGTTCTTGAATAATTCATCGTTCTTGCAGAGTTCATCCATATAAGCTGCACCGGCCAAAAGCTCCTTGATGTCGATACCGCAGAACGCAGCGGGCACCAAGCCTACAGGGCAAAGCTCAGAGAAACGACCGCCAACACCAGACGGAATAATAAATGTCTTGTAGCCTTCTTCTTGGGCAATCTTTATGAGGTTGCCTTTTTCCTTGTCTGTTGTGCAGATAATGTGCTTTTTCGCACCTTCCTTGCCCAACTTCTTCTCAAGCATTTCCTTTAAAATCATGAACTGTGACATGGTTTCGGATGTACTGCCGGATTTAGAAACAACGTTGAAAACAGTCTTTTCGATATCGATTATATCAAACAAGTATACAAGACGTTCGGGGTCAACGTTATCTGCAACATAAAAACGTGGATAGCCTCCTCTTTTTTCGCGAGGAAGTTCGTTGTAGTACGGGTGATTAACGGCTTGTTGCAAAGCCATGGGACCTAAAGCGGAGCCGCCGATTCCAAGCAACACAAACGAATCAAATTCATCTTTAACTTCGTTAACATATGACAAAATATCCTCAACAACCTCAGCTTGGTTGTATGGAAGGAACTTCCAGTCCATCAAGCCCTTTTCCGGCTTTTCTTTAAGCGCTTTCTTTGCAAGCTCAAGCTCATCTTTGATTTTGTCAAATTCGGACACCTCAAAGTGTTTGTTAAAAAGATTGTTGCAATCAATACGGATTTTCATAGAATCTTGCCAATTTTTGTCTGTGTACATAGTATCCTCCTTAAAATAATTTTGACCAATTATATGGTCGCCTCTAAAAACCCCTAACTCAATTTCCACAAAAAATGCAAAACCAGCGTTTTATTGCGAAAATTGCGTTCGCTCACCTCGCTTTCGCGAGTTTCGTTCGGGTTTTTAGAAGTGCCCATAGGTCATTGTATACTATCCGGAATCTTAACCTGAATAAATACATCCTCCCTACGCAGGTTGTACTTGGTTAAGTTGTCCGGCAATATCACCCTAACGGGAACTTTGTTGGTTCCGGGTCTAAGTCCGGATAAATCAATAGCTGCGAGTATGCTTTTTGTGTCAATCTCATCAAAGTCGCGTTTAAGCCCCCAAAGCCTAACATCAACAGAGGCTGGAAGTATAGTATTTTGCGGGATGTTGGTTTTTATAACATTGCTCATAGAAATACTTATCTCAAGCAAATCTTCCTTTTCAACGGTTACTGAAACGCGTGCATCTGTGAGCTTATCGTCAACAAGATAAATTCCCTCTGTGGCGAGATAGTCAGCAAGCACGAATGATTCTGAGATGTCCGTTGTGGCATCCTGAACAGAAACCGGCGGCAAGTCAATACCGGTTATATTTTCGACAATGTATTTAGGCCCGCATATGTCAACCTTTTCGGGATAAACCTGTACGCGTGATACGCGATAACCCAAGGCTGATGCACCGGAGGTTGTGACATTCACAGGAACGGTTGATTTATAATACACGGGCAGGATAAGGTCAACATTACTTATATCTGTAGTTATAAGATTCTTTATGTCACGCCCGTCTTTTGAAACTATAGATATAGGATAGTTTTGGACAATGTTAGAGGAGGCCCCGGCTGCGTCAATATTTATGCAAACCTTAGAAACATTATCAATAACAGACATTGCGCCCTTAAGCGTCACCTGCGGCAACGGCTCATAGGGTTGCAGATTTAAATATCCTTCAGCAAAACTACCCGTTATATCAAGTTCAATGTCAAAGCTTTTTTCAATAAGCTTATCAAGATATACATTAACATGGTTCGGATAAATATTTATAAGGTCATATGAAGTAAGCCCTGCGTCAATCTGTACGGTTGCGGGCATAGGTTCGCCCAAGGCCGGTGAAAGACTTATTTCAATAGGCTTTAGGTCTATCTTTGCGATAACACCTCGGCTTGCACGGCTAAGTGCTTGAATTTCTGAACGGCTTGCGCGGATACGCACGTCAACCGTAGCTTGGGTAAGCTCCTTTTCGTTTAAAAGTACAAAGCCGTTAGTTGTGATACTTTCTTTATTTACAATCGTAAGCGGCACGGTAAAGGTTTGTATAAGAGGAGGGTTTACTATATTAAGCCCCACATACCACAATATAACGGCAAACAATAAAGACAGGATTTTAAATCCCAAATTTTTAAATAAAACTTCCCTAATCTTATTCATTTCTGCTTGCCTCCCATACCGCTTTCTATACGTTCTTTGATCATACGGGAGAGTCCGTGTTTCTTCGGTTCGTTCTCGCTAACGGACAACATCTTGCGAATCTTATCGTCGGAGCAGTTCCTCGTAAGCTTACCGCCAATTGCAACGGATATAAGTCCTGTTTCTTCTGAAACAACAATGATAACAGCGTCCGACACCTCACTTGCACCAACAGCGGCTCTATGCCTTGTTCCAAGCTCCTTGCCTATTTCCGTTTGAGTAAGCGGAAGGATGCAGGCTGCGGCCGCTATACGGTTGTTTTTAATTATAAGCGCGCCGTCATGAAGTGGTGTTTTGTCAACAAATATGTTCATTAAAAGCTGTGAAGAAACCATGGAATCTATGGGTATGCCTGTTTTTTCATGGTCTCCGAGAGGCACATTCTGCTCAATGAGTATCAATGCGCCGGTTCTTTCGTTTGCCATAGTTCTAGCGGCCTTAATAATTGCGTTGACCGTTTCGTTTGAAATGAAGGGATTTTCGGCTTCATTATTCATAGAGAACGGGATCAAGAGCTTGCCGCGTCCTATCTGCTCCAATGCATTTCTAAGCTCGGGCTGAAAAAGAACGATAATTGCGATAAGACCCATACTGAAAACATAGTTTACAATCCAAGATATAGTATAGAGACGGAAGAAATATGAAACCGCACTTACGACAATAAGTATGAGTATGCCCTTAAACAAAGACCAAGCGCGCGTTTCTTTAATCCATACCAAAATCCTATAAATAATGTAAGCAACAATAAGAATGTCTGCAATGTCTGTAATTGTGACATGCGGCATTGTCAGATTGTTGAGATTAATGCCGTTTAAAAAACTGACTATATAATCCGTCATACGGCCACCCCTAACGGTTATGATTTTTTGATTTTTGGAATAACCCTAACATAGTAGTAAAAATCCTCATCCTGGAAGGAGACAGTCTCGGCGCGTTTGTAATCCAAAATAACGTCAAAAAACATAATAACGCGCAGTAAAAAACCCGATATCAGGACAGAAAAAAACATAATTAATAAATTAAATTCAAATTCAGCTATGAAAACGCCAATAAGATAGCTCAAAATAATTACGATAAGGCTAAAAACCAGAGCTAAGTCCTTGCTGTAGTTAACTGTGAGACGCGAAAGAAAATGGGTGGCAAAAACCACCATACAAAAAACAAAAGCTATAAATACCCAGCGATAGTCGGAGGTAAGCTCAGAAATAAAGGTGCCTAACAATCCTGAGAAAGCCCCCGGAAGATCTATGAGTGAAAAATCCGTGGACGATATAGCAACAACTTGAAACGGCAATTGCCTAAAGCTCCAGATGAAAATTCCAATTACAATAGGAAACATACCGGTTATGCCGATATAAAAACCTACTATTAAAGGTATGATATAAGGCAATTCAAAATAGAAAGAAATTATAGTTAAAAGAATTAATATGCATTCTTTGGGTGCAAACACAGAATAAAAAAACACAATACAAGTGAGCAGACAAAAAATGAACACAGCAAGCTCAAGATACTGCGAAAACCCAAAGGAAATGGTTAGAATAATTATAAGATAAGAAAAATTAAAAGGCATCGTTGCAAATATAAGCCCAAACAATGCCGGAGCAAAAAACGAAACCGGAGATTTAAAAAGGAAGGATAACTCTGTACGTGCATAAGGCAACTTGAGTATAAGGCTCATAACAAAAAGCCCGAGTAAAAAACGTCCGATAAAGATTACAACAGACTCATAACGTTTAACAAATTTAATCAGAATATCTCTTATTTGGAGAGCTGTAGTATAAATCCGTCTCCTCCTCCTTTTGTTCGCTTAAGTTTTGTTCGTTCCTGAAGCGCTCACGCAAGATTTCGAGACGCTTAAGCATTTCAAAGTATTTTCTTTGGCGGTTTTGGGCCCTGTTGTAT
Source organism: uncultured Eubacteriales bacterium (assembly GCA_964412725.1). Classification (GTDB taxonomy): domain Bacteria; phylum Bacillota; class Clostridia; order Lachnospirales; family CAYPQA01; genus CAYPQA01. The sequence goes on from CAYPQA010000026.1 coordinate 6,715, forward strand.
TCTGCAGTAGCCACAACGGAGCTTATTATAGTTGATATAACAAAAATAACACCAAAGTATATAGCTATGTTAACAGCTATACGTTCCAAGTCAAATTCAAAGATGTTCTGTTCCGTTGTGAATATAAGGTTCAAAAGGTATAGGCCTAGAACGAACAGCCCTCCGAAAAAAGCTCCAAGGCGACTAATGATGTTTTTTCTGTAAACATAGTCGTGACGATAAAAGCCGGTTATCTTCCTGTCGGAATTGCCCTTGTGCTTGTCGTAAATTGCAAGCTTTGTCATAAGTGCTATACTTCTTTTGTCAAACTTGTTATTCATAGAAACTCCTTTGTCACCTATATATTCGGCAATAATTTCTGCGTGTTTAAAAACACGCTCAAATCTCTTGTTCGTTCAGAGCAGATCACTCCAAGATATTTGGAAATTATATTGCCTCATATATAGTTTCTCTTAGCTAAGGTTCGCAGTCACATTAATTGCCATCATCTGTGCCTTAACGCATAATTCACCGGCCTTAAGGCAATGTTCCTGAGTCATAGCGTTTTCGGTATTATTAAGGCAATCAAGAATGAGCTGACCAAAGTAGGGGTATCCCACCTTACCGCTTACATTTATATATTCTGTACCTTCGTTGGTGACAACGAAAACATTGTCGGTCGAGTCGTTGTCGTGAGCAATATCTATGTATTTACGCAATTCAATATAGCCCTTTGTACCAAGAATAAACATGCGTCCGTCACCCCAAGTTTTGAGACCGTTAGGCGTAAACCAGTCAACACGGAAATAATTGGTTGCGCCATTATCACCCAAGAGCGTTGCATCGCCAAAATCTTCAAGCTCCGGCGTTTGAGGGTTATTGTAATTTCCAATCTTACTGCTCAAAACCTGTGCATCGTTAGCACCTGAATAATAAAGAAATTGTTCAATCTGGTGAGAGCCTATATCGCAAAGTATGCCGCCATAGAGTTCTTTTTTAAAGAACCAGTCCGGACGCGATAGAGCGTTCAATCGGTGCGGCCCCAGACCCAAAACTTGAACGACGCGTCCAATAACGCCGTCTTTGACAAGCTGACCAGCATAAACAGCCGCCTCTACATGGAGGCGTTCGCTAAAGTAGCACATGTATTTTTTGTTCGTGCGCGTAATCTGCGCCTTTATTTGGGAAAGTTGTTCGAGAGTGGTGAACGGCGCTTTGTCTGTAAAATAATTCTTGCCTGCGTCCATAACCTTAAGCCCTAAAGGTGCCCTCTCGGAAGTAACGGCAGCGGATGCAACCATATTCACGGATTTGTCTTGGAGGATTTCGTCAAGTGAGGAAACAGGTTTTGCCTGCGGGTATTTTGACAAAAAATCATCAACCTTTTTCTTGTCAGGGTCAAAAACGTACTTAAGCGTTCCTCCAGCCTCCAAAAGACCATTTGTCATACCCATGATATGGCCATGGTCAAGATGAGCCGCAGCAAAGATAAACTCCCCGTCCTTAACAACAGGGGACGGTTTGCCTTGGGGGGCATAGTTCATACCATCACTTTTTTGCATAGAAACCTCCTAGGAAAAATCAAGTGTATATTTTCCCAATATTTTAACATTAATTCTATCATTAATCAAGATTTTTGAGAAGAGCTTCCAGGGAAAAATAAATAAAAATTTTTCAAAAAATACTTTACAAAGTTCGATAAATATATTATTATATTATCCGTACCGCTGTACGTTAATAAATAGGTACTACCAAAATTTAGGAGGGGTAATTAATGAAAAAAGCAAAAAAAATAGTAGCACTTGTTTCGTTGTCTACATTGGTATTTGGTATGTCAATGAACGTATTCGGTGCTACAAAAGTAACGGAGAAAGCATATTATCTTAATTCTGTGTCTGTCGGTACTTATCCGTCTGTGGGCGATGCAACCGTTGACGCTAAGATTCTTTCCGCCTACAACAGAGTCTTTTACGATAACCTCAATACTCCGATTACAAATAACGCAAACATCGTAGCCGCGAACGGACAAGCCGGCTATGTATATTTTAACCAAGAGTTTGACAAGGCTGAAGATGCCGTAAAGCTTGAATTAGTAGTTAAATCCAATAACTTTGAGAAAAACGATAAAACCATCTTGACTTTATACTATGATCAGAAAACCAAAAAGGAAATTACAGAAGACGAATACAAAAAGGCTGTAGAGGCTAAGGCTGCTGCTGATAAGAAAGCTGCCGACGAGAAGAAGGCTGCTGCTGACAAGGCTGCTGCTGATAAAAAGGCAAAAGAGGCTGCTGCAAAGCTTGAGGTTGAATTAGCTGAGGCTTCAAAGATTGGCGAAGCTAAGCGTCTCACAGAAGCTAAGGAATCCGCGGCTGCTTATGACAAGGCTACAACTGCCCAAATGGTAAGAGATTACTCTATCGGTAAGGCATTTATGGTTCCTCTTTCAAATCCGCTTACAGAGCTTGCCGGATATGATGTTATTGTAATTGGCAATAGCGCTACCTTAAGAAAAGGTTACAATTATTTCAGCGTTAAGCTTAATGTAAATGAATATCATGTTGGCAATGGTGAATATATGCAACTTGAATATCCTCCTGTTATGGTAAACGATAAGGTTTACGTTCCTTATTCATTCTTTGAAAAGGTAATGGGAGTTAAGGCTACTTTCAATTCTAACGGAACCATTAAGGAAATCACTGGCCTTGATAAATTTATGAAATAATTGATTGAAGATATAACCATAATCTCTAGGGATTATGGTTTTTTTGTAGGCTTTTTAAATTTTACTATTGCATAATTATAAATTTTATTGTATAATTCCAAGAATTTTTCTTAACGGAGGATACAAAAATGATTAATGTTGGAATTGTTGGAGCCACAGGATATGTTGGCGGGGAGTTGATGCGGTTACTATCGTCTCACCCTCACGCAAAGATTAGCGCCGTTACTTCCCAAACTTATAAAGATAAACCTTATGGTGATGTTTTTGAAAATTTCAGACATACTGATTTAACATGCTGTGACGAAAACGACGAAAAGCTTCGTTCTTGTGATGTGATTTTCTTGGCCTTACCACACGGCATTGCTTCAAAGTTTGTTACAAAGGAGCTTTTGGAGAAAACGAAGGTTATTGACTTAGGTGCAGATTTTAGACTTAAAGATGTCTCTGTGTATAAGGAATGGTATGATACGGAGCATTTTGCAGAAAACCTATTGCCTGAAGCTGTCTATGGCCTTTGCGAATTGAAACGCGACAAGATAAAGTCCACTCGCCTTATTGCAAACCCAGGCTGTTATACAACTTGCAGTATACTGTCCTTATACCCGCTTATACGTGAAAAAGTTATTGAAGAAACGGGTATAATAGTTGATGCAAAATCCGGCGTGAGTGGTGCAGGGCGTTCGCTTGCACTAGGCAGTCATTATAATGAGGTTAACGAATCTATAAAAGCTTATAAACTTGCCTCACACCGCCACACACCTGAGATTGAGCAAGAATTGAGTGTAAATGGAAAGATTAATCTTACATTCACGCCTCACTTGGTACCTATGAACCGTGGCATTCTAGTTACTGCCTATGCAAAGCTTAAGAATAAGCTTTCGGGATCCTCATTGGCAGAGATTTACAATAGCTATTATGGTAAAGAGTTTTTTGTTCGTCTTACCAAGAAAGGTGTCTACCCTGAAACCAAGTGGGTTAAAGGCTCAAATTTCTGCGATATTGGTTTCACAGTTGATGAAAGAACCGGCACAGTTATTGTTATCGGGGCTTTGGATAACCTTGTCAAAGGCGCGGCGGGTCAGGCTGTGCAAAATATGAATCTTATGTTTGGTTTGGACGAAAAGACAGGTCTTGACTATGTGCCTGTTTTTCCGGGCTGAAAAAATTTATGAAGGGAAATGTATAATTATGCAAAAGTTTGATTTGCCAAAAGGTTTTTTGGGTGCCGGTGAGCATATCGGAATAAAAAAAGCTAAGAAAGACCTTGCTTTACTTTATAGCAAAACCGACTGTGTAATGTCAGCACGTTTTACGACGAATGTTGTTAAGGCGGCTCCTGTCTTATGGGATATGGATATTTATAATAGTAAGAAAACTGTAAGGGGTATAGTCATTAATAGTGGTAATGCTAACGCTTGCACAGGCGAACAAGGCAAGGCCGACACTAGGACTATGGCTAGGAATTTTGCAGATGCAGTGGGCGTTTCTGAAACAGAGATTCTGGTCTGCTCCACAGGTGTTATCGGTTTTAAATTGCCTATGGAAGAAGTTAGTGCAGGTATAAAGAGCGTTGCTCCGAACCTTTCAGAGGATGGTGGACTTTTAGCTGCCGAAGCCATTATGACGACAGACACTTTTATGAAAACAAAGGTTGTCGAGGTGAATATTTCGGGCGAAACAGTGAAGATTTCCGGTATGGCAAAGGGTTCCGGAATGATACACCCAAACATGGCAACTATGCTCGCGTTTGTGATGACTGATGCTTGTATAAGCAGTGAATTGTTGGATAAGGCGTTGGGCGAATGCGTGGACTTGACGTTTAACCAATGTTCGGTTGACGGTGATACAAGCACAAACGATACCATCCTTGTTTTGGCAAACGGTCAGGCTGAAAATTCTGAGGTAGTTTTCGAGTCAGAGGACTATATAACTTTCAAGAATGGGCTTATGGATGTATGCAAAAGCCTTGCAGTTGATGTCGTAAGAGACGGTGAGGGTGCCACAAAGCTTATGGAGGTTACTGTAAGTGGTGCGGCGTCTGAAAAGGATGCTCGCATAATTTCCCGTTCCGTTGTTTCGTCCAATTTGTTCAAAGCCGCTTTATTCGGCAGTGATGCAAACTGGGGGCGTGTACTTTGCGCTATGGGTTACAGCGGCGCACAATTTGACCCTGAGCGTGTGAATATGTCTTTTCGTAGTATTTCCGGGGAAATGATGCTGTTTAAATCTGGCACTCCGGTTGGTTTTGATGAGGATATTGCGAAAAAAATATTATCTGAAAAAGACATATTTATAGATATTGATCTATCTATGGGCGAACACAGCGCCAAGGCTTGGGGTTGCGACTTAACCTACGATTATGTTAAGATAAATGGAGATTATAGGTCATGAACATGCAAGAGATTATAAGCAAAGCGGAAATATTGGTTGAAGCACTTCCCTATATAAAAGAATTTTCAGGGATAACCGTTGTTATTAAATACGGCGGCAGTGCGCTTGTTAACATAGATATTAAGGAAAGCATCATTAAGGACATTGCGCTTATGAAGTTTGTTGGCTTTAAGCCGGTTGTTGTACATGGTGGAGGCCCTGAGATTAACAGCTTTCTCTCGCGTTTAGGCATTGAAAGCCAATTTAAAAAGGGCTTGCGTGTTACGGATTCAGACACTATGGAAGTTGTTGAAATGGTCTTGACAGGCAAGCTCAACAAAGCACTTACAACCGAGTTATCTCTGCAAGGTGTTTCAGCGGTTGGCATAAGCGGTAAAGATGGACGTTTGCTTAAGGTTAAAAAGCTAATGCCTGAAGGTGAGGACATCGGATTTGTGGGTGAAGTCGAATGCGTTGACACAAGCCTTTTAAACACGCTTATAGATAATGATTTCGTACCTGTTATTTCACCCGTTGGTTTTGATGAAAATGGGCAGACTTTTAACATTAACGCAGACTATGCGGCTGTTTCAATTGCGGGTGCGCTTAATGCCGAAAAGTTAGTCTTCTTGACAGACGTTGCGGGTATTATGCAGGATGTAAACAATCCTGATTCCGTTTACTCACATGTCAAATTTGACAAGGTAAACGAACTTATCGCAGACGGCACAATTTCAGGGGGTATGTTGCCGAAGGTGCTTTGTGCTATGGCCGGTGTTGAAGCCGGCGTTAACAACGTTCATATTTTGGACGGACGTCTTGAGCATTGTCTTATCTTGGAGATTTTCACAAGAAAAGGTATCGGTACTCTTATTGAAAGATAGAGCACTCCTAAAAACCCAAATGAAACTCGCGAAAGTGAGGGTTTTTTTGGAGGCGACAGATAGAAGGGTGGTTTTTATATGGATTTAAAAAATAATATTATGGATACATACAAGCGGTTTCCTTTGGTTTTGACACATGGGGAAGGCTGTTATGTTTACGATGAAAACAATAAACGTTATCTGGATTTTGTTGCAGGCATTGCTGTTAATTCTCTCGGCCATGCGCACAAAGGACTTTCGGAGGCTATTGCAGACCAAGCAGGCAAACTTCTGCATGTATCTAACCTCTACTGGACTAAGCCGCAGCTTTCTCTTGCGAAAAAACTTACAGACAACTCTTGCTTTGACCGCGTTTTCTTCTGTAACAGCGGAGCTGAGGGAATAGAATGTGCGCTTAAGCTTACGAGAAAATATGCAAGCATGAAGAACACAAAGAAAACAGATATCATAACAATGCTTAACTCATTCCATGGGCGCACATATGGAGCTGTAACGGCTACAGGCCAGAGGAAGTATCAAGCAGGTCTTGATCCAATGTTGCCCGGAATTTCTCATGTGCCATTCAATGACTTTGAAGCACTTAAGTCCGCAGTTTCAGATACCACAGGAGCCATAATTGTTGAGCCTATTCAAGGCGAGGGCGGAATAAGGCCGTCTGAGCAGGAATTTTTAGAGAATGTTAGAGCCTTATGTACCGAGAAGGACATACTCCTCATCTACGATGAGGTACAGTGCGGCGTAGGCAGAACAGGTTCCCTATTCGCTTACCAGCATTATAACGTGCCACCTGATGTTTGCGTTATTGCAAAGGGCTTGGCCGGAGGCGTGCCTATCGGCGCTGTTCTCACAACCGAGGCTGTTGCGTCCGCTTTTAAGCCCGGCGACCATGCCTCAACCTTTGGCGGCAACCCTCTGGCTACAGCAGCAGCTAATGTTGTTATTGATGAACTACTTGACGGACTGCTTAAGAATGTTACGGAAATGGGCGCATATTTCAAAGGCAAGCTTGAAGAATTGAAAAACGAAAAGCCTATCATAAAAGAGGTTCGCGGCGTTGGCTTCATACTTGGTATAGAGCTTGATAGACCCGCAGCTGATTATGTTTCAAAAGCTATAGAAAGCGGCCTTCTCTTGGTTGGTGCAGGCGATAATGTTATACGCTTTGTACCGCCTTTGATTGCCGGCAAGGCTGAAATCGACGAATGTATTGATATTTTAAGGAGGACATTGTGAAAGGATATATTTTACTGGAAGACGGCACAACGCTCGTAGGCAGAGCTTTTGGCTCAAAAGAGACACTTATGGGAGAGATTTTCTTCCATACCGAAATGGCCGGCTATGAGGATATTTTTACAGACAGTGCGAATGCGGGTACGGTTGTACTCATGACATACCCTCTTTTGGGCAATTACGGTTTTGCTAAAGAGGATTTAGACGGCAAGGGCGCAGAGCATTTCCCCACAGCCATTGTTGTTAAAGACTATGCAGAGGTTCCCAGCCACTTCAAAGGTACAATTTCGTTTCCGGATTTCTTAGAAAAGAACAACATATTCGGACTCGCGTTCGTTGACACGCGTGTGCTTACACGTAAAATTCGTGATTATGGTTCACAAAAGTGTATGCTTACTGTAAAAGAACCTGACGAAAACGACCTAAACACTCTCAAAGCTTTTGTACCATCAACCGATATAAAAGGATCACAAAAAGGCAACACCGTTTATGAAAAGGAAGGCTCAGACGGCAAAATCGGGCTTTTAGACTTGGGTTCTTGTTCAATACTTCCACAGCTTAGCCGTCTTAAAACCGTTTGCCGTTTCCATAAGGACATGCCGGTTCAAGAGATTTTAGATGCAAATTTAGACGGACTTGTAATATCGCATGGCGGTGGTGTCGCAGACGATGCTTTGGTACAGAAAGTTAAGAAAATTGCAGAAAGCGGAGTGCCTGTAAGAGGTGTCGGTTTCGGCGCGTATGTTCTTGCTAAAGCTTTTGGTGCAGATTGTGCAAAGATGAACAACGGACACAGGGGTTCAAACTATCCAGTGCTCGTAAAGTCCACGAACAAGGTTTTAATAACAACGCAAAATCATCTTTATGACATCAAGACATTGCCAACCCATAACGGTGCGCAAGCGCAAGTAACACATACTAATGTAAATGATAATACAACTGAGGGTTTCGTGCTTAAGACCAAAGACGTAAACATAGCTGGGCTTATGTTTGCACTTCCTGAGGATGCTTTAACAAAGGCCATTAATCCCACGCTTTTAGAACTTGTGGCCGACATTACTGAAAGGAGTGGTACTAATGCCTAAGTTTCAAGATATAAATAAGGTTTTGGTTATTGGCTCCGGCCCTATTATCATAGGTCAGGCCGCTGAATTTGACTACGCAGGTACACAGGCTTGTAAATCCCTGCGTGAAGAGGGTATTGAAGTTGTTTTGATTAACTCAAACCCCGCAACCATTATGACAGATGAGGATATGGCAGACATCGTTTATATAGAGCCGCTTACTATAGATGTTGTTGAAAATATAATTGCCAAAGAGCGTCCACAAGGGCTTTTGGGTTCCTTGGGCGGTCAAACAGGCTTGAACATGGCTGTTGAGCTTCACGAGAAGGGTATTTTGGACAAATACAATGTGCGTCTTTTAGGCCCGTCTGTTGAAGCCATAAAAAAGGCTGAGGATAGAGAGCTTTTCAAAAAACTTTGTGAAGATATAAATGAGCCTATACCCAAGTCCGTTATCGTTGAAAATATTGAGGACGGCGTTAAATTCGCAGAGGAGAGCGGCTACCCTGTTATCGTTAGACCCGCCTACACACTCGGCGGCACAGGCGGCGGCATTGCGAACAACAAAGATGAGCTGTCCGAGATTCTTTTCAAGGGCTTAAAAGCCAGCCGTATCGGTCAGGCCTTGATAGAGCAGAGCGTTGCAGGCTGGAAGGAAATCGAGTACGAGGTAATGCGTGACGACAACGACACCTGCATAGTTATATGTAATATGGAAAATATAGACCCTGTAGGTATACACACGGGCGACAGTATAGTTGTCGCACCCGCGCAAACCTTACGCAGCGAGGAATGCGCTATGCTTAAGGCCGCGGCTATAAAAATTATAAAAGCCTTGAAGATTAACGGCGGTTGTAACGTACAGTTTGCACTTGATACAAAGTCAAAGGAATACGTTGTTATTGAGGTTAACCCACGTGTAAGCCGTTCATCCGCACTCGCTTCAAAGGCATCGGGCTATCCGATTGCAAAAATCGCGGCAAAGGTTGCTATAGGGCTTCACCTCCACGAAATACCAAACTATGTTACAAAGATTACAAAAGCTTCATTTGAGCCAACGTTAGACTATGTTGTTTTGAAAATCCCTCGTTTCCCGTTTGACAAATTCTCATATGCGGATAGAACCCTCGGTACACAAATGAAGGCAACCGGAGAGGTCATGAGTATCGACAGGCGTTTTGCATCTGCTTTCCTTAAGGCGGTTATATCGCTTGAAGGAAAGGGTACAGGGCTTCGCCGTACAGACCTTGAACGCAAGACACTTAAAGAACTTACAGGTATGCTTGATGTCTGTGGCGACGAGCGTATATTCGTCGTTGCAGAAAGTTTCAGAAAGGGCGCAACCATTCCGCAGATAGCAACGCTTACACAGATTGACCCCTGGTTCTTAGAGAAAATAAAGAGCGTTATAGACTTGGAAAGAACCCTTTCAACCGAGATTTTAACTGTAAAGCTTTTGCTTCAAGCCGAGGAAATGGGCTTTACAGACGGAGAGATCGCACAGCTTTCGGGCAAAAGCGTTGCAACAATAGACACCCTGCGCCGCGCTCATTCAATTTTCCCTGTTTACAAGCGCGTTGACACCTGCGGCGGTGAGTTTGATTCAAAAACACCATACTACTACTCTACCTATGATGACGACGACGAGAATGAGATTTCATCAAACCGCAAGGTTATCGTAATAGGTTCCGGCCCCATAAGAATTGGTCAAGGTATAGAGTTTGACTACTGCTCCGTGCATGCGGCTTGGGCAATACAAAAATGCGGTTATGAATCCATAATCATAAACAACAATCCCGAAACAGTCAGCACAGACTTTGACACAGCCGATAAGCTTTATTTTGAACCACTGTTTATCGAGGACGTATATAATGTTATAAGAAGCGAAATGCCATACGGCGTTATCGTTCAGTTCGGCGGACAGACAGCCATAAATCTTGCACCCAAGCTTGTTCAGAGGGGCGTACAGATTTTGGGAACAAGCATGGATTCCACGGACGTTGCAGAAGACAGAGAACGCTTTGAAATACTTTTGAGGGAGTTAAACATCCCCCAACCAAAGGGTCATGGCATAACAACCCTCGAGGACGCGAAGATTGTTGCAAGGCGCATTGGCTATCCTGTATTGGTAAGACCATCTTATGTCATAGGCGGACGCGCTATGCAGGTTGTTTATAATGAATCTGAGCTTACAAACTACGTGCTTGAAGCTATGAAGGAAGGTATGGAGCATCCCATCTTGGTTGACCAGTATATAAACGGTCTTGAGGTTGAGGTTGATGCAATATCGGACGGAAAAGACATTCTTATCCCGGGTGTTATCGAGCACATTGAGCGTGCGGGCGTACATTCCGGAGACAGCATAACCGTTTACCCGCACAGAACGTTAAGCGACAGCGTTGTAAACAAACTGGTCGAATACACCGCAAAGATTGCAAAGGCGTTACAGGTTAAAGGTCTTATGAATATACAGTTCGTTGTAAGCGGCGAGGATGTATATGTTATAGAAGTCAACCCACGAGCATCACGTACCGTGCCCATCTTGAGCAAGGTAACCAGTATTCCTATGGTTGACATAGCCATTAAGGTTATCCTTGGAGAAAGGCTTAAAAACCTAGGTTGCGGCACAGGACTAGCACCAAGCAAAGACCTTGTTGCAGTTAAAGCTCCAGTATTCTCGTTCTCAAAGCTTTATGACGTTGACCCGGCTATGACCCCCGAGATGAAATCAACAGGTGAGGTTTTAGGCATAGGCAAAACCTACGAAAAGGCTCTTTACAAGGCCTTTAAAGCCACAGGCATAAGTTTCCCTGAGAGCGGACGCGTGCTCTTATCCGTTAATGAAAATTCCCACGAAAGCATATTGCCTCTTGCAAAAGAATTGTTAGACCTTGGCTATACAATAGCTGCAACCGACCAAACCGCAGAATTTTTAACTGCAAGCGGTATTGATGTAGCTGAAAAGCTTCAAAAGGATAAGATGGATGAGATCATAACGTCTATTCAAAAGGATGAATACGCGCTTGTTATAAATATTCCAACCCTCGGACGCGACAGCTCACGCATGGGCTTTAAACTCCGCAACACAGCCATCCAATACAAGCTACCTCTCTTCACCTGCGTTGACACAGCCAGGGCCTACCTGACCGTTATCCGAGAGGTTGTTAAGAAGGGTATTGATGTTGTCTACAAGCCAATTTCAGAGTGGAATAAGTAACCTTAAATTAGATTGATTTAAGCGAATGGGGCAGTTTATTTTGTAGTATGTAGATTATTACAGACCAGTTAAAGGGTGCGTATATGTTTGACATAGATAAATTACCAAAGATCATATCGGATAAAATTGCAGGATTATCATGGACATGCGATACCTTCGGCAAGTCAGGTTCTACGGTTTTAATTTTTGATGATATGGTGCTTAAGATAGAAAAGATTTATCGTTCCTCAGAAAACGAGCTTGCCATTTTACGTTGGATTGACTGTAAACTGCCCGTTCCTCGTATTATAGAGTCTGCACATCAGGACGGATATAGTTTTATTTTGATGTCAAAAATGTCTGGTGAGATGGCTTGCTCGGACAACAATCTGCAAAATATGGAGGAAACCATAAAAGCATTGGCAACCGCCTTAAAAATGCTATGGCAAGTTGATATTACCGAATGTCCATTTAGAAATGATATTCCTGAAAAATTAATACAAGCAAAGTATCAAATTGAAAATGGTCTTGTAGATACAGATGATCTTGAGGAGGATACGCTGTCAAAAGAAGGTTTTTTGGATCTGTGGGATTTGTATAATTTCTTATGTAACAATAAACCAACACAGGACTTGGTGTTCTCTCACGGGGATTTTTGTCTGCCGAACATCTTTATTTCCAATGGTGATGTATCAGGACTTATTGATTGGGGCAACGGCGGCATTGCCGACCGTTGGCAGGATATTGCTCTATGTGACCGGTCGCTTCGGCATACCTATTCAAAGTATGGCTTATATAGCGAAACAGAATATCAAAAGTATAAAAAGATATTGTTCAACGAACTTGAAATAGAACCCGACGAGGAAAAGATGCGGTATTATTGTTTACTTGATGAATTATTTTAATTTGTAATTATACTGTTTAACGTTAAGCGGTATATCAAAGGAGGTAGCGTGTGCGCCTTACAATGAAGAACACGGGAAAGATTTCCCGTGCGAATGTGGAGATTGATGCAATAACGGTTATAGCCGGAGAAAACAATACGGGCAAGAGCACCGTTGGCAAGGTTTTGTTCTGTATGTTCAATAGCTTTTATCGTTTGGATGAACGTATACGCGAGGAGCGCGCTGAGAGAATTTGGGGCATTCTTCGCCCTAAGGCGCAACCGTCTGAAAAGGAGCAGGTCTGCAATTCAATTGTAGGATTTATTCAAAGCAAGATAGGAGTTATGGATGATGTAGCTGTTGCTAAGGAATTGGTAAGTATGTTCGCGGATGGCGTGCAAAACGCTGACATCAAGGCTAGTGATATATCAAACATACTCGCTATATCTGAGGATGATTTGTTTGCACACGTTTTGGAGAACAAGTTCTATGCGGAATTTAAGAGCCAGATAAATAACGTATATTGCGGTGAGGCTATAAGCGAGATTGAGTTACATCTGGATGATAGGTCTGTAAAGGTTGTAATTGAGGATGACCAGCACTTTAAACTGAACGGAAAACTTAGTCTAGATATGGATGCAATTTATATAGACTACTCATATGCACTTGAGGATGCAAAAGTATCGATGCTTACAAACTTCACGGATTCCACAGCGCACAGGCTACACTTGCTTGAAAAGCTTATACCTGAGGCCGAAATGGGTAAGCATAATGACGTTAAGGATGCGTTCAGCCAGATTTACACATCAAAAAAGCTTAAGGTCATACTTGAAAAGCTTGAGCGTGTTTATACCGGTGACATAAGTGTTCAACAGGGCGGATGGTCTTATAAATATAAGTATAAGGAAAAGGATTCAGACACACTTTTTGAGATTTCCAATATGTCAACGGGCTTAAAGACCTTTGCTATCTTAAAGGCACTTCTCATGAACGGAAGCTTGGAGGAGAACGGGGTTATTATTCTGGATGAGCCTGAAATTCACCTACATCCGGAATGGCAGCTTGTGTTGGCCGAATTGATTGTGCTTTTGCAAAAGGAGTATAACCTCAGAGTACTTGTAAACACACACAGCCCTTATTTCTTAGACGCTATAGATGTTTACTCAATTAGGCATGGTGTTTCTGAAAAATGTAAGTTTTATTTGTCTGAAAGCATTGGCAAGGTTTCAGAAATAACCGATGTATCCGACTGCTTAGACGAGATTTACAAAAAACTTCACCGCCCATTTCAAACCTTGGAGAACGAAAGATACGGAGAGTGATACGATGGACAATGCGGAGATATTTGACGAATGTCGCTGTAAGCTTAAGCAAGCCTCGTATGATGATTTTAACAAGGAATATATGACGTTATCCGAGCTTGAGGTTGTTAATTTCGACGCAGTTAAAAATAAATACGTGTCGGTTAACAACCTTAATTCAAGCCCATCGTCGAATGATGCGCTTTATTTTGAAAAGGATAAAACCTTTTTCATTGAGTTTAAGAACGGCGAGATAAACGGAGACGCAAAGAAGTATGGTCTTTGGCATAAGATTTATGACAGCCTGCTTATCTTTACAGACATAACAAAAAAGGATGTATCCTATACAAGGTCTTGTATGGAATACATCCTGGTTTATAACGAGGAGAAGAATGCAAGTGCTGTTTCAAGGGCATCTATAGGAAAGTCACTCGGAAAGCTTGCACGAACAGAACATATATTGTTTGGCTTAGAACGGTTTGAAATGTATTTAAAGCGTGTTTGCACGTATAATCAAACCGAGTTTGCAGAAAAATTTGTTAAGCCAAGGGAAAGGAAACTTTTATGAATTATTCAAACCTTACAATGTGTACAGATCTTTACGAACTAACAATGATGCAAGGGTATTTTCTTTCGGGTGCGAAGAATGAGGTTGTTTTCGACCTCTTTTATCGCCAAAATCCTTGCGGCAACGGTTTTGCGATTGCGGCAGGTCTTGCATCCGTTATTGATTATATAAAAAATCTGCATTTTTCTGAGGATGATATCAAGTATCTTAAAAGCCTTAAAATCTTCACAGAGCCATTTTTGGAATATTGCCGTAATTTCAAATTTAACGGTGAGATTTACGCTGTACCAGAGGGAACGGTTGTTTTCCCCAATGAGCCTATTTTGCGCGTGAAGGGGCTTATAACCGAAGCACAACTCCTTGAAACAACGCTTTTAAACATTATCAATCACCAGTCGCTTATCGCAACAAAGGCCTCACGCGTTGTCTGGGCCGCTGGCGGCGACGGTGTACTTGAGTTCGGATTGCGACGCGCACAGGGCCCAGACGCGGGCATTTACGGTGCAAGGGCGGCCGTTATCGCAGGTTGCAGCGCAACAAGCAATGTGCTTGCGGGCAAGATGTTCAACATCCCTGTGAGAGGTACACACGCGCATAGTTGGGTTATGAGCTTTGGAGACGAATTAACCGCTTTCAGGGAGTATATACGTCTCTATCCGGACAACCCTATTTTACTTGTTGACACCTATGACACACTTAAATCCGGTATACCCAACGCTATAACCGTTTTCAATGAAATGAAGGAGGCTGGAAAGAGCCTTAAAAATATCGGTATAAGGCTTGACAGTGGGGATTTTGCCTACCTGTCCAAAAAGGCTTATGAAATGCTTAAGGCCGCAGGTTTTCCAAAGGCTATAATAAGCGCGTCAGGTGACCTTGACGAATATCTTATAACTTCTTTGAAGATACAAGGTGCAAAGATAAACCTTTGGGGCGTTGGTACAAACCTTATAACATCACAGGACTGTCCCGCATTCGGAGGAGTTTACAAGATAGCCGCGGAGACCACCAACGGCATTATGGAACCCCGCATAAAGCTTTCAGAAAATCCTCAAAAGGTTACAAACCCAGGAATAAAAAAGGTTTTTCGTTTGTATGATAAAGAAACGGGCAAGATTAAAGCCGACCTCATCGCGGCCGAGGATGAAACCTTGGACAGCTCGGAGGACTTGACCATATTCGACCCTCTCGCAGTCTGGAAACGCATGACGCTTCGCGGCGGCCATTATGATGTTCGTGAGCTTTTGGTGCCTGTGTTTGTATCGGGCAAGTGTGTTTACGAGGAGCGTACTTGTGCGCAGATTAGGGACTATTGCAAGCAAGAGCAAAACACTCTTTGGGACGAACACCGTCGCCTTATAAATCCACACACTCTGCCCGTGGATTTATCACAAAAGCTCTATGATTTAAAGGAAAATATGATCAAATCTATCAGAGGCGGTTCTGATGTCAAGCATTGATTTTTTGGAGTTTGTTGTTGATGCAGGCGAGCTTATGCTCAAGAGCGGTGCTGAGACCTTTCGTGTTGAGGACACAATGACGCGTATGTTAGGTTCATTCAATTTTAAAAACACAGAGGTTTTTGTTACAACGACGGGAATATTCACGTCCGTGGAGTGTCACGAAAACGGGCTTTTGTCAATGGTTAAGCGTGTTACAAGCCTCACCGTAAACATAGAGAAGGTTGCGGACATTAACGAGCTTTCACGCCAGTTATCAAGCAAAGCCATTGACTTTGAACAAGCCAAAGTTGAATTTAAAAAGATTGAGGCCAAAGAAGGTTATGCGCCATCTATAGCTATCCTAGCCTCGGGCTTTACTTGTTTCGGTTTTTGCTTTATGCTTGGCGGAAATTTCTTAGATAGTGTGTCTTCATTTTTCGTTGGTATTATTGTGTACATCTTTGTCCTTGCCTTTAATCGCCGCCTACCTTCGTTCATTCTGAACATTCTAGGCGGCATTATTATAGGCTTTACCTCTTACCTATTTGCGAAGTTTTCGATTGCGCATAATATCGAAAAAGTTGTGATTGGTGGCATAATGCCGCTTATCCCGGGCTTACGTATCACAAACGCTATTCGTGATGTGCTAATGGGCGATTACATGTCCGGCCTCTCACGTTTCACCGACGCAACCCTGATTGCCGTTTCAATTGCAGCGGGTGTTGGCATTGTATTTAAAATCTTTGTGATTTAACCAGTTCCTCAAAAAACCTTTTAAATGGAATTACAAAGGCAAACTCCTTAGAGCCCTTTTAATATCTTCAATTTACGTAATTTCGGTTGATTTTTTGCTCTGCTAAGTCAACGCCTCCTAGCAGACTTTTCTTCGAGTATGCGTCGTCGGCGTTTCCTTGC
>CAYPQA010000027.1:0-23051 GCA_964412725.1 uncultured Eubacteriales bacterium
CTCTTTCCTCGCCAGGAAGAGGTCGAATCCATGTTTGGTGATTTCGTTGAAAGCTTATTTGCAGGCAGATTGCTTTCTGTGGGATTTGCTTTTACCGGCGTTATCCTTCTTCTTGCAGACAGCAAGAGGGCAGGCAAAAAAAAGCTTTCCGATTTAACTGTTGTTGATGCTTGCATAGTTGGGGCTATGCAAGCGATAGCGATTGCACCGGCCGTTTCACGCTCTGGTAGCACCATAACTGGCTCGTTGTTCTGCGGTCTTTCACGTGAAGCTGCCGCAAAGTTTTCGTTTCTTATGTCTATTCCTGTTATTTTGGGGGCATTTATTCTCCAGCTTAAGGATGTTTTTACCGGTGAAATTGCTTTTGTTTTTAATTTAAACATGCTTGTTGGTTTTATTACGGCTGCCTTATCCGGCTATCTTGCCGTTAATTTTGCTCTTGTGCAAATTAAAAAGGCTAAGCTTAAATATTTTGCTTTCTACGTGTTTGCTTTGGCTGTTATTTGTATCTTCATATAAAATTTAAAATTATTTACGGAGGTTAAAAGTATGAGTGAACTACGGAATGCTGTTTCTTCAACACTTGAAAGACTAAAGGGCTTGAGACTTGAATTAGGTATTAGCGTTGAAGACCTTTCGTCGGCCGCGGATGTATCTGTCGATGAATATTTACAGATTGAAGCCGGTGAAAAGGATTTATCCTTTACTTTCTTGTTTAAGTGTGCAAACAGGTTTGGAGTTGATATTGCATCTATTGTTACAGGGGATGAACCCAGACTTTCAAGCTACACACTTTCACGTTCCGGTGAAGGTATGCCAATTAAGCGTCGTGAAGGTTTTGAGTATAATCATATTGCCTATTTGCTTAAGGATAGACTGGCTGAGCCTTTTGTTGTCATAGCTAAGTATTCCAAAACGCTTGAAAATGCACCTGTTGCACTGTCCAGTCATGGCGGTCAGGAACTTAACTATTGCTTAGAGGGCAGACTTAAGGTTGTTGTTGATGGGCATACAGAATACCTTAATCCAGGCGACAGCTTATTCTATGACGGGCACAAGAAACATGGCATGGTTGCGGTTGATGGGGCAGACTGTAAGTTCCTGTCTGTTGTCATAAAGGGTAGCGACGGAACTCTTGAACCTACAATGGAGAAAGCTAAAAAGCAACGAGTTGAAAGCGAAGACAACAGAATATATAAGGAATATGTTAATGAAGTTTTGGATGAGGACGGTTATCTTAAGGAGATTAGCTTTAATGTTCCTTCTGATTTTAACTTTGGCTATGACTGCGTTGACGTTTTGGCCGAAAAGTCTCCAGATAAATTAGCTATGCTCTGGGTTTCCGCAAATGGAGATGAAAGACGTTTTACATTCTCAGATATGAAACGCTACTCTAACAAGACAGCCAATTACTTCAAACGCTTAGGCATCAAAAAAGGCGACAAGGTTATGCTTGTTTTACGCCGTCACTACCAATTCTGGTTTGCTATGACAGCCTTACATAAGCTGGGTGCTGTGGTTATTCCGGCCACAGATCAGCTTACGACTAAGGACTTTATATATCGTTTTGAGGCCGCAGAGGTTTCTGCTATTATTTGCACAGCCTTTGGTCA
This sequence comes from uncultured Eubacteriales bacterium, assembly GCA_964412725.1. GTDB lineage: Bacteria > Bacillota > Clostridia > Lachnospirales > CAYPQA01 > CAYPQA01. The sequence continues at coordinate 1,614 of CAYPQA010000027.1, forward strand.
GGTGTCGGATATGGTTGATGAGGCTGTTTTACAATGCGAGGGTGTTAAGATTAAGGTTATTGTTAATGGTGAGAAGGACGGTTACCATTGCTTTGATCGTGACATTGAAAATGAATCGGATGAACTTGAGCGCGTTGAGACATCTGTTCAAGACACTATGCTTATGTACTTCACATCAGGTACAACAGGTTATCCGAAGATTGCTCAACAATCTTATAGCTATGCGCTGGGACATATCATTACAGCTAAATGGTGGCACAACGTAGACCCGAACGGAATACACTTTACGGTTTCCGACACAGGTTGGGGCAAGGCCGTTTGGGGTAAATACTATGGTCAGTGGCTTTGTGAAGCAGCTATATTTACCTGCGACTTTGAACGATTTAATCCGGTTGACTTATTACCTATGTTCAAAAAATACAATATCACGACGTTTTGTGCGCCGCCTACCATATTCAGATTCTTTATCAAGGAAGATTTATCAAAATATGACCTTTCTTCTATTCAATATGCCTGCATAGCCGGTGAAGCGCTTAATCCGGAAGTCTATCAGCAGTTCTTCAACGCCACAGGCATAAAGCTTATGGAAGGTTTTGGGCAGACTGAGACAACGCTCACAATTGCAAATCTCTTAGGTATGGAGCCAAAGCCCGGCTCAATGGGCAAACCGTCTCCGGCTTATGATGTAGTCCTTATTGACGGAAACGGAAAGCCGGTTGGGGTAGGGGATGTTGGCGAAATTTGCATATCTACAAAGAACGGTTCTCCTATGGGCATGTTCACAGGATATTATCGTAACAAGGAAAAGACAGATGAGGTTTGGTATGATGGGTGTTACCATACAGGAGACATGGCTTGGCAAGATGAGGATGGCTATCTCTGGTATGTGGGACGTACTGATGATTTGATAAAATCTTCCGGCTATCGTATTGGGCCGTTTGAAATTGAAAGCGTTTTGATGGAGATGCCTTGCGTAACAGAATGTGCGGTCACAGGCGTTCCGGATACCGAAGGCGAAAGAGGGCAGTTGGTTAAGGCGACTATTGTGCTTGCAAAGGACTATAAGCCATCTGAGGAGCTTAAAAAGGAAATTCAAACTTACGTCAAAGAGCACACAGCGCCTTATAAGTATCCAAGAATTGTTGAATTTGTGGAAAGCTTACCCAAAACCATAAGCGGTAAGATTAGACGCGTGGAAATTAGGGGGAATTAAGCTTTGATTGGGCTTTTAACGGTTGGCTCGTCTTGGATTACGGAAAGCTTTATAAAAGATGCGCTTTCTACAAATGCTTATAACTACTTGGGCCATTATTCAAGAAACCCAGAAAGTGCTCAAAAGTTCAGTGAGAAATACGGGGTTATGGGTTACACACACTTTGAAGCTGCGGCTGAATCACAAGCTCAGGTTGTTTATATAGCGTCGCCAAACAGCAAGCACTATGAGCAGATTATGTTCTTTCTTAAATCAGGTAAATCAGTTATCTGTGAAAAACCACTTGTTCTGAACACTCAGCAATTTTCGGATGTCTATGAATTAGCTGACCAGAAAGGCTTATATGTTTTTGAGGCATTGAGGCATCTGCATACGCCCGGGTTTAAGTTTATAAAAGACAACTTACATCTTGTTGGCAAGGTTAGAAATGTTGTTCTGAGCTTCAATCAATATTCCTCTAAATATCCCGCATTTTTAAACGGTTCTTTTCCAAATGTGTTCAACAAGGGCTTTGGAGGCGGAGCTTTAAGGGATTTGGGTGTCTATCCAATTTCATTTGCTGTTGCTTTATTTGGACGCCCTTCATCTTATGTTCATTCTATGGTTAAAGCAACGAATGGTGTTGACCTCGTTGTTGGATTGATATTAAATTATGATTCATTCTTGGTTAATATAACTGTTTCTAAGGTTTCTGATGGCTCTGTTGAAAGCCATATTATGGGAGAGGACGGCGTTATAAATTTAGGATTTGTTCAAGAACTGGATAGGATTACTTATAAGTCTAGACAAGACCATAATAACGTTAACATTTTTTCAGATCAGGACGTTGGCAAGCTTTATCATGAAGCAGAGGCCTTTGCTCAAATTATAAATTCACGAAATTGTGAAACTTATCAAAAACTTAGAGAAATAAGTCTGATGTGTGTTGAAATACATTCTAAAATTTAATAAAAAACTGCCTACATTATAAAAAAATGTAGGCAGTTTTTTTGTTTGCGTACCTTATAACCCCTTGACTTTGGTAAATTTGGAATGTATAATGTTCTCAAAAAGTATTCGTGCACAGCACGGGAAAGGATTTTTATTTATGAAGAACTTGAAAATCAGTACCAAGTTACTCTCAGGATTTGCTATTGTTTTGGTTGTTTTGCTCATTCTTGGTAGCATTTCCTTATCAAGCCTGAATATCTTATCAGGCACCCTAAGTACATATAGTACCTCGTCTTTGCCGAATACAAAGTTAGCTTGGCAGTTAAGAAGAAATTTAGTTTCAATCCAAAGATACATACTTCTTGCTTTGGCAAGTACTGATTCCGCTGTTGTTAATAAAGCTATTCAAGATTGTAATGCCGAAGGTGCTAACCTTAGAACTACACTTGAAGAGCTTAGGAAAAATTCTGAAGTGAATCAAAGTTTATTTGATTCGTTTTATAAGAAAATTTCAGATGCAGCCTCTCACCGTGAAAAAATATTGAAATTATGTGTGACACTTACCGATAGTGACAACAAAGAGGCTATGGATATTTATCTCAATAACTATTCTCCGGCTTTTGATGATGCTGTTGAAGTTTTAGTTAATATCTCCGACGAACAGGACAGGCTCGTTGCAGAGCGTGATAAGGAAGCTGACAAAACGGTTGCTTTAGCCCGAATTTTTGTTATCGGCGGTATAGTTTTAGCAATAATTGTTGTTCTTATTGCCGTAAGAGTTTTGAGTAATTTAATTGCCAAACCTATTGTTATGGCTGAAAAGGCTGCAAATGACATTGCAAATGGCAACTTAAATGTTAATCTTGTTGTAAATGGTAATGATGAAATTGGAAAGCTTACGGTTTCGTTCATTAAGCTTAAAGACACAATTCTTGGTCTTACAGGAGAAATAAATACACTCGTTACCGGATTAGACAAGGGTGACACCGATATTCGCATGAACGATAATAAATTCTCTGGCGAATATAAAGTTGCAGCACATGGAATTAACAAGGTTGTTGATGCTTTGCTAGGTGACACTATGTCTATTCTTAACGCTTTGGGACAATTTGGAAATGGTAATTTTAATGTGAACATTGCCAAAATGCCAGGTAAGAAAGTTATCATTAATGAGAGATTTGATGAGCTTAAGTCAAATTTATCCTCTGTAAGTAAAGACATTGGAAATCTTATTAATGCAGCAACTGAAGGTAATTTGGATGTGAAGGTTGATACGAAGGCTTACAAGGGTGACTGGCTTGAGCTTACAACAGGCCTTAATAATCTTGTTAAAGCAATTTCTGTTCCGATTAATGAAGCCAACGAAGTTTTGGAAGAATTATCCAAGGGTAATTTTGAAATAACTGTAAGCAAGAATCATAAAGGTAGTTTTGCAAAGATGATGCAATCGTTTGATATGATGATAGTATCAACTGCATCATACATTAAAGAAATTTCTGAGATTTTGGGCATAATTTCTGAAGGCAATATGACTAAACAGATTTCAAGGGAATATGTGGGACAATATGACCAAATTAAGCAGTCTATAAACACCATATCCAAAACTTTAAGAAATACTATTTCAGAGATTAAATCATCTGCAGAAAATGTTCTTTCTGGTTCAAGACAAATTTCAGAATCTGCAATGACCCTTGCTACCGGTGCTTCAACTCAAGCAAGCTCTGTTGAGGAACTTAACGCTTCAATTATCACAATTAATGAACAAACACAGCATAGTGCAGCTAAGGCTAACGAAGCAAACGAATTCTCAAAGAAGTCCTTAACAAGTGCTAAAAAGGGCAATGAAGATATGCTTAATATGCTTAACTCAATGGATGGCATTAAGCAAGCTTCAAACAATATATCCAATATTATTAAGGTTATCGACGACATAGCATTCCAAACAAATTTGCTTGCGCTTAACGCAGCAGTTGAAGCTGCCAGAGCCGGTGAGCATGGCAAGGGCTTTGCTGTTGTTGCCGAGGAGGTTCGTTCTCTTGCAGGACGTTCACAACAAGCCGCAAGAGAAACTTCTTCACTCATTGAAGACGCAATTTCAAGAGTCAACGAAGGTACTCACATTGCAACCTCCACAGCTGAATCACTTAGAGCTATCGTTCAGGACACTAATTCAATATCCAAAATTATTAATGACATCTACTCATCTTCCAAGGAACAGGCTGACGGTCTTAACCAGATTACGGTTGGTGTAAATCAAATTTCCGATGTTGTTCAAAGCAATTCCGCAACCTCTGAGGAATCTGCGGCTGCGGCTCAAGAGCTTAACAGCCAGTCTGAGGTTCTTGCTCAAATGGTTTCCAGATTTATTGTTTAATTTGTATAGTTTGATACAAAATACTAAAAAACCCGCTTACATCAAGAATGATGTAGGCGGGTTTTTTTAATACTAATACGTGCATAAGGTTCGTCCTTTCAAGTAGTCGTTTTATACCACTTGCGTTAAATAATCAACCATCTATCATAAATCAGTTGATGACAATTTCTTTTTTATCTATACTGTGATTGTAAAGAGGAGGTGAAAAAATGAAGGTAGAAGTGAAAATTGATGATCTCTGTCAAGAGCCTAAAGTCATTATACTTACCAATAAAATGACAGATGAGGTAAATGCAATTTTCAAAAGGTTATCTGAGGAATCGCCACAAGTTATTGCAGGATTTCGTGAAAACATCGTTGAAATTATTGAACAAACGGATATCATACGAATTTATTCAGTTGCGGGTAAAGTATTTACTGTAACAAATAACGGAGAATATGTTATTCGTTTGCGTCTTTATGAGTTGGAGGAGCGATTGAATAAAACCTGTTTTGCTCGTATTTCCAACTCAGAGATTGTAAATCTAAAGAAAGTCAAATGCTTTGATTTAAGTTTTTCAGGTACAATTTGTGTCACATTATCGAACGGTACGGTTACTTATGTTTCAAGACGTTATGTTGCAAAAATTAAACAAATTTTAGGAATATGAGGTGGATAAAATGAAAAAACAGCCCTTTGTACGTGGACTTCTTGGATTTCCCCTTGGGATAGCTATCGGATATATAATTACTATAATAATATCCTTTAGTTCAGGGCAAGGATATTATTACCCATGCGCACCCGCCCTTGTTAAAGAAATGGGCAATGAAATAAATGCGGTTATTTTGCAAACGGTGCTGAGCGGTTTATTAGGAGCCTCTTTTGCTGCAAGTTCCATAATATGGGAAATTGACAATTGGAGTATTGCAAAACAAACAGGGATTTATTTTCTAATCACCGCTTTTGTTATGATGCCTATTGCTTATTTCACAAACTGGATGGAACACAGCCTTATAGGTTTTGTGAGTTACTTTGGAATTTTTGTTGTCATATTCATTTTTGTGTGGCTCATTCAGTATATCATATTGAAAAACAAAATCAAGAAGATGAACGACAAATTGAAATAATCTATTTATGAGCTATCTCGAGCAAGTCCAACAAACCTCTCTTATAAATAAAGGGTATGTAGCAAAAATTATATCTTGCTACATACCCTTTATGCCTTGAATTATTAAATTGCTGGTTGTGAATTGCTGTTTTTTATAGATTGGATTTCTTCTGAATTAAAGCCGGTAAGCTTAATAATTTCGTTTAAGCTATATCCTCCCATAAGCATATTTTTCACCACTTCTGCCAAACCTTCTTTTCTGCCTTCCATTTTGCCTTCCATTTTGCCTTCTTGTTTTCCTTCGTCACGTAGCTCATCTATCAATCTTTGAATAGCATAAGTCATTTTTTCATCGTCTCCTTTTTCAAAATTTTTTATTGCACCTTCGAGCGCTTCAGCTTGTTTATTACCGACTTTTGCGAATAATACATCCCTTATCCAATCAAAAAATAATACCTGATCGTCTTTTGATAAATTTTTTATATTATTAAAAACTGTGTCCAAATTTGATATTAGCTTAACTATATTTTGTTTTTTGTCGAGCAAGAAAATTGAAGATATTAGGTTTCCGACTTGTTTGAGCTCATCGTCTCCAAGTTTATTTACATTTATGAGCAAATATTTAAAGTCAATTGCGTATTCGTCCAGATTTTCATATCCACTCAAATTCAGATACTCTTTAAAAGTTCTTGCGGCAGTCCACTCATCACTTCCGTTATAGAGTACCATAGGGATAACGAGGGGCAGTTTAAACTCTTTCCGTTCCCTCTCTTTTTCATCAGTGTTATTGAATATATACAACCACAACGAGTAAATGTAAATTAAGAGCCTGAATACCATGGTGAAATCAACAGAGGACTGCAATTCAAAGAGAAAATAAAAGAATATATCCATGCCTTTTATTTTCGCCCTGTATATCAGATCGGCCTCTTTGTCGGCAAAGTCTTTGCCAACAAAACTCGTTTCCATCTGCTCAACCGAGTCTTCTTCAATAATTTCGCCTTTAGTCAAGTCAGTGAACGAGTTCAAGAACTCTATAAAATTTTTCTTATGTGAGAATAATCTCCTATAACCTTTATCGTGTATGTTTTCTGGCAAAATGCTCACATCCTTATTGTTTATGTCATTATAAATTATTAGTACAGATTTTACAATAATTTTTAGAAAGTTAAAAAGGTGGTGTAGCAAAAATTGTATTTTGCCACGCCACCTTTAAGTTTTGTAGTTAATTTGTATCAGGCAAGTGAGCATCTATTAACTTGCCAGCAGTTAGACTTTAAGACAGAATTCTCTTTTTTATTCCGAAATGAAACTTTAGAAATTGCAAAAATCTTCAGAGATGGTGTGTCTTTTATTCGTTCTCATTATAATTTGATTTGAAATCCATATTAACCTTTTTCATGAAAGATAACACGGCATTCATATCTTTTTCATCAAGCTTTACAAAAGTTTCGACAACAGTTTTTGCATAATCATTAAGTCTGTATTTTTTTGCAAGTTTTTCTATTTCATCATTAACATCATGATTAAACATTTCACCAATTCCTTCATGAAGCCATTGTTCGTTGACGTTAAACTCTCTACAAATATCAGATATTACACGTTCAGTTAATTTTCTTGAGCCGTTTTCGTACATTCCAATTGCGGATTGTTTAAGATTAATTCTTTTTCCAAACTCATTTTGGTTTAAATTTAATTCCTTTCTTAAATCTTTTAATCTTTCGTTCAATATAACACCTCCAGAAAAAATAAAAATCCCACATAACAATATTTTTAATATTGACAATAAGATTACTTTGTGGTATTGTACTATCACAAAGTAATTCAAAAGATTAAGATCGAATTCGGATAATAGTATTTTTGAGAATGTTTTTTGCACATCAAGAAAAGGGTACTCTTTGAATATTAAGTTGAACTAGGCAAGGAGCATACCCACAAAGCAGTGGATAAAATATTCAATAGCAGTATATTTTGAAAAAATATCTTTAAAGTATGGAATTACTTCATCGCGCGTTTCTTTCCTTAATTTCATATAATTGGTTATTAAATCTAATTCTAAAGGTGATAAATCTCTTTGTTTAGCAAATTATCACTGCTTTTTTAACGTAAAAATATGATAAAGTGCAGTTAAATACAATATAACTATGAACATAAAAATAACCCGAAAACCCTTAGCTTACAAGGTTTTCAGGCTACTTGATGTGTTCGGGTATTTAAATGTAAACTGTACTTGGCGGGACTCGAACCCACGACCCCTCGCTTAGGAGGCGAGTGCTCTATCCAAATCTGAGCTACAAATACGTGATGAATTACTAAAGCTGAAAAAGGGACTCGAACCCTCGACCTGCTGATTACGAATCAGCTGCTCTACCAGCTGAGCTATTCCAGCTTGTCAGGATGCAGACAAGCTGCATAAGACGATAGTTATTATATACTCTTATAACATATTTTGTCAAGAGGGTATATGGCATCTCAAAAAAATAAACTTAAGCATTAATATGCTTTCGGCTAAGGTATTCGACCAAACCGCAGACGATGGTAACTTCTTCGTCGTTGAGACCTTCGAGAGAAATCGTAAGGCCGGCTCCTTCTATAGATAATAGATAGTCTGTGCTTACTTTAAAAATTGCAGCAAGTTCAACAATGTTGGCTACAGAAGGGACGGATATTCCCATTTCCCATGCATTAACGGTTGAGCGCGTTGTATTGAGCCTTTGTGCCAAAGCTGACTGTGAAATTGTGTTTTTTTCTCTGAGTTCTTTAATCCTTGATGATAGCATTTTATCCTCCTTAAATTTTAATTTATCATTAATAATAATTATTTATTTGAAATTAAAATAAATAATAAATAATTATTATTTATGATAATTATTTATCTGAAAATTACATTAATAATAATATATTATCATATATGATAATTAATGGCAAGCATGTACAGGATAAATAAAATTAAAATTAGCATAATAATTTTGCAATACAGAACAGGAGGTATTAAAAAATGCAACAAATAAAAAATAAGAAAGATAATTGGATAAAAGCTTTCCAGACAGCGCCTCTATCAGATGCGCAGGCTAGGGAAGATAAGACAAATATAGCAAGGCCCTCTTATGATGAAGTGGAAGAGGGGAAAGATTGGGGAGAATTTAACGAAAAATGATTTTGTATAATTTATAAGCTCCCTGTATACAATAATTCTACAAAAATCGTGCAGGAGGCATTTATGGAAATCTTAAAAGTATCAGGAAGCTCTCAACCAAAATCTGTTGCCGGTGCAATAGCCGCAATTTCAAGAAACGACGAATGCGTTGAAATCCATACGATAGGAGCGGCCGCCGTTAACCAAGCCGTTAAAAGCATTGCCATAGCCCGCGGATATGTTGCGCCAAACGGCATAGAGCTTATATGTATACCGGCATTTTTTGAGCTGGAAATTGAAGGCGAAGTTAAAACGTCAATTAAGTTTCTCGTTGAGAAACGATAGATAACACTTCGGAAAAGACGGCTTTTCCGAAGTGTTAGAGAGCTATTAATTAAAAAAAGGCATATCCATTGATCAATTCTTGGATATGCCTTTTTCTTCAATTATAATGCGTTCAAGGGTTTCGGACATAAATCCTATAAGCTCTTCACAAGAGGTTTGCTTTAAACTTGAGCAATTCAAACTGCTTTTCGTTGAATACAACTCGGATAAAAACCGCATTCTGAGCCGGACGGCCGTTTCCTTATCAAATAATGAACCCAAAACCATTACACAGGCAATAACGGCGCAGCAAATGCAACCAACGCCGAATCCGACATTAACAGCACTGCACATGTCCATACAACTTTGCCCTGTATCAATACCATATACTGTTTCTGCAGCTTTGAGGATACATTGCGAGCAATTATAATCACCGGAATAAAATTCTATAGCCGTCTCTTTCATCTTAGCCTCTGAAATTATGCTTGTTTTATTATATGAAATTTTTTCCCAAGTGTGATTATTTTTCATTTAACCTACTCCCCTAATCCCCTACTTCACTCCCCTATCAAATTGCAAAAAAATTAATCATAAATTAGTCTTGTCAAAAATATACTGGAAGTGCAGAATGATAAGGAGATGATTTTTTTATGGACTTCAAACTTAACCTTTCGATTGATGCGGAGTCTTTACGAGAGCTGAAGAAATCAGGATTAAAAATAACTATTGCTAAGGGTGTTAGCGAAAAATCGCCCAATGTTGCTTGGCTAGTTTTTGAACCGTTTCAGGGTAATGTTGTTCAATGGACTGAAGAATATGGTATCTTTGCAAGCGCAGATGATGTAACTATGAATGGTGCAAAGATAAGCAGGATGAGCGAGATTTTCACAGCCCAAGATGGAACGTCTTATAACTTTGCTGACGATGCTACGTTCCATGGCCCATTTACAGATGACGGCGTTAAGGTTGGAGCGTTCAGGGTTAATAATAAGATGACGCCCCAAAGCCATAGGTCACTGATTTTTGGTTTGGAGCAAAAGGCTTGCATAAATAACACGACGATTAAACCCTCCCCACTTAATATAGCATATGTTCCCGCTATGTTAAGCGTGAGCTTTGTCCCTATGACGAACGTCTATGTGTGGCTTCAAAACGAATATACTTATGGCACAGTTTTAACAACAATTGAATCCTCTTATAATGTATTCACTTTCGGCAACGGTGTGAATGAGGTCAACGTATTATTTGACTATACCACAGGCAGATTTATAAAAAAATCTCAATGACATAAGATAAAAAAATATCCCTACGGTTTTGACTTCCGTAGGGATATTTTGTATTTGAGTTTAAATTGAACGGAGGGGAAACTTTGAATAAGGATTTTCATTATTATGCAACATATTTGGCGGCCAGAGTAGCCGGTTTTGAATATGAGCCGGCGCTTACAATTGCTTATGCTGCACAGTTTGTTGATGACTTTACCCAAGATAAAGCTAATCTGTTAAAAAGAAAGGCAAGCAATATTTGTCCAACTGTGCAAACATTATACACAATGGGCAAAAGCAATTCGGTTGGATGGAGCAATGTTAACGTTATAAACTCTTTGAAAATATGGACAGCATTCCATTTTCTGCCTGGGAATTATACGGAGGACAATAACCTGAAACGACAATATGCCGGAGAAAATCAAGTTATTCCATCAGTTATAAATGATATTTGGACATATTATATGAATCCTAAAGATCCAACAAACGCGCGTATAGATAATTCATTTGAGCGTGAGCAATTCAAATGTCTATGCTTGCCGGATAGCATTTTGGCTAAAGCTATCGTTGACAATTTGAAGAATGAAATACATAAGGAACCTGAAAATCCTATTGAAAATTTTTATGAATTTATAGGTTTAACAATGCATGTTTTGGCAGACACTTGGGCGCATTGCTACTTTTCGGGAACACACGCATGGTTTATTAATTCGGGCAAACTGGATAAATGGACATTTATACCAGATATCTTCAGCTTCAATTCTTATGCTTATCTAGGTCATGCACAAGCAAAACATGTTCCTGATAGGCCTTATGATACCTACACATATACGCCTCAATGGAACTCTAAAGGGGCGGAAATCCAGAAGGATAATACAGAAGATTTTATAAAGGCTTTTAAACAAATCGCTTACGCTATGCGATGTTTTATTAACCCAAAATTGGAATTTGTAACAGGAATTTATTCAACAAATGGAATAGACCAAGAGTTTGATGAAACATTACAAAATATTGAAGCTACATTAAGAGATGTTTTTAAAACAAGATGTAAGGATAGTGAGCCTTATCAATGTGAGATATGGGAAAAAGCATTTAGTCAGAATAAATTCATAGGTTTGCAAAACGTAACCATACGAAATCCTATTAAGTACAATGAAACGTTTTGGGTCAATGAACTACAGGCCGCAGGAGATTCCCATAATTTGTACTCCAAAACAAGGATTTACAAATTTAATCAGTCTGCAAATGAACATCTGGAGTTTGTTGAAAAAAAGCTTGCAGAGGTTAATGTTTACTTAGGAGAGGTTCCAACCCAAAGGAGGGAGCTTGTTACACTTAAGCATGTGAAATCCGATTGTTACTTATCAAACGGACTTAAAGTCCATTCAAATAAATCCGTTTTCTTTGAAATTATAAAGACAACATCCAACCGATTAAAATCCGGAGACGTTATCCAACTTGAAACAACAGAATACGATTATATAGTAGAAACACCAACAGGCTACAGTGTTGTGGAAAAAGATATTAACAAGGATAAGTATGTAACACTTGAAAGCCTTGGGCGATATGATGATTTATTATATAGCCTTCCCGAACTTGGGGATGATGCAACAGGTAAGACAGGCTATAAAGCCTTTAGATATGGCACGGGCATACAAAACTGGATTATATATAAGTTTAACCCCGAAACAGGCATTGTGTATAACGAAGACGGTGAAGACCCTGAAAATGTGATAGATAACGCAGACCAGATTCTATTACAAAGCTGTGGGTTTAAAGAAACCAACTTTTTAGTACCCCATTTTCCGGGCACAAATAAGGTTGTTACATTTCAAATAGACACCAAGGATGTAAAAAATTTAAAATTCGCTGCATGGCGTATAAGTATTTTTGTGAAACCCAATTCGGTCTTACACGAAACAAATTATGTATAAATTTTTAAGGCAATTAAAAAACGCCCAAACCTCAATTCTAAGAGGTTTGGGCGTTTAATTTAGATTTAAAGTAAGAAAAAGTAGACAAAAAAAGGGGGTTTACAGTCTTGCTCCAGGATTCGGGGGACATGAAACAAGACTGTAATGATGAAGAATATGACATAGAAAACATCCTTCAAGAATTATTATAGCATAAATACGGAAAAATATCCAGAAAAACTTTAGAGAATCCTATAAAATATTTTATAAAAAATCCAAACATTTTTTGTACAAATTGACATAAAAATAATTAACTACAATAGTCCTGTAATAGTTTAATAAGTTCATCCTCACTTGATGCTTCTATGCCGCCTTCGAGACGTTTTTTGTCGTTGTCTGGCAATGGTGAGACAAGTGTACTTGTAACCTCTTGGAGTGAAGTTTCTCCATTTTGCGTTACATAAACAGCAACATGTCCATCATGAATGCCAACCGTATAGCTTTGGGAATCCTCTGTTGGTGAGTTTGAATCGGTTCTCTTTGAAAACACAACGCCTTCAGAACTATAGGTTTTAAGCTCCCAATCGTAAAACATTTCGGAAATCTGATCGCTGTCAAGGTTATACAAGAAGTACGGCAAATCACTGTCCGTTACAACTACATTGCCATCATTAAAAATCTCCTCAAAGTATAGTTTCGTTGACGGGTTTGTAAGCTCACCATTACCTACCCCACCCTGTTTAATAGAATCGCTTATCGAAAGTAATCTTTCATCCTGAACGGCTGTGTCACTTTCCGGATGAGCAATACTATCAACGAGGTCGGCTTTCGCCATGTTTTGGAGCTCGGGACTTTGGCTTTTTGTTTTTGTATATAGCTGCAAGCTTAATGTTGCGGCCACAACAGAAAGAGTAAAAAGACTTGTTATGCCCAAGCTAAGCAGAATAAAATTTTTCATATTTCTCATTTTTCTCATTAAACATCACCTTCCTTTTTATGGATTATTTCCATTATTTTGCATGCCTATTCAAAAAAGTTTGCATTAGGGAATTGTTTCGGATATAATACAAGGAAAAATTCAAATGATTTTTTCGGAGGAACTTTATGAAACCCATCGTTGCTATTGTAGGGCGGCCAAATGTCGGCAAGTCTACATTGTTTAACAAACTAGCTGGCTCGCGTATTTCCATCGTTGACGATATGCCGGGTGTAACGCGTGACCGTATTTATGCTGACTGCGAATGGCTTGACTACAAATTCTCTCTTATCGACACGGGAGGTATGGATGACGAATCCGACGACGTTATTGTTCGCCAGATTTTTCGCCAAGCTGAAATTGCGATTGAGACTGCTGACGTTATCATCTTTGTTGTTGATATAAAGACGGGACTTATTGAAGCTGATGTTACAGTTGGCGAGATATTGCGCCGTTCTAAAAAGCCTGTTGTTTTAGCTGTGAATAAGGTTGACGATATGAGAAAAGCTAACTTAAACCTGTTCGAGTTTTACAATCTTGGCTTGGGCGAGCCTTTGCCTATTTCTGCAGGGCAATTGCTTGGTCTAGGTGACTTGCTTGACTGCGTTTGTGAGCATTTTAAGAAACCGGACAGCGAATCTATGGAAGATGATGTTACAAAGGTCGCTGTTGTTGGCAAGCCTAACGTTGGAAAGTCGTCATTAATTAACCGTATTCTTGGAGAGGACCGCCATATTGTGAGCGATATTCCGGGTACGACAAGAGACGCGGTTGACACATATTTTGAAAAATCAGGCCATAAATATGTATTTATAGATACGGCGGGTTTGCGCAGAAAAAGCAAAATCAAAGAGGATATTGAGCGTTACAGCATTGTGCGTGCGGTTGCCGCAGTTGAACGTTGTGATGTATGTGTTTTGGTTTTGGATGCAACGCAAGAAGTCTCAGAACAGGATACTAAGGTGGCTGGCATTGCCCACGAACGCGGAAAGCCCATTATCATAGCTGTGAATAAATGGGACAAGATTGAAAAGGACAACAAAACAATGAACAATTATCTTAAAAACATAGGCAACAAATTAAGCTTCATGCCCTATGCGCTTAAGATATTTATTTCAGCCATGTCCGGTCAAAGGGTTTCAAACCTGTTCCCTCTTATCGAAACAGCATCCCAAAATGCGTCGCTGCGTATTGCAACCGGTGTTTTAAACGAATGTATAGCCGAGGCAACAGCCATAAGTCAACCACCTACGGATAAAGGCAGATCTCTGAAAATCTTCTACACAACTCAGGTTTCTGTAAAGCCTCCTACATTTGTTATGTTTGTAAACGATGTAGAACTTATGCACTTTTCATACAAACGATATATCGAAAACCAAGTGCGTAAGTCCTTCGGGTTTGATGGCACGCCTATCCACTTCATAGTAAGAAATAAACAATAAAACGAGGTGCATATGTATAAGATTTTATCATTACTCATAGGCTATGCGTTTGGTTGTATCCAAACATCTTATATTTTTGGAAAGCTTTTTGCAAAAGTTGACATCCGTGACCATGGGAGCGGTAATGCAGGAACTTCAAACACCTTTCGCGTCTTGGGGCGCAAGGCCGGTATAATCGTATTTTTTACGGATGTATTCAAATCCGTTGCAGCGTTTGCTTTATGTTATTTTATTTTTGGTGGAGATTTTCACATTTGGGGGAATAATATAAATAGTGGCAATGGGATTATTTATGGGATATATTCCGGGCTTGGTGTTGTTTTAGGTCACAATTTTCCATTCTATATGCGTTTTAAGGGCGGAAAAGGTATTGCTTCAACGGTTGGACTTATTTTAGCTCTTGATTTACGCATAGGTCTTATTATCTACACAATTGCTATTGTTTCTATAATTATAACACGTTATATCTCACTTGCCTCTCTTATAATAACCGGACTTTTGCCGGTGCTTTTATTTCTTTTTGGATACAGCTTTGAAATTATTATCATAAGTCTTTGCCTTACTGCTCTAGCTTATTACCTCCATAGAGGCAATATATCCAGGCTTTTATCCGGTACCGAACGCAGATTTTCATTTTAATTTTCAAAAAAATTTGCAAAACTCTTAGAGTTATGCTAGAATTTATACAAAATAATAGTGAAGGAGCAGGAATTATGGACTTTAATTTACAATATTCTTTTAATGAAAATAAAAACGTATGGCTCGTCAATCTCACAGGTGAAATTGATATATTCAATTCTCCGGAACTTAAATCTAAGCTTTTGGAACTTGTCAATCAAAAGAATTGCAGCCTTGTTTTGGATTGCGAAAACTTGGAATATATGGATTCAACGGGTTTAGGTGTTTTGGTTGCTGTTTTAAAGAATGTCAAAACTTATTCAGGCGAGGTGCATTTATTAAATCTAAGACCAAATCTGTCTAAACTTTTCAAAATAACAAATCTGGATAAAGTATTTGTTATAAAATCAAAAGAGGAGGCGCAGTAATATGAACAACGAAGCCAACGAAAATATTGAGCTATGCCTGCCGGTAAATCCAGCCTATGTTTCGGCTGCAAGGCTTACCGCCGCCTCGGTTGCAAACCGCATCGGTTTTGATATTGATGAAATAGAGGATATTAAAACTGCTATTTCCGAGGCTTGTATTTTTATAATTAAAAAATGCTCTCAAAAGAAAAGCGATTTTAAAATTATCTTCCAGCCAAGCACAGATTCATTAAATATAGACCTTTTTACATCAAGTCCGGTAAGCGACGAATCTGACGAAGAATTGGGTCTTTTGATGATAAAGGCTTTAATGGATGTATTCATCCTTGAAAAAAGTGAAAACAGCATCAAAATTGGCATGAAAAAATGTCATAAAAAAAACAATCTTTTGTAATATAATTGAATATAATAAAAAAGTATTTACAGCAAAGGTGGGATATTATGTCAAAATTTTTTAAAACATTCTCGAGCGAGATGAAAGCCGCAACACAAGTTATTAAGGAAACGCTCTCTTTTATAGATAAGTCCATTCCGGACTTGCCTCAAGAAGATAAATTTGACCTAAGATTAATTTATTCCGAATTGCTGTTTAACGCCGTCATACATGGTAACAAATCAGACGTTAATAAGAATGTTAGCCTTAGTGTTGAGATTAAAGATAACACAATTTGTTCTAAAATTTCAGATAATGGCTTAGGATTTGACCATAAGAAGTTCTTATCAGATATTGGAGATGATATGTACGGCGAAAGCGGACGTGGTATCCTACTCGTTAATTCACTTGCTGATTCGCTTTCATTTAACAGTTTAGGTAACGAAATTGTATTTCAAAAAAAGGTGGCTATATGAATTTACCCATAGATAAGGTTTTGGTAGTTGACAGCTCAATACATTCTTTAGAACTTATGAGTCATATTTTGGGAGATATAGGTGTTGAAGTTATAGCTGCCGGAACCGGAAAAAATGCCCTTTTAAATATATCTATGTTTAAGCCGGATTTGATTATCATAGACGTGGATATGCCTGACATGAGCGGGTTTGAGCTTTGTAAGAGGGTTAAATCAAACCCTCAAACAAAGTATGTTCTTGTGTTGCTTATGAGCACTGTTGAAACAAGAGATTTGCGAATAAGAGCTATCGAAGTGGGCGCTGATGATTTTATTGAAAAAACCTTTGACGCCTATATTCTTATTTCCAAGTGTAAGTCTTTGCTACGCATAAAGCATTTGAACGACAAGCTTAAAAAAAACTATGCGGAGCTTGAAGAAAAAAACAAAATCTTGGAATTTCAGCTCAAAACTGCCAGACAGGTTCAAGGCGCACTTATACCTAACATTAACTATAACGATAGCAAACTGCGCATTTTTAGCAACTACTTGCCTGCCCTTGAAATCGGCGGTGACTTTTTGGATATGTATCGTATTAATGAAGATTGCATATCCATAGTTTTAGGCGATGTTTCGGGGCACGGCATATCTGCGGCTTTGATAACGGCTATGATGAGCATGATGATGAAAAATCTTGTTCATAAATACTACAACCCCGATCAGGTTTTGTTTAATCTTAATAATCAATTTTGTAAAATGCTCGAAAATTCTGAAAGTCCGCTTTACGTATGCGTCTTTTATGCGATTATTAACACAAAAGAGCATCGCATACTTTATTCAAATGCAGGACAGGCCTTCCCTATATTTGTAAGTAGCGCGAAGAAAAAGGCTTTTGAACTCGAAGCCAAAGGAACTCCTATAGGTATGATAGAAGATTCCAACTACGATTTCAAAAGCCTTAGTTATCAATCCGGAGACGTCATTATTGCACATACGGACGGGCTTTCAGATACACATTACAAAAACGACCCAGAATCCTTTGTTAGTAGCTTAAAAGATTTACTCTGCGAGTATGTATCTTTGCCCGACCCAAAGGAAATTATTGACCTTGTGCTCGAAAAATTTTATTCTGTGCCAGAAGGAAAAAGCTTTGAGCTTGATGATGTAAGCATCATCCTTTGCAAGATGTTATAATACAGAAAGGATAAATAATGGACGAAAAATATATAAATATTGCCAAAAACGCTCTGGATGAAAAATTCGGAGAAAACATAACTATTCTAAAACTTTCAGAAATATCCTCTATAACGGATTATTTCATAATAACAAACGGAAAAAATGCAAACCAGATAAACTCTATGGCTGATGAAGTCACGCTTAAATTAAAAGAAGCCGGTGTTAACCTCATCCATTCCGAGGGACATTCCACGAATTGGGTGCTTTTAGACTTTGGTTTCATTATAATTCATATCTTTGACAAACAAACAAGAGAATTTTTCAATCTTGAACGCATATGGGGCGACGCGGAGGTAGTTCGCTAAAGCCACAATCTTCAATCGTATGACCTAACGGGATTACGATTTTTTTATTTGAGACAACAAGGAACTGGGTAGTTGAGTGCATGCAGGTAGGATTAAAATAATGGGCTGTAGCATTCATTCAACAATGCTACAGCCCATTTATTTTATCTTTAAATCTTGAAATTTGAAACCATTCTATTGAGAACTTCGGACTGACTGTTTAATTCTTCGGCCGCGGCCGCAGATTCTTCTGAAGTTGCAGAATTACGCTGTACAATATCTGCAATTTGACTTACGCCGTTAGTAACCTGAGAAATACTATCGGACTGTTCTTTAGTTGAAGAATAAATAGAGCTGATAATTTCGGAAACAGAATTAGTATCCTCAACAATGCGTTGGAGAGATTCTGCAGTAAGCTTAGCCGTTGATATACCGCCGTTAATCTTTGTAATTGTGTCCTCGATAAGCTGTGAAGTATCTTTAGCGGCCTGTGAGCTTCTTCCGGCGAGTGAACGAACTTCCTCCGCAACAACAGAGAAACCTTTTCCATGCTCACCGGCACGGGCAGCTTCAACCGCAGCATTGAGAGCCAAAAGATTTGTTTGGAAAGCAATATCATCAATAACTTTAATAATTTTCGAGATGTTATTAGACGCTTCTTTAATTTCATCCATTGATTTAAGCATGTGTCCCATCTCTTCATTACCGCTTTTTGCACTTGCAATGGATTTGCCTGAAAATTCATTTGCGGTTTGTGCTTTTTCAGCAGTTTGATTAGATTGTTCGTTTATTGTGATTATAGAAGCGTTGAGCTCCTCAATCGAACTTGCCTGCATGCTTGCTCCTGTAGCCAAATCCATGGACGAATCCGAAATCTGTTTTGCGCCCTCCAAAACGCTGTCCGCAGAGGATTTAATATCCTGTATCGTACCTCTTAAAGTCATAGAGATGTTGTTGATAGCCTTCTTGATACGGTCATATTGTCCAACATATTCTCTGGAAATAGTGTTTCTCAAATCTCCGCCAGACATAGTGTCTAAAATTTCTGATATTTCCTTAATATACGAACTTGTAGAGTCTATCATTTTTTCAAATGACTTCATCATTAAGGCAAAGCTACCCTTATAATTTGTGCTAACCTTTACGTCAAAATTACCATTTGAAAGATTAGTAAGAACATCGTTTGCTTCATTAATAGGTACGTTTACAGCATTCAAAAGGTTATTAAGTCCGATTGTAAGCGTTTCCCAGTCACCATGATAATTTTCTGTATCCACGCTTACATCAAGCTTACCATCAATTGCTGATGAAATAAGTCCCGTTACATCCTTAGTCAATGATGAGAGATTTTTCTTTAGCTGGTCATACTTTTGGTTTGCAAGCGCTTTTTTCCCTGGAAACTTTTTAAGCTCTGCATTAAAATTTCCATCCCCAAGTTCAGTAAATGCACCAAGCATAAGGAGCGTATCCCCAATGAGGGAACCTATAGCATCGTTGATTGAAGATGCAACCTTGGCATACTCACCTGAAAATTTCTTTTCATCAATACGTGCTTCAATATCACCATTGTCTAATTCAGAGGTTAATATACTTATCTCATCCATTAATTTCAAAATGGTATCTCGAAGCTTTACAAAAGAATTTGCGAGCAAGCTAACCTCATCCTTGCCTTTAACGCGTATATTAACATTAAGGTTACCGTTTGAAATCTGCCCCGCAACTTCCTTAATTTCGTTAATGGGATTAACTATTGAGCGGGAAAGCGTAAACGCTACAATAGCTCCTGCGATAAGAAACAAAATAACCAGCCCAATTGTTACATAAATAGCATTAAAAGTGTTTTGTAAAAATTCCGTTTCAGTAGCTAAAATACCTATCGACCAACCATTGCTGTTTGGTATAGGTGCATAAGCCATAACACGATTAACGCCATTAAACTTATAACTACCAAAGCCGGTTTCACCGCGAACCATTTTTTGCTGAATGGCTGCGAGCCCTGTAAGTGAAGGATCTTTCTTCGCACTTTCAATTATGTTTAAACGATCTTTAACAAATTGTTCGTTAGAATGTGAAATGGTGTAGCCATTTCTGTCAACTATAGAGGCTTGTCCGGAATCGCCAATATTAATTTCATTAGTTATACCAGATAAGAAATTTGCATTAACTGTCATAATAACAACAGCATCAACCGCATTATTTTTGTAAACCGGCGCAGCCATAGCAATGACCATATGATTTAAAACGTCACTCATAAATGGCTCGGTTATATAAAAATTACCGTTTTTGGCAGCCTTGAAATACTCCTTATCCGAAACATTTGAATTGTAGGGATAAAGCATTCCGTCTAGCGTTATGTATCCAGCATTATCAAAATTATAGTGCTTTGCTTTATCTGCTAAAATTGCACCCTTTTGCTCGTTGGTGTAATCTGAAGATGTTAGCCGTGTAAGTAATGAAATTTCACCAAGTATACCTTTGTAGTACGAAATAGAACTATTAACATAATTTGCAGAGGTCTCCGCAAATTCAGACATAGTTTTCTCTAGCGTACTGATAGAGCTTGAATACATGAGATAAGAAACAATACAGCCTACAATAGATAGAGAAATAAAAATTAATAGGCTTACGGCTAAAATGATTTTTGTCTTGATACTTTTCATATAAACCCTCCATTCTAAAAATTTAATTAATTATATCACAAAGGCACCACAATACAAATTAAAATTATGAAAAATTCTTATTTATTTTTCAAAATCTATTCATGATTTGTTTATAGTGTAGTAAAATATATTACGAGGTGATTGATATGATTCGCAAAATGCTTATAAGCGATTATGAACAGGTTTATGACCTGTGGTTAAACACTGCCAATATGGGTCTTAATAACGTTGATGACACAAAGGACGGGATAAGCAAGTATCTTGTGAGAAATCCAAACACTTGCTTTGTTGCAGAAAGGGATGGTAAAATTCTGGGAGTAATTTTAAGCGGCCATGATGGACGTAGAGGTTTTATTCATCACATGGCCGTTGCCGAAACAGAGCAGAGACAAGGCATAGGCACAAAACTACTTAATTCGGCTATGTCTGCTCTCGAAAAGGAAGGGATTACTAAGGTTGCATTGGTTGTTTTTAAAAGAAATGAAAAAGGAAATGCATTTTGGGAAAAGAGCGGGTTTATCTCAAGAGATGACTTGGTCTATCGTAATAAAGCAATCGTTGATATCGAAAGAATGGATACATAGTTTGACTGATTTTTGACTGAATAAAAGCAAAAAAACACCGTTAAACCTTTTAATAAAGATTTAACGGTGTTTTTTAACTGGAGACAAGCGGGATCGAACCGCTGACCTCTTGACTGCCAGTCAAGCGCTCTCCCAGCTGA
>CAYPQA010000028.1:0-22696 GCA_964412725.1 uncultured Eubacteriales bacterium
GTCAAAAAAATAGCAATATCCTTTTTGTCTATATAATCGTTAAAAACAAAAAACGGAATAAAAAATGCGGCGAAAATTCCTATGCTCACAAGCATGGGTATGGGCTTGGCATGATCTTTGCGCTTAGTAGGGCGGTCAACAAAACCTATTTTAAGAGCGAACTTTCCTATCAAGGGTACAGTTATCAAGCTTATCAAGAGAGCCGAAATAATTGCCAATAAGTATTTCATATTAATTTTCTCCTTTCTGTACTTTTTGCCTAATATATTTCATTAAGCCTTATGCAGTTTGCGTGCTATATAGACAATAGGGGTATCGAATAAACTTGTTACAATGTATATAATATAAGTTGTAACAATGATACTCACAAGCGTCCCAAAGTCAAATACTCCCAAGAAAGCCACAATTGTAAATAATATAGAGTTCAATAATTGCGAGGTAAGCGTTGAGCCATTGTTTCTGAGCCATAAAAATTTCTTTGAATCCCCGTAAACCCTTTCGGTATACGCCCAAATTCTATGATAAACCCAAACGTCAAACGCCTGTACAATACCATAAACAACAATGCCGGCTATCATAATACGCGGAGTATTTTGAAAGACCTCTCTCATAGCGGGCATAATAAAATCATTTTCGGCGGGCGTAAACCTGAGCCACAATTGACTGAATAAAATAAACATAACAGCGGTTGCAATGCCAATCCAAACAGCCTTTTGCGCTGCGGCCTTGCCTTCGTTTTCACTCAAAATATCTGTAACAAGAAAGGTTGAAGCAAAACAGACATTTCCGAGAGTTTGCTCCATCCCAAAAGCGTTAATAAGAATTGCAACCTCGATATTAGCTGCAATTGTGGCAAGCACGGTGTAACAGTAAAGTCCGGTTTTACCGAAAAACCGATAGAAGGCAAGGGCACCTCCATAAATAAGTACAAGTGATATTATCAGTAAACTTTCATTAGACATATTATTTTAAACCTCCGAAATCTTTCTTATGATTTAATTCTTAAAATATCAAAGGGCTCCACTTCTCCAATAGCCATTTTTACAAGCTGTTGAGCATGTGGGGCTTCATTTATGCTTACTCCGTTTTCATTAAACATTTCAGAGAGCATAACATCACGGTTTTCACCATGTGTTTTGAGGACGTTAATATGTGAGCCTACAATAAATTTATTCCTTTGTTCAACAAGCGCATAGCCAGTCTGCGCGTCATAAGACTTCACAATGCCTATAAAGGTCCAGTCGTTCGGGCAATCGCTATTTTCGTAGTTATGGTCTGAGGCCTGCGGCTTGCCGTTGAAGAAACCGGATGTGAACGAACGCCTGCCGGTTTTTTGGATTTCTTCAAGATAATATGGAATCCTTGAATAGTAAAGATTTGGCTCCTTAAAGTAATCATCCACAGCTTCACGATAAATCTTGGTAACCGCCGCCACATAATATGGGGTTTTCATACGCCCCTCAAGCTTAAAGCTGTCAATGCCTGCATTCACAAGCTCCGGTATCTTGTCTATAAGACACAAGTCCTTGGAATTAAACATATAGCTGCCGCGTTTATCCTCATAAATAGGGAAAAACTCACCGGGACGGGTTTTTTCTTCAATAAAAAGTCTATAGTTAAAACGACAGGGATGTGTGCATTCGCCTTTGTTTGCATCTCTTGCGTTAAGGTAATTGCTCAAAAGGCAGCGACCGGAGTAGGATATACACATTGCACCATGAACAAAAGTTTCAAGCCCAATGCTTGGGGCTTTTTCGCGTATTGTAGAAATCTCGTTTAATGACAACTCCCTTGCGAGCACAATGCGCTCAGCTCCCAGGTCTTGCCAGAATAATACGCTTTTATAGTTGGTATTATTTGCCTGTGTACTTATATGGATTTTCGTGTTTTTAAGCACCTTACGTGCAACGCAAAAAATACCAGGGTCGGAAATTAATACCGCATCAGCACCTATATGCTCCAAAAATTCAAAATATTCATCTAAGCCATCCAAGTCATCATTATGTGCAAAGATATTGACGGTAACATAAACCTTTACGTTGTGCCTGTGCGCATATGACACAGCCTCCGCAAGACCATCCTCGTCAAAATTCTTTGCCTTGGCTCGAAGGCCATAATTTTTCCCGCCGAGATATACAGCATCCGCGCCGTATGCAACGGCAACACGAAGCTTTTCCATATCTCCGGCGGGAGCCAAAATTTCGGGCTTATTCATCAGTTACATCTCCTTCTTGCATGCGAAAGCCACGCCGTCACCAATGGGCAAAATACATGCATTAAGCTCGGGGGCTTCGTTAAGCTCTTTAAAAAATGAACGCATACGTGTGTGTATGGTTCGCTGGCGCCGCGGTATTTCAAGCCTTTCCGCGGCTATGTTCCCATTTTGTAAAACGTCGTCGGCTATGAATATCCCGCCTGCAGAAAGCAGGCGTATGCAATGAGGTAAAAGAGTGAGGTACTGCCCCTTGGCCGCGTCAAGAAATATAAAGTCATAATAAGGCTCAAGCGTAGGTACAATATCCGTTGCATTTCCTTCAAGCAAAGTAACCTTGTCCATTAAATCATAGCGTTTGAAATTTTCCTTAGCATCCTTAATCATGCATTCATAGCGGTCAATCGTGGTAATATGACCACCGGGTTCTAAAAATCGGCTTATAAGCATAGCCGAAAAGCCCACACAACAGCCTATTTCAAGCACGTTACGAGGGCGTTTGACAGACAGGATAGTCTGCAAAAAATTAGCCACGTCAAGCGGAATAACGGGCAAGCCTTCATCAAGACAACGCTTGTGAAACTCGCCCAAAACTCCCTCACATGGCTTTTGCAAGGCTTTGAGAAAATCGTCTTTAAGCATACATCACCAATGGTAGGCATATTTAAATGCCTCAATACTTTTGATTATATTTTTCCTTTGCAGCTAAGAATTCATCATAGCTTTGGGTGAAGAAATGTTCACCTGTTTCTTCGTCTTTGACAACAAAGTAAAGAAAATTACTTGCGGCCGGAGAAAGCGCGGCCTCTATGCAGGCCTTTCCTGGGTTTGAGATTGGCCCCGGTGGAAGACCTTTGTTAATGTAGGTATTGTAGGGGGATTTAACCTGTAAATCCTCTGTGGTGAGCCTGTCCTTGCGCTTGTCAAGAACGAAAAGCACAGACGAACACATTTGAAGCGGCATATCATTTTCCAAGCGGTTGTATATGACAGCTGAGGCTAGAGAGCGTTCATCATTTCGGCTTATTTCTTTTTCAATTATGGAGGCTATCGTGATGACTTGGTCTGTTGTAAGCCCACGAGCATTGGCCAAAAGCTTTAGCTTATCGTCATAAACTTCCTCAAAACGGTTGAGCATTTTAATAATAATATCGCGCGCTGAGGCTCCGTCCGCAATGAAATAAGTGTCCGGGAAAAGGTAACCTTCGAGAGGATTCTTTCGGTCTTTTATATCCTTTAAGAACGAATAGTTGTATTCTTCTTTGCAGGCCACAATAAATTCTTCGGCTGTAACAATTTCACGCCCTTCAAGATACTCTCCGATTTCCTTGGTCGAATAGCCTTCTCTTATGGTTATCTTAATATCAGGTTTTGCACCGGTGCCGCGTAGAGTCGCATTAATCTGGTTTGTGTCCTGAAAATTGTTAAGTACGTATTCGCCGCCCTTATAAGCTCGAGAACTGCCCGTTAACAGATTTTCAAGCTGGAAAAGCAATGCACTTTTGATAATCCCTTTCTTCTCTAAAATTTCGCCAACCTGAGAAACTGAGGAATTAGGAGGGATTACAACGCTCTCCTCCAGATAATCACCGGGGGGAGAGAAAAACAGCTTGCCATATTCATAGCCTTTTAAAGTGAAGTTGTAGATGAAGTTTATTGTTATTATGAAAAGAATAATGCTGACAAGCCCCCAAAGAGACATGCTCACAATGTCAAATATAATGTTAATAAGAGGCTTTTTCAAAAGTACCATCCCTTATCCGACCTTTTGCAAACAGCCGTTGGATTTTTAAAGCGGAAAAATTCTGAGGATTTTTCTCGGAAAAATACAAAAAAAAGCTTGACAACAGTCTTGGAAAATAATACAATAATCGGACGTATGATTGTCAAGTTTTGTTTAATATATACACTTAATCATACCACATCTTTTAGCAAATTTCAACACATTTCAATATGATTTTAATAATTTTTTCTATAAGATAGTTATTTGGTAAATTTTTGGTATTCTATAAGGTATGAAAGGGCGGTAATGCAATGGATAAAAACAGGATTCGTCCTATGCGGCTCGGTAATTCTGTCCGTATGAGCTATTCAAGAATCGAAGAGGTTTTGGATATGCCGAACCTTATCGAGGTTCAAAAGGACAGCTACAAATGGTTTGTCAGCGAGGGCTTGATGGAGGTCTTTAACGACATTTCCCCCATTACCGATTTTGGCGGCAATCTTGTGCTGGAGTTTACGGGCTATTCTTTCGATAGTGAGCCCAAGTATTCTATTGAGGAATGTAAGGAACGCGATGCAACCTACGCCTCGTCCATGCGCGTTAAGTGCAGACTGCACAACAGAGAGGTTGACGAAATTAAGGAACAAGAGATTTTTATGGGCGACTTCCCGCTTATGACAGAAAACGGCACCTTTATTATTAACGGTGCAGAGCGCGTTATAGTAAGTCAGTTAGTGCGTTCTCCGGGAATATATTATTCCAGTGAGTATGACAAAGTGGGTAAGGATTTGATATCCGCACAGGTTATTCCCAACCGTGGCGCATGGCTTGAATATGAAACGGATTCAAACGATGTTTTCAGTGTGCGTGTGGATAGGACAAGAAAAGTACCCGTAACTGTTTTAATGCGCGCATTAGGTCTTGGTACAGACTCGGAGATTATTGACAAATTCGGTGACCTTCCTAAAATTCGTCAATCAATAGAAAAAGATATAGCCAAAACCTATGAAGAAGGCTTAATTGAGATGTATAAACGTATACGTCCGGGCGAACCTCCAACGGTTGAAGGCTCAGAATCGCTTTTAAATAGTATGTTCTTTGACCCAAAGCGTTATGATTTGGCTAAGGTCGGACGCAATAAATTTAATAAAAAACTTCTATTTTCAAACAGGATTGTTAATTTCAGGCTTGCAGAGGCTGTCGTAAACCCAGAAACAGGTGAGATTATGGCCGAAAAGGATACGATCGTTGATGCAACGCTTGCTAACGACATCCAGGATGCGGGAGTTCCTTTTGTTTTTGTAGCTATTTCAGATGATACAGTTGTTAAGGTGCTTTCTAATCTCTCAATTGATATAGGGGCTTATCTTGCTCCTTATAATATAACAGCTAATGATTTAGGCATAAAAGAGCGCGTTTATTATCCTGCGCTTAAAGAGCTTATGGATGAGCTGGAAACGGATTCTAAGAATGAGATTATTAATGTTTTGAAGCAAAATGTAACCAAGCTTGTTCCTAAGCATATCACTAAAGATGATATTTTTGCATCAATGTCATATGTGCTTAATGTAGAGTTTGGCATTGGACATAAAGACGATATTGACCATTTAGGTAACCGTCGTATCAGGGCTGTTGGTGAGCTTTTACAGAACCAATTCCGTATCGGATTTACACGTTTGGAACGTGTTATAAAAGAGCGTATGACCATACAAGATATGGATATGATAACGCCATCCGCGCTTATTAATATCCGTCCCGTTACTGCAGCTATAAAGGAATTCTTTGGAAGTTCTCAGCTTTCGCAGTTTATGGAGCAGACTAATCCCCTTGGTGAATTAACACATAAAAGACGTCTGTCTGCATTGGGCCCCGGTGGTCTCTCACGTGATCGCGCAGGTTTCGAAGTCCGCGACGTTCATAGCTCTCACTACAGCCGTATGTGCCCGATTGAAACTCCTGAAGGCCCGAATATCGGTTTGATTAATGCACTTGCTTCGTTTGCAAGAATTAATGAATACGGTTTTATTGAAGCACCTTATCGTGTTGTTGATAAATCCGAAAAAATCCCGCGCGTTACGGACGATTTTATATACGTTACCGCGGATGAAGAAGAAAAGTTTACAATCGCACAGGCAAACGAAGTGCTTGATGAGAACGGATACTTTGTACGTAAAAGGGTATCTGCTCGTTTTAAGGATGACATTGTTGAAGTAGACAGAAATAAGATTGACCTTATGGACGTTTCACCAAAACAGGTCGTGTCTGTTGCAACCGCTTTAATCCCATTCCTTGAAAATGACGACGTTACAAGAACGCTTATGGGCTCGAACATGCAAAGACAGGCTGTACCTCTTTTAACAACGGATTCACCTATTGTCGGAACAGGTATGGAATATAAAACCGCTCGTGATTCGGGTGTTGTTATTATAAGTAAGAGCGATGGAGTTGTAGATCGTGTTACCTCAAGCAACATTATTATAAAGACTGAAAGCGGTGCAAAAGAAAATTACCGCTTAACAAAGTTTATGCGCTCAAACCAGGGTACTTGCATTAATCAGCGTCCGTTGGTTAAGAAAAATCAACACATTAAAGCCGGCGAGATTATTGCAGATGGTCCTTCAACCTCAAAGGGTGAGTTAGCTCTTGGTAAAAACCCTTTAATTGGTTTTATGACCTGGGAAGGTTACAATTATGAGGATGCTATTCTTTTGAGCGAAAAGCTTGTTGAGGCAGATGTATATACTTCAATTCATATAGAAGAATATGAGGTCGAAGCACGCGATACAAAGCTTGGGCCCGAAGAAATGACGCGTGATATCCCTAATGTCGGCGATGACGCATTAAAGGACTTAAATGAATCTGGCATAATCCGCATTGGTGCGGAGGTTTTCCCGAATGATATACTTGTTGGAAAGGTTACTCCTAAGGGTGAAACTGAGCTTACAGCAGAAGAACGTTTGCTCCGTGCTATTTTTGGCGAAAAGGCCAGAGAGGTTCGCGACACGTCATTACGCGTGCCACATGGTGAAAGCGGTATTATTGTTGATGTAAAGATTTTTACAAGAGAAAACGGTGACGAACTTTCACCGGGTGTTAATCAACTTGTACGCGTTTATATAGCACAAAAACGTAAGATATCCGTTGGCGACAAGATGGCCGGACGTCATGGTAACAAGGGCGTTATCTCAAGAGTTCTTCCGGTTGAAGACATGCCGTTTTTACCGAATGGACGTCCGCTTGACATTGTGCTTAACCCATTGGGCGTTCCTTCTCGTATGAATATCGGTCAGGTTTTGGAGGTCCACCTTGGACTTGCTGCAAAGGTTCTAGGTTGGAAGGTTGCAACTCCTGTTTTCGATGGCGCAACCGAAATTGATATTATGGATACACTTGATTTGGCAAATGATTATGTAAATATGGATTGGGATTCGTTTGAAGAAAAATGGAAACCTGTAGTTGATGATTATATTTTTGAAAGCTTAAGCGAAAATCGTGACCACCGCGACGAGTGGAGGGGCGTACCGATTACCAGAGACGGTAAGATACGTTTACGCGACGGCAGAACCGGTGAGTATTTTGACAATGCGGTTACTGTTGGCTATATGCACTATCTGAAGCTTCACCACCTTGTAGACGACAAAATCCATGCACGTTCCACAGGTCCATATTCGCTTGTTACACAACAGCCTCTTGGTGGTAAGGCACAGTTCGGCGGGCAACGTTTCGGCGAAATGGAGGTTTGGGCACTTGAAGCTTATGGTGCGGCTTACACCTTGCAAGAAATTTTAACGGTCAAATCCGACGATATAGTTGGACGCGTTAAGACCTATGAATCCATTGTTAAGGGTGAAAATATACCTGAACCGGGTGTGCCTGAGTCCTTTAAGGTTCTTTTGAAAGAGCTTCAAGCGCTCTCTCTTGACGTTAAAGTACTTCTTGATGACCAGACCGAAGTTGAAATTCGCGAATCTGTTGACGAAGCGGGCGATATCAACGCTAATATTGACACCGGTGTTTATGAAGATGATTTTGACGCATCCGAGGAGCTTGGCGAAATGGTATTTGACGACGAATACACCGATGATTATGACGATTATGACGACGACTACGAGGATTAATTGTATTCGCAGGGAGGTAATCTATGAAAGAAAACGTTCAGGCTATAGAACAAAACATAGCCTTCGATTCTATAAAAATCGGCTTGGGTTCTCCGGAAAAGATTAGAGAATGGTCCAAAGGAGAGGTCAAAAAGCCGGAAACGATTAATTACCGTACGCTTAAACCGGAACGCGACGGATTGTTTTGCGAACGTATCTTCGGCCCAAGCAAGGATTGGGAATGCCATTGTGGAAAATATAAGCGCATACGTTACAAAGGTGTCATTTGTGACCGTTGTGGCGTTGAGGTTACGAAATCCAAGGTGCGCCGCGAACGCATGGGGCATATTGAACTTGCGGCACCTGTTTCCCATATATGGTATTTCAGAGGTATTCCAAGCCGTATGGGTCTTATCTTAGGTATGTCGCCACGCGCGCTTGAAAAGGTTTTATATTTTGCATCTTATATAGTTTTAGATCCGGGCAATGTGCGTGAGCTTGCTCAAAAGCAACTCTTGTCCGACAAAGAATACCGTGATCTTCTTGAACTCTATCCCAATGGTGGATTCAGGGTTGGTATGGGCGCGGAGGCTGTTAAGGAGCTTTTGGTTGACATAGATTTGGAGGCTGAAAGCATAGAGCTTAAAGCCTCGCTTAAAGGTTCAACCGGACAAAAAAGGTTGCGTCTTATCAAGAAGTTAGAGGTTATTGAATCCTTCCGTCTTTCCAAGAATCGTCCTGAATGGATGATCTTGGAGGCTTTGCCGGTTATACCGCCCGAATTGCGTCCGATGGTTCAATTGGACGGCGGACGTTTTGCGACATCTGATTTGAATGACTTATACAGACGTGTTATTAACCGTAACAACCGTCTTAAAAGGCTTTTGGATTTAGGCGCACCGGATATTATCGTAAGAAACGAAAAACGTATGCTTCAAGAGGCTGTTGACGCACTTATAGACAACGGTCGTCGTGGGCGTCCTGTTACAGGCCCCGGCAATCGTCCGCTTAAATCCCTTTCAGACTTACTCAAAGGTAAGCAGGGACGTTTCCGTCAGAACCTCTTGGGTAAACGTGTTGACTATTCAGGACGTTCCGTTATCGTAGTTGGGCCTGATTTAAAAATTTTCCAGTGCGGCTTGCCTAAGGAAATGGCTATTGAATTATTTAAGCCTTTCGTTATGAAAAAGCTTGTGCATTCAGGCAAGGCACACAATATTAAATCCGCAAAACGTATGGTTGAACGTTTACAGCCTGAGGTTTGGGATGTTTTAGAGGATGTTATAAAAGAACACCCTGTAATGCTTAACCGTGCGCCAACATTGCACAGACTTGGCATTCAGGCCTTCGAGCCTGTTCTCGTTGAAGGGCGTGCGCTCAAGCTTCATCCGCTGGTTTGTACCGCTTACAATGCAGACTTTGACGGAGACCAAATGGCTGTTCACGTTCCGCTATCTGTTGAAGCACAAGCGGAATGCCGTTTCCTTTTGCTTGCACCGAATAACTTGCTCAAGCCTTCCGATGGTGCTCCTGTTACCGTTCCTTCGCAGGATATGGTTTTAGGCATCTATTACCTTACGATAACCAAGGACGACGAAAAGGGTGAGGGTAAGGTGTTTAAAGACCCTGATGAGGCTGTGCTTGCTTATGATAACGATGTTGTAAGTCTGCATGCAAAGGTTAAGGTTAGACGTACACTTACAATTAACGGTCAAAAGCGTTCAAAGATAATTGAAGCTACCGTTGGCCAGATTATTTTCAACTCGGCTATTCCACAGGACATTGGCTTTGTGGATAGGTCTGTTGAAGAAAATCTATTTAGATATGAGATAGATTTCCTTGTTGATAAAAAAGGCTTAGGAAAAATTATTAACCGTTGTATTAACAAATACGGTTCAACCGATACAGCTATCGTTCTTGATAAAATAAAAAGCCTTGGCTTCAAGTTCTCCACAAGGGGTGCATTAACCGTTTCCGTTTCCGACATGGTTATCCCGAAGGAAAAAGAAACATTTTTGCAAGCCGCCGAGGCTGATGTTGAGAGTATCTCAAAGATGTATAGGCGCGGTCTTATGACGGATGAAGAACGTCGTATGAAGGTTATTGACACTTGGAACCAAGCCAACGAAAAGATTACTGCCGCACTTTTGGGCAATTTGAGTAAGTTTAACAGCATAAAGATGATGTCAGACTCCGGTGCGAGAGGCTCCTCGAACCAGATTAAACAGCTTGCGGGTATGCGCGGACTTATGGCAAGCCCGTCAGGCGGTATTATCGAACGTCCTATTACCTCTAACTTCCGTGAAGGTCTTTCAGTTTTAGACTATTTCGTTTCCGCTCATGGTTCCAGAAAGGGTTTGTCCGACATAGCGTTAAGAACTGCGGACTCCGGATACCTTACTAGGCGTTTGGTTGACGTTTCTCAGGATATTATCATTAGAGAATGGGATTGCTGTGAGGAAAAGAGCAATAAACCTGGACTTTATGTTTATGCTTTCAAAGACGGCGATGAGGTTATAGAGCCGCTTCAAGACAGAATACGCGGACGTTGGTGTATTGATAGGGTTACGCATCCTGAAACCGGAGAGGTCTTGGCTGAGGCGGACACCTTTATAGACTCTGATGTTGCGGAGAAAATTGAAAAATCCGGTATTAAGGAAGTTAAAATCCGTACCATACTTACCTGCCGTTCACGCATAGGGCTTTGCTCCAAATGCTATGGCGCTAATATGGCTTCGGGTCGTATTGTTCGTATCGGTGAATCCGTCGGTATCATAGCCGCTCAATCTATCGGTGAACCCGGTACACAGCTTACTATGCGTAACTTCCATACAGGCGGTATCGCAAGTAACGAAGATATAACACAAGGTTTGCCTCGTGTTGAGGAACTTTTTGAGGCAAGAAAGCCAAAGGGCTTGGCTATTATAGCCGAAATCGGCGGACGCATCACAGTTACGGACAACAAGAAAAAGCGTGAGGTTACCGTGTCGGGTGAAAACGGTGATGTAACCTACCTTATTCCGTATGGCTCACGTATAAAGGTTTATAACGGCGACATCATTGAAGCCGGTGACGAGTTGACCGAAGGTTCTGTATATCCGCATGATATCTTGAAAATCAAAGGTTTGCGCGGAGTTCAAGATTATCTTTTACAAGAGGTTCAACGCGTTTACAGACTTCAAGGCGTTGATATTAACGATAAACACATTGAGGTTATTGTGCGTCAGATGTTAAAGCGTATAAAAGTTGAGGACGAGGGCGATACCGAATTATTGCCCGGTAGTTTGATTGACTGGCTTGAGTTTGACGAAATTAATCAACAAATGGAAGACAATGGTATGCAACCTGCAACGGGCACTAGGGTTTTATTGGGTATAACCAAGGCGTCGCTTGCTACGGATTCCTTCCTGTCTGCGGCTTCATTCCAAGAAACAACTCGCGTTTTGACAGAGGCTGCGATAAAGGGCAAGATTGACCCACTTATCGGACTTAAGGAAAATGTTATAATTGGTAAGCTTATACCTGCAGGTACGGGTATGCAGGCTTACAGAAGGATTGAGGTTGAACCTGAGGCCTCGGATTCACGCAAATGAAATTACAACTATTATTAAGCTATGTAAGGCGTTGTATTGACGACTATAATATGATTGACAACGGGGATAAAATTGCCGTCGGACTTTCCGGCGGCAAGGACAGCCTTACTCTTTTGGCTACGTTGAAGGCTCTTCAACGTTTTTACCCAAAGAATTATGAGCTTGTGGCTATAACAGTTTCTCTTGGTCTTGACGGTTTCGATACAAGCGGCATTGCTACATATTGCGAAAATCTTGATGTGCCGTTTCACCTTGTCAAGACAGACATCGGTGAGATTGTGAGGTCTGAGAAAAACCCCTGTTCACTATGCGCAAAGATGCGTAAGGGTGCGCTTAATGAGAAGGCTGTTGAACTGGGTTGCAACAAGATTGCGCTTGGGCATAATAAGGACGATGTTGTTGAAACCTTTTTGTTATCTTTGTTCTATGAGGGACGTTTGCATGTTTTTTCTCCGGTAACTCACTGGGATAGAATGGGGCTTTATTCCATACGTCCTCTTGCATACGTGTCTGAAAAGGACATTATCGCTTATAAAAACAAAGAAAATTTACCTGTTTTAAAAAATCCTTGTTTTGTTGACGGACATACAAAACGAGCTGAAGTTAAAGAAATGGTCAAGGAGTATAATAGCCGTTTCAACAACTTCGACGAAAAGCTTTTCGGTGCAATCAAAAGACAATCCCTTAATGGGTGGTAATTTTATAAAGGAGGTATTTATGTTTAGTTATACTACAAAAGGTGTTTGTTCCAAACAGATTAATATAGATACAAAAGACGGCGTTATTAAGAACGTTGACTTTGTTGGCGGTTGTAACGGAAGTCTTAATGGTATCGGTGTTCTTGTTAACGGAATGCGTATTGAAGAAGCAATTAAGAAACTAAAGGGCGTTAAATGCGGACAAAAAACCACATCATGCCCCGAACAGCTTGCTTTCGCTTTGGAAAGTATGCTTCATGGCTGATTATGGGTACGGCTATTGATATACTCGACAATATCTCAAAGGTTATAGTTGGCAAACGTAAGGAAATGACTTTGATTATGTCGTCTATGCTTGCAGGCGGGCATGTGCTTTTGGAGGACGCACCGGGAACGGGCAAAACTATCCTCGCAAAGGCCTTGGCCGCCTCTTTTGCAGTCAATTTTTCCCGCGTTCAATTTACACCAGACCTTTTGCCCTCTGACCTTGTGGGTATAAATTTCTACAATCCGAAGGACGGCACCTTTACATTCAGAAAAGGTGCTGTTTTTACAAATATTCTTTTGGCAGATGAAATAAACCGTGCAACCCCGCGCACACAGTCCGGACTTTTGGAAAGTATGGAGGAAAAACAGATAACTGTTGACGGAATTACACATTTGTTGGACGCTCCATATTTTGTTATTGCAACCCAAAACCCGATTGAAACTCAGGGTACATTCCCTTTACCTGAAGCGCAGTTGGATCGTTTCCTTATTAAGTTATCCCTTGGCTATCCTGAAACATCCGAAAGCGTTTCAATCCTTAAACGCTTTATTCAAAACAATCCTCTTTCAGATTTAAAGCCCGTTGCAACCCGTGAGGAGCTTTTATCAATGCAAGCGGAGGTTTCAAAAGTTCATATTTCCGACACTGTGTTCTCTTATATCATTGACTTAACAGAGGAAACACGGCGTTTTTCAGGCGTTGTTCTTGGCGTTAGCACGCGCGGTGCGCTTGCGCTTTCAAGACTTTCACAGGCATATGCTTACATAAACGGCAAGCAATTCGTTACACCAGATGACATACGCATTCTCCTGCCTTATGTCTATGCACACAGGATTATTGTGCGTGGCACCAAACCTGAAAACGTATGCAGTGCTATTTTTGAGAACGTAAAAGCCCCCACAGAAAACTGGTGATTATAACATGGCCATTTTAGCTCTTGTTGCGGTTTGTATTCTTGTTTATTATATCCAATCCAATCTTTATAGACGTTTCTGGTCAAAAAGTCTTTCACTTTCCCTTGAATTTTCAGGCAAAGATTGCTTTGAAGGTGAAGGGCTTTTTTTGACGCAGGTTGTGTCTAATGCTAAGTTACTGCCTATGCCTTGGCTTTGCGTGAAGATTCAACTGTCAAAGAAGCTTCAATTTATAAACGAGGAATACGACAGCGTAAGCGTTTCTGATTATGTATATCGTAACGACCTTTACAGCATTATGTTCTACCAAACTATAAAGCGTAAACTGCCGTTTATCTGCACTGGACGCGGCTTTTTCACGATTAGGAGTGCGGAGCTTGTAAGCAACAACATCCTTATTAACCAAAAGCTTGTTGCATCTGTGGACTGCAACACGAGCCTCACGGTCTATCCGCGCTTAATCGACCCCGTTCAGCTTCAACTGCCGTTTGAAAAGATTTATGGCGCTGTGCTTACAAAACGGTTTATCAATCCCGACTGCTTTGAATTTCGTGGAATGCGCGAATATATGCCCTTGGACAGCTTTAAGTCTATAAACTCAAAGGCCTCCGCACGCACGGGCACGCTTATGGTAAACCTCTACGACTATACAAGTACGCAGGAGGTCATCATTTATCTGAACCTTGAGGCATACAACAGGTGGTCTTCCGATTTTGTTTTCGAGGAATCCATTCGCATTGCCGCATCGCTTGCAAAGCAACTTACAGAGAAGGGTATTTCAGTTGGCCTTGTTTCAAACGGTCGTGATATCGAAACAGACAGTGAGGTTAACATACGTGCAGGTAGCGACAAAACGCATCTTATGAACATCTTCAATGCGCTTGCACGCATTGATTTATCAAAAACCCCCAATAACATTGACACAATTAAGGAAGGGTATACTGTATTTATTTCTGCGAACTGCAACGACGAGGCGGTTGCGTTTTACAATCGGCTTCAGGCCGGCCAGTGGATTGTTCCGGTTTTTAACACGGATAAGGTCGATTTGGATATTGAGTTCATTCGTTGGGATGTCGCAGACAGGACTATGAGCTAAAGACAAATAAAAAATAGGCTATAGCAAGAGTAACATTTTGCTATAGCCTATTTTTTATTCTTCAATTATATTGATTAATTCTTGTACTCTTTTCGGGATAAAGGATTCAATGATTTTATATCGTTCTGATGTCCAGTTATGGATGAGTGGCGGTTGAACTTAAAGTTTATTCTGGTTAACGCCGCAAAACACCCGAACAATATCGTCGAAAACTTCGCCGTTATGTGTAAGGTGCGTTTCTCTGTATTCATTGGCTTCACCTTTTGAGCAAGGCATTGATAAAGTTCATAAAGATAGTCGCAACGCTTGCTCTGTTGGCAGTGTCCTTTGGTGCGTAGTTGTTGCCGCCTACACCGCCGATAATGCCAAAGCGTTTCATATCAACGACTGCATCTTGCGCCCAAGCCGATACATTGTCTGTGTCATTGAATGGCGTGTTGTTGCCTGTGTCAGGCAGAGTTATATCTTTATACTTCATATAGTTATAAAGCATAGTCGCCATTTCTTCTCTTGTTATTTCACGGTTGGGGGCATACATATTGTTGCCTATGCCACCTACAATGCTGTTACTTGTTGCCCAAGCTACAGACTTGCCGTACCACTCGTTGATGTCAACATCAGAGAATTTTGAGGTCTTGTACTTGGATAAATCCACACCGTCAAGCCTTGCAAGCACGGTCACGAACATAGCTCTTGTCATTGCAGAATTAGGTCCGAAGTTGCCCTCGCCCATACTGCCGAACAATTCTCTTGCGGCTACGAAGTCTACGGCATTTCCGAACCATTCACTGCCGCTTACGTCATTGAAGCTTACAGGCTTGTAAGCAATGGCATAACGTGAAAAATGGGTAGTGACAAAAGATACTGTCTTTGTTGCCGAATCATACTTGCAATTCTTAACCACTTCAAGCGCACCCTTGTCGTTAACATAGTATATGACTATGCTGTTAGCCTTTTCGCCTTTTTCCAAGGTGTATGGGATTGTTATTGTTGCCTTGCCGTTGCCGAAGTCGGGTATAACCTTGTTTCCGCTTGTAACGGTGAAGTCATACACAGGCTTGTTGCCTACAATAAGCTGTGTTGCTTCGGGTAAGGTTTTCTTATCAACAACACTTGCTGTTACTGTGATATCGCTTGTAGCCGTATTTGCTATGCTTGCTAAAGCCTTGCTGTTAAATCTGATTGTCGCAAAGGGTGTACCTATGCTCAAATCGTTTATTTTGTCCTTAGCAATGCTTGCAACGCCTGTCTTTGGTAAGGTCAGCTCAACAGATTTTGCGTTTGCGGGAGCGGCTACGTTGATTTCAACATGTGGTGTTGTCTTTGCTTTTTCAGCCGTTTCGATAGACTTTGCAATAAGCTGATTTACAAGGTCGGTTGAAACGCTTGCCTTTGCGGTAGTGCCTTTTACTGTTGCTGTTAATTCAACCTTGGCTGTGGTTGTTTTGTCAGCCGTGTTTGTTTCGGTTTTTATCACAGGCTCGGACGGTGTAGTTGTGCCGCCGTTGTTATTACCGTTGTCTGTGTTGCCACCATTATTTCCACCGCTATCTCCGCCGTTGTTACCACCGCCGTTATAGCTGTAATTGGCTGTGACACTCACATTTTCACTCGGCATTACGAATGTTGTCGTACTGCTGTTCTGGTTTGCCAAGGTTACGCCGCTTGCCGTCCAGTGGGTGAAGCTGTAATTTGATATATAGTTAGCTGAAATTGTTACCGTTGCACCTGCCGCATAATTACCGCTTCCTGTACCATTTACTACGCTTACGGTGTAGGTGTTGGACGGTATCAACTCAAATTCTGCTGTAATCGTTACGTTGGTTGCCGGCATTGCGAAGCTGTTGCCTGTGATTACTGTGCCGTTGTATTTAAGTGTTCCGGCTTTAAGCTGATAACCGCTGTTCGGTGTAACAGTCAAATTGATTGTCGTTCCCACCGTTGCCGATGTCGGTATCGCGGTTACCACGCCGTTTGCCATACTGCTTACTGTCACATTGTAGGTGTCGGGCGGTATCAATTCAAACTCTGCAGTTATGGTTACATCAGCCGACGGCATAACAAAGCTGTTGCCTGTGATAGCTGTGCCGTTGTACTTTAGCGAGTTGGCAACAAGCCTGTAACCGCTACTCGGTGAAACTGTAAGCCCGATTGTTGTTCCGGCTATTGCCGAAGTCGGCATAGCCGTTACCGAGCCGTTTGTCATACTGCCGATTGTTATGGTGTATTTGGGGTTAATCGTCAGAGCGCCGTTTACATAGCTGATATTATAGTTTGCGTTTCCTCCGCTTATTGTGCCTCCGCTTGGGGTTATGGTGAATATCCCTACTGTGTTTGTGTCGGTTGCATCATCGGTGAAGCTAACGCCTGTTATCGTTTCGGTTGCCGCCAAGCCTTGTGGAGTTGCTGTATAGGTTGGCTTTGCGTCACCTTGCCCGATTGCTTGGTTATCAGCCGTAATCGTCAAGTCCTTTTTAATGATTGCAAAAGGAATTGTTTCCGACCCTATAAATGCTGTGTTTGTAGCCGGAATATAAATCTTTAGGAAATACGAGCCAACATTTTTCGGTGCCGCCGAAAGCACTCCGCTTGCATCGTGCCATTCGTACACAAGGTCTGTACCGTCATAGCCTGTTTCGCTGAAAGTCGGTGTGCCTGTGTAACTCATTTCCGCACCGTTGTATACTACTGTATCGTCAGCCGCGACACCCACAATGCTCACGCCGCTTATGGTTATGGGCATTTTATCGATAATGTCAAAAGAGAGGTTTATGGTAGTATCGTTATAGTTTTGTGATGATACCGTTATCACCTGCACTGCTAATGCACTGCCTGTTGTTGCTATCATATTTGATTCAAAAGACAACATGTATCCGTTCACGCTTGGAACAGTCTTGAAAATACTGTTGTTATCAGTAAGCG
Source organism: uncultured Eubacteriales bacterium (assembly GCA_964412725.1). Lineage (GTDB taxonomy): Bacteria > Bacillota > Clostridia > Lachnospirales > CAYPQA01 > CAYPQA01. The sequence continues at coordinate 17,524 of CAYPQA010000028.1, forward strand.
CACCCAAGGCAAAAGTCCTTGTGCCTGTGTCGTTGTGATTGAACGTAATCTGCGATAAATCGTAGGTGTAGGCCTTTTCTTTGTTTTTCACCATAGGGATATTGTCGGGGGTTGTTGCGGTTAAGCCACTGGCTTTTGTAATGTCTACATTGCCTGTGATTGTTTCAAGGCTTGTCGGCAGGATGTAATACCCTGCGTATGCACCGTCCAAAACTGCTGATGTCACGGTTAAGGCTTTGTTTGCTCCGACATTTTTATCCGCAACTGTGCCGCTTACCGTAGCCGTTACGGTATCGCTACCTACAACTCCGCTGGCTGTATCAAAGGTTACGTTTATGCCACTGAATGTATCTGTTCCGTCATACATCTTGCTTTGCCCTGCTGTAATCGTGCCGCCTGTGAGAGCTTTTTTATTCACGGTTACGGAAACTGTGCCTTGCGAGTCGTTCAAGTTACCTGTACCCACATATTTCACCGTTAGAGTTTGCGGAACGCCTGTTGCCGAAATCAGCTTGGCTGTTGTGTCGTATGTCAAAACACATTCTGATCCCATCGCAACGTTGACAGGAGCAGTTAGCTGTGTTGTTCCTATAAACAAAGCCGCTTGGTTTGCAGACGGCGGTGTCAGCGCAAAAGTCTGTGCCGCGATTTGGGGCGTAAACCTCACGGTTATTATGTCGCCATAAGTAAAGGTGGTTGTTTGGGTTGAGCCTTTATAAGCTTTAACACCGCCGTCAAAGGTTATATCGGATTTTACTATGCTGAATGGCTTGTTGACACTGCCGACAATATAAAGCGAACCTTTATTCGCCGTCACTTTCACGCTTGCAGTATCCGTTCCCGCATTTGTGTTGTTTGTCCAGCTTGACAAAGTGTATTCACTTGACGGAACGGTTGTGCCGTTTGCTGTAACGGTAACCGCAGGTTGCTGAGCGCTACCGTTATATATCGCGTCGGCTATGGTAACATTATCATCTGTGAGGTTGTATATTGTTTTCAAAGTATCGCTGATTCGGGTGAACGGTGTGGTTATACCAGGGAGTGCAACCGAATCGCCGCCTTGCCACGTTTCATATACATATACAGCATTAAGAGCAGTTGTGTCGCTAAACGCACTACTCCCCATATTGTTTGGAAGTGCCGTACCTGCAAGGATAAGGTTTTGAATGCTGGTGCAGTTGTAAAAGGCAAAGTCGCCGATTGAGGTTACGCTCTCCGGAATTGTAAGGCTGCCGGTAAAGCCTGAGCAGTCGTAAAAGGCATAGTCGCCGATTGTGGTTACGCCCTCAGGGATCGTAAGGCTGCCGGTAAAGCCTGAGCAGCCGGCAAAGGCAACGTGGCCGATTGTGATTACGCTCCCTGGGATAGTAAGGCTGCCGGTCAAGCCGGTGCAGCCTTCAAAGGCATTCGCACCGATTGTGTTTACGCCCTCTGAGATTGTAAGGCTGCCGGTCAAGCCGGAGCAGCCGAAAAAGGCATAGTTGCCGATTATGGTTACGCCCACCGGGATAGTAAGACTGCCGGTAAAGCCGGAGCAGCCGAAAAAGGCATAGTTGCCGATTGTGTTTACGCCCACCGGGATAGTAAGGCTGCCGGTAAAGCCGGAGCAAAGGAAAAAGGCATTCGAGCCGATTGTGGTTACACTACCTGGGATTGTAAGGCTGCCGGTAAAGCCGGTGCAGTCTCTAAAGGCACTGTTGCCGATTACGGTTACATTGTAAGTGTTTGTGTTGTTTGTAACCGTTTGAGGAAGTGTTAGCTCGCCTGCCGGGTTACCGGTTATAGCGGCATTACTTCCATCACCTATTTGCACTGTGCCGTTTGCGCCACCGCTTGGCTCTGAAAGTATCTTGAATGTGCAGTCCACCTGTGAGCCGCCCACGGTAATTTTAGCAGTGAATGTGTCGCCTACCGCCGCAAAGGCAGTCAGCGGCATAATCTGAAACAGCGCAACAAGCACCATTGCAAACGTGAATACCAGAGATAAAATGCGTTTCGTCATGATTGTTCCTCCAAATATTTTCTAAGTCTTAGCTTAAAACTTTCGGCTTGCACCGCCGCCGCCAAAGCTGCCGCCACCGCCGGAATTTCTGGGGCTATATCCGCTGTTTGAGCCTGCGCGGTGGTTGTATCCACGGTAACGGCGGCTGCCCCTTTGAAATAGGAGTACGATTATGGAAATCAAAATTACAATTATGGTAGTAACCACTGTAATCATCGTATTCAGCTTTTCGTCATATACAGGCGTGTTTGGCAACGCCTCCAAGTTGTATTCCTGTCTGACAATGTTCAAAACGGCATAAAACAGCCTTTCCGTTCCCTGTGCAAAGTCATTGTCTTTATAATAAGGCACGGCAAATTCGTCAATCAGCCTTCCGGCCTTGGCATCGTTCATGCAGCCCTCCAAGCCGTATCCAACATCGACGCGCACCTCTCTATCTCCTGTTGAAAGCAAAATAAGAATGCCGTTGTTCTTGTTGGCTGAGCCTATTTTCCAAGAACGTGCGGTTTCTATGCCATAGTCCTCTATGCTTTTGCCGTTTAGGGAAGTCACCGTAAGCACAACAACCTGTGCGCCTGTTTTGTCGTATAGTTCTTTGGATGCGTTGTATATGGCATCTTCGGTTTCCTGTGACAGCACGTTGGCATAGTCATTGACATAAAACTGCTCCGTCGGCTGCAGTGCCGCCCCTATAAGGAGCGGCACTGTAAGCAGCAACGACAACATAATCAAAAAATATCCTATCTTTTTTCCCATCAATTAAACATCCCCCCGACATCGGGTGCTTTCGTCGCATCTGCGGAAGCCTCAAAATAGCTCGCCTTTTGGAAACCGAACATAGAAGCAAAGATACTGCCTGGGAAGCGAATGACACTGTTGTTATATGAGCGCACTGTGTCGTTGTAATCCTTGCGAGCCACGGCAATGCGGTTTTCACTGCCCGCTAGTTCGTCCATTAAGGACACATAGGTGGCGTCGCTTTTAAGTTCGGGGTAGTTCTCCACAATTATGTTAAGCCCGCCAAGTGCCCGTGTCAGTGCGCCGTCTGCTTCTGCTTTTTCTTCCATAGTACCGGCGTTCATAAGCTGTTGTCTTGCTTTAAGCACCTTGTCAAAAACCTCAGTTTCATGGGCGGCAAAACTCTGGACTGAGGCAACAAGATTCGGGATTAAGTCGGCTCTGCGTTGAAGCGTTGTGTCGATATTTGCCTGCGCCGTGGTTACAGATTCGCGGCCGGTGGCTAAACCGTTATAACTGCCAATTGCAACAAATACTAAAATCAGAACAACCGCTATAAAAGCGATTAGTGCGTATGGGACTTTCTTTTTCTCGTTCATTCTATCCGCCTCTTAATTATTGCTTGGTTTCGGTAAATAAGGAATAAGCTCCCCTGCTAATGACGCCACAGTCATTGTTTGCAGATATACCTTCCTCGGACCTGTCAGCGTGGAAAGAAACAGACCCTCGCCGCCGAACAATACATTTGCAAAGCCCTTCACCATTTGCACAGAATAGGTTACAGTAGACTCATATAGTGCCACATTGCCTGTATCAACAATTAGCTTTTCTCCCGGGGCTAATGTAAGCTCTTTTACACTGCCGTCCATCTCAATAAACACATATCCATTGCCCTTGACCCGCTGTAAAACAAAGCCCTCGCCACCGAAAAATCCGCCCTTCAGTCCGCTCACGGCCTCTGCTGAAAGCTCTACATCAGGCTCGGCGCACAAAAACGCTCTCTTTTGGCAAATATACTGCCTTCCGTCAGATAAATCCAAAGCCACAATGTGACCGGGAAAGGTGGACGAAAGGGTTATAGACTGGTTATCGCGTTCGGCCGTATAAGTGGCCATAAACAGTGATTCGCCGGAAAACATTCGTCCCAGCCCTTTCATAAAGCCGCCTTTCATGTTTGTTTCCATTTTAATGCCGTCTGTCATCCAGCTCATGCCACCGGATTGGGTGTAAATGCTTTCGCCCTTAGCAAGGTCAATGGTTACTGCGGGTAAGTTGTCTCCAAAAATAGAATACTTCATAGTTATCTCTCCTTTATAATTTTTATTTATAGATACTAATTTTCAGATGTGAAAATCTCACCGTTCTCCACGGTAAAATACACCACATCAGAGTACATGGACTCGTTTCTTGCATCCACCATCTCAAACACCATAACAAACTCGCCGTCACCCAAATCTTCTTCGGCAAATGCTGTTTTATCGGTAACTGTAAAGGTTTCGGCCTCAACAAGCATGGCCTCCTCATCCTCATCACCGCTTATGGTGAAGGTATAGAACAGGGTAGTAATTTTATCTCCGGCCTTAAGCTTGCGGACATCTTTACTCGCCTTGCCGTTTTCGTCGATCTCTTTTCGTGCACCGATTATGTTAAACTCCTCGGTATTGTAGTTGTAAGCAACCGTGAGATTGTATTCTTCGCCGTTAAGCTTAATCGGCACGGCATAGAGGTTATAATCGTCGCCTGCTTCGGTGATTTCCATGTAGACAAGGTGTCCGTCAATCGCACCCCAAACGCCTCGGAAATTATCCTTGAAAACACCATTTTCCCAGTCGGCGTCAAGGTCATTGTCCCGCCCAAGTAGTAGGATTAAGTCGTTTTCTTCGTCTATATAGCTAAGTTCAAAATAAACATCGCTCAGCATATCTGCAATTTCAGAGCCTAGGTTAAGCGTAGCATAACCGTCATCATCTATAGTTACAGGATAATTATCAAAGCTCTGCCCTGATGACGTCAGATTTTGCTGTAAGGTTTGAACCTCGGGTATTTTATCATAGCCCATCTCGTTAATGTATTGCTTGGTTTCGTTAGAAATCGTTCCTTGCAGCAGATAACCAAAGTAATGCTTGAACGCTGTGCTTGCGCCCACGTTTTTAAAGCCTTTATAGTCGTCCGTATCGGCGTTGTACGAGTAGTAGCAGGAAAGCCCTGTTGCCATTTTACGATAGGGGCCGTTAACCTTGTAAACAACACAATCATTTATTGCATTAAGCACAGCATCTGCATACTCCGGCAATAGTGATTCGGCATTTTTGATCAAGTCACCCAAATCCACCATGTTGGTATAGCCCTGATCACGGGTGTTTCCGCCGTAATTTTCAGCTTTAGTGGCCGCACGGCTCATCTGATTAAAGAATGAGGTGTTTTCGGCGGCTG
>CAYPQA010000029.1:0-22524 GCA_964412725.1 uncultured Eubacteriales bacterium
TACAGTATCTCAAAATATAATTTTAAGAAAAATGAAAAAATATCCATAAAAGAAATTCAAGCCCCATGGAATGACATAACCTCCATTGGGCAGGTTGAAAGTGATGTATATATGTTTGTGGATGGTGACAGAATTTACTATAACACAGACAAGTCTGTCTATTCCATAAAGCTTGACGGCAGTGACGAGCAATTGTTCCATACAATTGAGGACGGTGATTTAAAAATCAACGGCATTGGCACATATGAGAATTACATTGCGCTTAACGTGATGAACGGCGGGAATATGCTTGCGGAGAAACTTTATATTGCATTCAAGCCGCTTGAAAAGCTACCAAATGATTCTGTTGTTATAGGAGATGTTGGCTATGCACAGGAATATTTGGCTAAGCTTTCGCCGTTGGAGATTATAGACATTTTCAGGAAACACAGCAGCTATATTTATAAGGACGAAGATGGCAGCTACAGAGATATGGAGAAAAGGGTGATATCGAAGCCGTCGTCTAGGCAATCGCTTAAATATTTTGACAGATATGGAAACGAAACTATCGTTACCAATTCGGAGGATATATGGTAAGCAGACAAAAAAACATCGGAATATTTGTATTTTTAACACTTACTGTTCTTATTGCTATGCTGGTTTTATCGGACTATAACAACAGGCTTTATAAAGACCTTGCGGAATCTACTGAAACGACAGTTTCAGAGATTATGCAACAGCAGAAGTTTGCATTTGTGGCTAAGACGAGGGATGAAGCATCCCTCATCAAGGCCTTTGCCACAACGCTGTCCTATATGGGAACATCTATAACCAGCAATGAAACAGCCCTAAGACTTCTTAACAACATTCGTACAGGAAGCTTTCGCATGTTAATTCTTGCAGACAAGGAAGGCAATGCGATAACAAGCGAAGGTGACGAGTTAAGCGTCTTTGGTAGAGAGTATTTTCAAAAGGCCATAAACGGAGAAACTTATATTTCTGAGCCGTTTATGGCCGTAGGCAGTACTGCACCAAGCATTGCGATATCCGTTCCTTTTTCTGTAGACGGTGAGATTGTTGGCGTATTGGCGGGAACCTACTACGCAAGCGAGCTTTCAAGCCTTTTTTCAGGGCCATTTGAAGGCAACGGCTTTGACTACGTTTTTGATTCGGATGGGCATATTGTTGTTAAATCTGAAAATGCACCAGCGGTTTTTGAAGATAACCTTTTAAAATTATTCTCAACCGCAAAATTTGAAAAGTACGACAATTACGAAAATATTATTTCAAATATTCGAAGCAACGAAAGCGGGCGCACCGTTTATGTAGATGACGGACAAAAATATATCATGCTATATTCCCCTCTTGGTATTAATGATTGGTATATTGCCTCGGTTGTTCCTGACGTATGGGTGTCCGGCAAGGCCAACAAGATTACCTTCCGCGCTTTGACCATGACCGTGCTTGTTATTCTTCTGTTTTCCGTGCTTATCTTCTATGTATTCTTCGTTTACAATAAAAGCACAAAGTCCCTTTATTCGTTGGCTTATACCGATAGGCTTACGGGCGAACCGAATCTGGAGCTTTTCAGAAAAAATGCATCTGCACTTATTAGCCAAGAAGGAAACTATTGCGCGGTTAAGTTCGATATTGAGCGTTTTAATCTATTGAATGAGCTTTATGGTTACTCAAAAGGCGACGAGATTTTAAAGAAGGTTATAGGTGCTATAAAGCAAAATATTGATGTTAAGAATGAGTGCTATGGTAAACTGCATTCCGACGAATTTATAATGTTTGTCGCTTTTAAAACAATCGACGAGCTTGATGAAAGGTTTGAGAAACTGGAACGCTTAATGCGTGACGAGGTTTTCTCCGATATTGAGTTTTTTGCTGTCTTTCCGACTGGACGCTATATTGTTCAGCCCGACGACGATATATCCGGTGTTTATGAGAAGGTTAATCTTGCGCACAAGGCCGCGAAAAAGAGCCGCCTACTATCAAACAAAATCTGCTATTACGATGATGCAATGAAGAAAAATCTTTTGCTTGAAAAGGACATTGAAAGCAGGATGGAAACTGCTTTGAAAAACAGTGAGTTCAAGTTGTTTTTACAGCCTAAGTACAGTCTTAAGGATAAATCCCTTGTCGGGGTTGAAGCCCTTACGCGCTGGGTTTCTTTGGACGGAAAACTATATCCGAACGACTTCATTGATGTTTTTGAGCGAAATGGTTTTATAACCAAGTTGGACTATTATATCTTTGAAAAGGCCTGTATTTTCCTTGCCAATAGGGTTAAGAAGGGCATGCAAGCAATTCCGATTTCAATTAACTTCTCAAGGCTCCATCTGGTTAACAAGCACTTCATACCCAACCTTTTCAAGATTGCAAAGAACTATAATATCCCCTGCAAATTTTTTGAGTTGGAGTTGTCTGAAACAGTTATCGCCGACAATGAGGATGTGCTTTGCGAGGTTATTGAAAAGGCACACGAGGTCGGCTTTAAGGTTGCAATGGACGACTTTGGAACTGGTTATTCATCTTTGGGTATGCTTAAGAACATTGAGGTTGACGTTATAAAAATTGACCGCAGTTTCTTCTGCAATTCAAAGGACAGCGCAAGAGAACGTTCGGTTCTGTCTGTTGTTATGGAGATGGCTAAGGGCTTGAATATACAAACTGTTGCCGAAGGCGTTGAAACAAAGGAACAATTCCTTTTGCTCAAAGAAAGCGGCTGCGATATGGCACAAGGTTACTATTTCAAGGAACCTGTTTCCGAGGAGGATTACAATGAGTGATTTGCAATCTGTGCGTTATGAAAATGGTGTTTTATCTATAATTGATCAAAGATTTTTACCCGGTCAAGTTATAATCAAAACCTTGGATAACGATACGGATATATATGAGGCTATAAAAAGTCTTGCAGTAAGGGGTGCTCCTGCTATCGGCATTGCCGCGGCCTTTGGGCTTTGCGTTGTTGCAAGGCAGTTAGAAAGCTTGAGTGCAGATGATTTTTTAAAGACATTGCAAGACAAAGCTGATTACCTTAATTCTTCAAGGCCTACCGCTGTGAATCTCAGTTGGGCACTTCAAAGAATGGTGGCTTGCTCTAAAGGTTCTTTCAGAAATGGTGTGAGCGTTTCAGAAATAATCGAGGCTTTGGAGAAAGAGGCGTTCGCGATATTCGATGAAGATGTTGCTATGTGCAGAAGTATAGGGGAGCATACGCTTAAGTTACTCAAGCCGAACATGGGCATACTTACCCATTGCAACGCGGGTTGGCTTGCGACTTCGCGTTACGGAACCGCACTCTCGCCTATTTATCTCGGGAAGGAACGCGGCTATAACTTTAAGGTCTTTGCGGATGAAACGCGTCCTTTGCTGCAAGGTGCGCGCTTGACCTCATTTGAGCTCATGCAGGCTGGTGTTGATGTTACATTAATCTGCGACAATATGGCATCGTATGTTATGAAACAAGGGCTTGTTCAGGCAGTTTTGGTTGGCGCAGACAGGATAACGCGTTCGGGTGATGTTGCGAACAAGATAGGTACATCGGGGGTTGCCGTGCTTGCAAAGCATTATGGCATTCCTTTTTATGTGCTTGCGCCGTCGTCTACCTTAGACTTGAATACCGAATCCGGTTCTGATATTCATATAGAACAACGCGACAGCTCCGAAATAACGGATGGCTTTTACAGTCAGAGGATGGCTCCCGATAATGTCAAGACGCTTAACCCCGCCTTTGACGTTACAGACAATAATCTTATAACGGCTATAATTACTGAAAATGGAATTTTGAATCTAAAAAACACGAAAGGATGAATACATTGAGAGAAAAATTGCAAGATATAAAGTCAAAAGTCCTAAGCAAATTGGAAACAGTCACGGACTTAAAGACGCTTGATGAAATAAGGGTTAACGTTTTGGGCAAGAAAGGCGAGCTTACTGAGCTTTTAAAAGGCTTGGGCAGTCTTCCGAAGGAGGAACGTCCGGCTGTTGGCCAGATTGTGAACGATGTTCGTAATATATTGGAAGAAAAGCTTGATGAAGCAAAGCATCACATTCAAAACGCTGTAATCGAAAGCAAGCTTAAGATTGAGCAAATCGACGTTACAATGCCTGGCAAGGATATTCGTCTCGGACACCTTCACCCGATGACGACCGTTATAAACGAGCTTAAAAATATTTTCATGGGCATGGGATTTGAAATTGCGGAAGGCCCTGAAATTGAAATGGATTATTATAATTTCGAGGCTTTGAACATCCCTGCTAATCATCCCGCAAAGGACGAGCAGGACACCTTCTATATTGAGGGCGGATATTTATTGCGCACTCAGACATCATCCGTTCAGGTGCGCGTTATGGAGAATAGCAAGCCTCCTATAAAGATTATTGCGCCTGGCAAGGTATTCCGCTCCGACCAAGTAGATGCAACGCATTCACCTGTATTTCATCAATTAGAAGGCCTTGTTGTTGATAAGGGTATAACTATGGGTGATTTGAAAGGCTCATTAAAGGTTTTCGTGAATGAGCTTTTGGGCAGCGAAACAAAGGTTCGTTTCCGACCGCATCATTTTCAATTTACCGAACCAAGTGCCGAAATGGACGCTTCATGCTTTGTTTGCGGTGGCAAGGGCTGTCGTGTCTGCAAAGACAGTGGTTGGATTGAGCTTTTGGGTTGTGGCATGGTTCATCCGAAGGTGCTTGAAATGTCCGGCATAGACCCAAAGGTTTACACGGGTTTTGCGTTTGGTATGGGGCTTGAACGCTTGGCCATGCTAAGGTACGGTATTACGGATTTACGCCTTTTATTTGAAAATGACGCTTGTTTCTTAAGGCAATTTTAGTGCGGGAGGATATATATGAACATTCCGATGAGTTGGTTGAGGGAATTCACTGAGGTTCCTGATACAAAAGAATATATGGATAAAATCACAGAATCAGGCACAAAGGTTGAATGCTTGACTGTTTTAGGTAAGGACATCACAAATGTACGCGTTGGTAAGGTTTTGAGCATAGAGAAACATCCGGACGCGGATAAGCTTGTTATAACGAAAATAGACATTGGTGAAAAAACTCTGCAAATTGTTACGGGTGCGACTAACCTTTACGAGGGTGCATTTGTGCCTGTTGCACTGGATGGTGCTACACTTGCAAACGGTGTTAAAATCAAGACAGGCAAGCTTAGAGGACAAGTGTCTGAGGGCATGCTTTGCTCTATAGATGAGCTTGGCTATACAAGAACCGATTATCCCGAAGCGCCTGAGCATGGTATTTATATTTTTCAGAATGAACAGCCTTTGGGTGCAGATGTCGTGCCTATTTTGGAGCTTTATGATGAGGTCGTAGAATATGAGATAACCTCAAATAGACCAGACTGCTATTCCGTATTCGGCATAGCGCGTGAGGCGGCTGCCACGTTTGACAAATATCTTCAATCGCCGCGTTTCGCTAAAATCGAACAACCAAACAACGAGCATAATATCAATGTAACGATTGAGAACACAAAGCTTTCCTCTCGTTACATTGCGTTTGTCGTTGAGAATGTTAAGATTGAGCCGTCGCCGCAATGGTTAAGGCACAGGCTTACTGCTTGCGGAATAAGGCCGGTTAATAATATCGTTGACATAACAAATTATATTTGCTTGGAGCTTGGCCAGCCTATGCATGCGTTTTCAATCGAAAACATTGACATGGAGGGTGATAAGAGGGCTATTTATGTAAGAAATGCAAAGGAAGGCGAGCGTTTTGTGACGTTGGACGGCGTTGAACGTGTGCTTGATTCGGAGATGACTGTAATTGCTGATTGCAATAAGGCGCTTGCAATTGCAGGTATTATGGGCGGCGAGAATTCGATGATTAGAGAGGATTCAACAACCGTACTCTTTGAATCCGCTAACTTCGAAGGCACAAATATTCGTCTCTCATCTAAGCGTTTGGGCTTACGCACAGAGTCCTCGTCAAAGTTTGAAAAGGGTTTGGATCCGAATTTGGCAATGCAAGCCATCGAAAGAGCCATAGCGTTGGTTATGGAATTGAAATGCGGAACCCCAACACATACCTTAGTTGACTGCTATCCTGTGCCACGCACGGAGAGGGTTGTGCCGTTTTCCCTGTCTCGTATAAATGCATTGCTCGGAACTAAAATTTCGGATGCTGACTGCATTGATTATCTTGCACGTTTGCAATTAAAAGCAACCATTAACGGTGACAATGGCGAATGCACTATTCCGACCTTCAGACCAGATTTAGAAATGGAAGCAGACTTGGCCGAAGAAGTCGCACGCATTTACGGCTACAATAACATTGAGCCTACAATGGTAACCGGAACGCCCACAATAGGCAAGAAGACCAATATCCAGATTGCAGAGGACAGCGTTAAAGAGATTATGAAAGCCTTTGGTTTCTGTGAGATTTTGACCTATGCGTTTGAAAGTCCGAAGGTGTTTGAAAAGCTTAACATCCCTGAAAACAGCAGTCTGCGTAAGGCTATTAAGATTATTAACCCATTAGGCGATGACTATAGTCTTATGCGAACATCAACCTTGAACGGTGTTCTTCAAAGCCTTTCCACAAACTTTAACAGGCGTAATGAATCTGCTTATTTGTTCGAGCTTTCAAAGGTTTATATCCCCGAGGAACTGCCGCTTACAAAGTTGCCTAAGGAGCCAAAGCTTTTGACTGTAGGTTTATATGGCGACAATGCAGATTTCTATTATATAAAGGGTGTTATTGAGCAATTGTTCATTCGTTTCGGATTGGATTTATCCTTCAGCCGTGCAAACAGTGCAGATTTACCATATATGCACCCAGGACGTACAGCTAATTTCAGCGTTGGTTCTCGAATCGTGGGCTATCTGGGCGAGCTTCATCCAAGAGTTGCAGGAAACTATGAGATTGAAACAAAGGTTTATGTAGCTTGTGTAGAGTTGGATGTTCTTTTTGAAGAAATGATTACGAACAGAACCTATACACCTTTACCCAAATTCCCTGGAGTTACAAGAGACCTTGCGATTCTTGTAGAGGACTCTGTGCTTGCGGCCGATATTGCGCAGGCTATAAGCAAGAACGCAAAGCTTTTGACGGGCATAAAGCTCTTTGACGTGTACAAAGGTAAGCAAATCGACGAGGGCTATAAATCTATGGCCTACAGCCTAACATTCCGTGCCGCTGACCGCACTCTTACAGACGACGAGATAAACAAAGAAATGGACAAGATTTTGAAAAGCTTGAAAGAAATAGGCTCCAAGATTAGAGAATAGATAATGAAAGGAATTTTTATGTACCAATTGATAAAAACAGAAGGACGGGCAAAGAGGGGTAGGTTGCATACAAAAATGGGCGTTGTTGAAACGCCCGTTTTTATGAATGTGGCAACGGCGGCGGCTATAAAGGGCGCCGTTGCGTTACCTGAGTTGAAGGGCTTGGGTTGTCAGGTTGCGCTGTGTAACACCTACCATACACACCTGCGCCCAGGAGATGAGATTATAAAACAAATGGGGGGCTTGAACCGGTTTATGAACTGGGACGGCCCTATTTTAACGGATTCGGGCGGATTTCAAGTCTTTTCGCTGGGGGCGTTAAGAAAGATTAAGGAGGAGGGGGTTTATTTCTCCTCACATATAGACGGAAAAAAGATTTTTATGGGTCCAGAAGAGAGTATGAACATTCAACATAATCTAGGCTCAACAATCGTAATGGCCTTTGACGAATGTACACCGTATCCCTGCGAAAGGGATTATATGCAGGCGTCTGTGGAACGCACAACGCGCTGGTTGCAGAGATGCCAAGATAGGTTGAAGGTGCTTGATAGCGACCAACTGCTTTTTGGTATAAACCAAGGCGGCACCTATGCGGACATCCGTATTGAGCATGCGAAACGCATTTCGGAGTTTGACTTGCCCGGATATGCTGTAGGCGGGTTGGCTGTGGGTGAGCCTTGCGAGGAGATGTATAGGATACTTGATGAGGTTGTGCCGTTTTTGCCACAGAACAAGCCAACTTACCTTATGGGAGTTGGAACGCCGTCAAACATCCTTGAGGCTGTGGACAGGGGCATCGATTTCTTTGATTGTGTACTGCCCGCAAGAAACGGTCGTCATGCAAATGTCTACACAGATAACGGCAAGCTTAATCTGATGAATAAGCAGTATGAGACAGACGATACTCCAATATCTGAGGAATGCGGCTGCCCAACCTGTAAGGACTTTTCAAAAGCATATCTTCGCCATTTATTCAAGGCAAAGGAAATGCTTGCTATGCGCCTTTGCGTTATGCACAATCTATACTATTTCAACAACCTTATGGTGCGCATAAGAAAAGCCCTCGACGAGGGCTTTTTCGGTGAATTTAAAAAAGATTTGTTGAAAAGATTTAACTCTTAAGTTTGAATTCAGACAGCATATTGCTTAATGCAGCCGACTGGCCGGACATCTCTTCGCTTAACGAAGCCGTCTGCTCGGCTGTTGCAGTATTTGAAATAGTGGTTTGTGAGATGTCATTAATCTCGCTGTTTACCAACTCCAATGAATTGTTTTGTTCTTTTGAAGCTGTGGCAATTTTTTCAACGGTTTCTGTTATGCCATCTAAGCCTTCGAGTATAGTCTTAAAGCTGCTAACTGTATCATCAACGACCTTAATACCTTGATTAACCTTTAAGATGGTGTTATCAATAAGCTCTACGGTCTCGGCAGTGGCTTCAGTACTGCGCAGGGACAGGTTTCTTACTTCGTCTGCAACAACAGCAAAGCCCTTTCCATGTTCACCGGCTCTTGCCGCTTCTATCGCCGCATTAAGTGCGAGAAGGTTTGTCTGGAACGCTATGTTCTCTATAGACACTATGACACCTTCTATGCCTTCTGCGGCTTTTTTGATTTGACTCATTGCGGTTACAAGCTGTCTCAATCCTTGGCTACCTATATCTGCGTCCGATTTTATCTTCTTTGAATAATCATTTGCCAACATAGCATTTGAAGCGTTCTTTTCAGATACTTCATAGACAGCGTTGATTGTTTCGGTAACTTGTTGAACAGAATGTGACTGAGATGAGGCGGATTCGGCAATGGATTGACCTGTTGCAGCTAAGCTTTCTGCGCCTGCGCTCACACTTTCCGCAGAGCGACCTATATTAGTGAATATCTCATTAAGGCCTTCAATGAACCCGTTAATGGAACTTTTAAGAGGTTTAAAGCTTCCGGGATAATCTCTTTCAATTTTAACTGTAAGATCTTTTTGTAGCATACGTTCAAGCGTTGAAGACACCTCTTGAATATAGCTTTTTATAGAACTTGAGCTTCTATCAAGACTTTGCTTTATCCTTGTAAAGTTATTGAAATGGTTAGTTGTTTCCGAGGTTGCAGGATCCAATTCAAGGCTTATATCCAAGTTCCCACTTGCAAGCTTATCAAGTTGTTCAACAAGTCTGTCTATATGAATACTCTGATATTTTGCGCGTCTTTCAGAACGTCTTGATGCGTATTTAACTGCGGTAAGGTCAACAACGAATTCCATTGCACCGACGACCTTTCCGTTCTCATCCTTAATCGGAACGCCTGTATAAGAGATATCCAATTCCAAACCGCCGGGTCGCGCAACAGTTTCCTCGGTGACCGGTTCGCCTTTTTTCATACATTGACAAAGAGCACATTTTTCACTATTGCAATCATCGGATTTAAAATAGTCTGAGCATTGCTTACCTATTGTTGCTTGATTGGTTTCACCGATTAATGATAGGGCGCTCTTGTTCATAAAATGCACCTTGAAGTCCATATCAACTAACACTATTGGTATGGCTATGTAATCAAGGTAATTTACAAGGGAGTCGATTGTTTTATTCACACCTTTGACAATCTCATCAAAACATCCATGAACAACACCTTCTTTGCCCCTGTCAAGGATATTGCCGTGTATAACAGAATGCGTTATGCGGTTAAAGCCTGTAAGCATAAGATTTATACTGCCTTGAAGGTCATTGTAAGCCTTAGTAAGCTGGCCTATCTCGGAATCGTTTTGAGGTAGATTAAGCTGTCTGTCTGCTTGCCCCAAGCTTAACGATTTAATATATCCGGTTATCAATATAAGCGGATTTATAATCTTTTTGTTAAGAATTAAATAGATACATACTTGCCAAATAAATGCAAGAACGATAACCGAATATCCCATATATTGCATAGACAAGGCTTTGGATTCTACCTTTTCTATTTCATTATTTGTTCTTTCATTAAAATCTTTTTTAAAGGTATTAATTATTTTGTCTATTTCATTTTTTGCGGCTAAATATTCACTATCGTAAAGGATATCAACGGCTTTTAATTTATTTCCTTGTTCCAACAATTGAAATGACTGTTTTTCAATTGTAAATAAACGCTCCATTGCTAAGTCCAGATCTTTTAGATCGGAAAGTTCTATATCCGATGGTTCTGTTGCAATTATTTGGTTAACAAGTTCTGTAGAAATACGTTTGTTATCTTTGTTTACATCATTCCAATAGTTGTCATAATTCACCTTATTACCGGTTTCTGCATAGGCGCGGATTTCGTAGGTAAGATAATCGGAAAGGCTTTGAACTTCTGTAATATTTTGTACAAGAATCAGTTTGTCTTTCAGAACATGTGCGCGATCTTTTTCGGAGCTTGACAG
Organism: uncultured Eubacteriales bacterium; assembly: GCA_964412725.1. Taxonomy (GTDB): domain Bacteria; phylum Bacillota; class Clostridia; order Lachnospirales; family CAYPQA01; genus CAYPQA01. The sequence continues at coordinate 10,615 of CAYPQA010000029.1, forward strand.
GCTAAATATCGAAAATGAAATTATAGAAAGAATCACTATTGACATAATACCTGACAATCGGCTGAATGACTTAAGTTTCATTTCAATCCTCCTCTAGGTTGGTCTGTACGTTTTTCTTAATAAGCTCAACGTCCGAAACAGGGAAATAGTTTATAACTGGAGCATCTTGAGGACGTTTTCTTATTGCAACCTTAAGGATTTGGCGTAAGACATTCACAGCTAGCACCTCGCCTGTTCCATCAGGCGTTTTAACAATATCACCTATGCCCATAAGGCCTTTGTTTAAAAATTCGTATGTTTCTTCTTCGTATTTAAGGCAACACATCAACCTTCCGCATATACCGGAGATTTTTGTTGGATTAAGAGAAAGGTTTTGTTCTTTAGCCATTTTTATAGAAACCGGCTGGAATTCGCCCAAAAAGTTTGCACAACAAAGCGGACGGCCGCAGATGCCGATGCCGTTACGCATTTTAACCTCGTCACGAACACCGATTTGGCGTAATTCGATACGCATACGGAAAATGGCCGCAAGCTCCTTTACAAGCTCACGAAAATCAACGCGCCCGTCAGCCGTGAAATAAAAAATAATCTTTGTGCGGTCGAATGTAAGTTCAACATCAACAAGCTTCATTTCGAGACCATGTTTAATAACCTTTTCGGCGCAGATAATTATAGCGTCCTTTTCATAGTCTTTATTTTGCTTATCTTGGAACTTATCATCTTCAGATGCGATACGCATAATCTTTTTAACGGGAATGGTAAGTTTGTCGTCGTCGACATTTCTATTTGTCATAACAACTGTTCCCATCTCAACACCACGCGCAGTTTCCACAACAACCTTTGTTTGCAATGGTATTTCTTCCCCGTCTGGGTCAAAAAAATATATTTTACCTACTTGTTTAAATCTAACTCCGACAATAATCAGTCAAATCACCTCCTACGGGATTTAATTAAGCAAAGCTCAAGTGTTAGTTGAAAATTTGCGTTTTGTTTTAAAAATTTCTTAGCATCAGATAGCCGTTCTATTGCATTTAAAATTTCATTTTGAGTGAATGATGTTTGGAAATTTTGATTGGGTAATAGTGAAGTTGTAAAGGGTTCGGTAAGCAAATCTCGAAACCAAATAATACAAACATCCAAACAATCCTGAATCCGCTCCTTATAAGCTTCAAGCTCTTTTACATAGCCAAAGATATCAACAAGGCTGCAAGTTTCAAGTGACTTGCAGAGGGATATACAATGAGAAACCAAGGATACATCGGACTCCTGTGTGCTTGTCAAAAAAGCCGGAACGGGCAACGCACGTAATTTGAAAACAACACAACGTGAAATTATCGTTTTCAAAAAATCGGAGCCGGTTTTTGCAATCAAGAGAAAGATTGCATAAAATGGCGGCTCCTCTAACGTTTTAAGAAATGCGTTTTGTGCCTGAACGGTCATTGTATGGGCGTTTTCTATAATAAAAATTTTATGTCCGTAACGGTAGGGCTTGACCATAACCCCATCGCTGATTAGCGTCCTTATGTCATCAACTCCTATGGAGTTTTGCTTTTCAGGAGCGAGATAGCGAATATCCGGATGGTTTTGGTTTTCAAAGGTTACGCAGGATATGCACTCATTGCAGGGCTTGGTTTCACCTTCGCATTGAATTGTTTTGGCAAAATCCTTAGCTAAAGACAATGCCTCGGCTGTATCTTCACCCTCAAAAATGTAGGCTTGTGTAATACGATTTTTAAGAATAGCATTGTTGAGGGCTTTTCGTATGTGATTATTTTGAGACAAGAACTCACCCCTAAGCCAGAATGTCCAACAAAAGGCCGTTAATCTCGTCTACCTTGTCTAAAATAGCAATTCTGTCCTTTTCGGATTTGAGAAGTTCCTTAGCCAAATCGTCCAAGTCCTTGTTGACGAGCTTTACTATCGCATAAACGCGATGACGTCCGCGGTGGTCAAGAAAGTTTTCACGTGAAAATTTGTGGGAATTTGTAACAACCTCGTTCATAAATTCGCCAACCAACGAGCGATAATGTCTTAAATCCTTTAAGTCCATATGCTCAGACAGGCGCTTGCCCGTGTCGGTTATATTTTCTATAAGACCAGATAGGCGTTCTGCGAGGCCTTCTTCATCCAGTTTCTTAAGCGTAAACTCGAAGTCAGCTGATTCTGTTTTTCTTTGAGAAGGCATAAGCTCGCTGAATTTTGTTGACAAAACCTCTGATATCTTCATAAGAACCTCTAAACTTTCTTAAATTCCTCAACATTGAGAACGAATAAAGTTGCACCGCCAACGGTAACCTCAACGGGATATGGCACATAGCTTTCGGTAGCGTTAACGTGAGTTGTGTTAACAGAGGTGATTTGCTTACGGCTTTTACATTTTTTCTCAATTATGGAGACCAGTTCATCAATGCGCTCCTCTTGGACACCGCAGATAAGAGTTGTATTACCGGCTCTCAGGAAACCGCCCGTACTGGCCAGTTTTGTAACGCTGAAGCCTTTCTCGTTTAATAAGTCCATAATGTGAAACGCGTCCTCGTCGTGAATTATAGCTAAGACTAATTTCATAATGAAGCCTCCTTTTAACTTTAAAAATTTATTGTCTAATTTTTTAATAAATAAAACAGAAGAATTGAGTTTTGTAAAATTCGTATTGATTTTTCCATTATAACATATCGGAACATAAAGCACAAGGAATAATAGGCATATTTACATTTTTTTTGACCAATGCTATACTCCTTAACACTAAAAATCTGCACTTCTTTCTTCGCGAAATGGCGCAAATTTGCCTCTACAAGTTTGCAAACACTCAAAACAAGTGCGATTTTAATGAGTTAATGAGTATAATATAGTTTTGAGGTGGGAGTTTATGATTTATGCTTGTTCGGAGCTTGACCGGATAGATGAGGATATGCTTAATGAAATGTTATACTCCTTTCCTGATTTTCGCCGAGAAAAGGTGCTTTCATACCGTTTCTTTGAAGGACGCGTGCGCTCTGCTTGCGCATATGTGTTGGCTTGCATTGCTGTTGGTGAAGTCCTTCCGTCATGGGGGGTCAACGAATATGGCAAACCGCTTTTGTCTACTATGCCCAGATATTTCAACATAACACATTGCAAATCACTTGTGGCAGCGGCAGTATCGGATTATGAACTTGGGCTTGATGCGGAAGATGTGCGCGAGTATCCTCAAAAGCTTGTTAAGAGAGTGCTTACTATCGCTGAACAGGAAACGCTCAATAATTCTGAAAACCCTGACATTACATTCTTTTCTCTTTGGACGCTTAAGGAAAGTTATGTGAAGGCGATTGGACGCGGACTTTCTTTTCCGCTTACATCCGTTGAGTTTAAAATTGAAGGAGAAATAAGTTGTAGCGATACAGCTTGGGTATTTAATCAGTTTTTGATAAACCGCTGTATTTTATCCGCTTGTCAAAATTCTCAGGATAAAACTATGATTTTAAACGTTCTTGGCATCGAACAACTACTTTGTAATTGGAAATACTTACAAAAAATTTCTTGCAAACGGGAAAAATCAATGTTATAATTTCACAAAATAAGCCTCTAAAGTCAGCTTTTTAGAGGTGACAAAATTTTAAGGAGGTTTAACATGGAGATAAGGTATTCTCATCATCATGAGGATGTTAAGCATTACGATACACAAACGCTTAGGCGACATTTTCTTATCGAGGATTTATTTTGCCCCGGTGAAACCAAGCTCGTCTATAGCCATTATGACAGAATAATTGTTGGCGGTGTTGTTCCTACAGATAAGCCGCTTTTGCTTGAGGCCGGTAAAGCCATAGCCGCAGAATATTTCCTTGAACGCCGTGAAATGGGCGTTATAAACATAGGTCAGTCGGGTACAATAATATTGGACGGCGAAAGATATACCCTCAACAACAGCGATGGTATTTACGTTGGCATGGGTGTTAGGGAAATTTTGTTCGAGAGTGCAGATAAAGATAACCCCGCTAAGTTTTATTTAAACAGCGGTACAGCTCACACAGCCTATCCAACAACCTTAATAAGCCTTGAAAAGGCTAACAAGGTTCATCTCGGAACGGATGAAGAGTGCAACAAAAGAACAATCAATCAATATGTGCATCCAGCAGTTTGTAAGAGCTGCCAGCTTGTTATGGGCATGACAATCCTTGATCCCGGCAGTATCTGGAATACGCTTCCTTCGCATACGCACGACAGGCGTATGGAGGTTTATTTGTATTTCAATATGGGTGAAAACGTTGTTTTCCACATGATGGGCGAACCGCAGGAAACGCGTCATATTGTTGTTCAAAATGAGCAGGCTGTTATTTCCCCATCATGGTCTATCCATTCTGGTGTTGGCTCCAAGAATTACACGTTTATCTGGGGTATGGTCGGAGAAAACCAAACTTTTACAGACATGGACGCCATTAAAACAAACGAATTAAGATAAGGAAGCCTATAAAAAGTCAATTTTTTTAGAGGTGACAATAAGGAGGATTTTATGGATAGTAATTATTCTATAAACAATTTTAGTATGGACTTTTTCCGTCTTGACGGTAAAGTTGCAATCGTGACAGGCGGCAATACAGGTCTTGGCCAAGGTTATGCTTTGGCTTTGGCTAATGCAGGCGCTGATTTATTCATCGTTACTTACGACACAACTTGGGAAGAAACCGAGCAATTAATCAAGGGTGTCGGACGCAGGGTTGAATTTTTCCAAGCAGACTTGTCAAAAAGAGAGCAGATTGACGGCGTTGTTAAGGCTTGTATGGACAAGTATGGCAGAATTGACATTCTTGTTAACAATGCTGGTATTATCAAGCGTGCACCTCTCTTGGAGTTCAAGGACGAGGACTGGCAGGCTGTTATTGATGTAAACCTTAACGCTGTTTATTATTTAAGCCACGCTGTTGCAAAGGTTATGGCTAATCAGAAATCTGGTAAGATTATTAATGTTGCCTCCATGCTTTCTTTCCAGGGCGGCAAATTTGTTCCTCCATACACCGCTTCAAAGCATGGTGTTGTGGGTATAACTAAAGCTTTTGCTAACGAGTTGGCTTCAGAAAACATCCAAGTTAACGCTGTTGCACCGGGCTATATCGCAACCGCAAATACAGCCCCTATCCGTGCAGACGAAGGGCGTGCTTCTGAAATCCTCGGACGTATCCCCGCTAACAGATGGGGTCATCCTTATGACTTGATGGGTGCCATTGTATTCCTTTCAAGCCGTGCGGCGGATTATGTAACAGGTCATGTACTTGCTATTGATGGCGGTTGGCTTGTAAGATAATTTTTCATAACAAAATAATAGGCAATTGCAGACCGATTTTTCGGATTTGCAATTGCCTTTTTATTTTGTTAACTTTTTTTAATTATACACAGCAAGTTTCGCAACTTCCTTGAACGTGTCATAGTCGTAGGCGAAAATACTGCCGCCGGAGCAGAAGTATAAGCGATTTCCAATATAGCAGAAACGCTCGGAAAAATAGTAGCTGAACTCACTGGATTTTAACTCGGAAAGCTTTTGAAAGCCTGTGTCCGTGTTAATAGAATAAACCAAGCCGCCGCTCCAATAAACGCGCTCATCTCTGTAATTAATCGGGAATGCAAAAATGCCTCGGTTGTTGTCAACCATAATAGACTTGTGATTGCTGAGAGCTTCAGAATAGGTGCCGGATCGTCCGATAGGCTCTGTGAAAAGTTCCTTGGGTTCGTATGGATCTCTTACATCGAATAAGGAAAGTTTCATGCCTTCCTCTCTTGCTCCAACAACCTTTTCAACACCGTTTTCTTTAGTGTACATTTCAATGGTGTTCATTCCCAAACCAACCAAATAGCCTTCGCCGAAAGGATGAAGGTAGGTGGAAAAGCCAGGAATCTTAAGCTCACCCATAAGCTTTGGCTCGTCCTCTTTTAAATCGAAAACAAATAAAGGGTCTGTATTTCTGTAGGTCACAACGTAGCCCACATCACCATTGAAACGCACTGATTTAATATTTTCGTTTTTAGCCAAGCCCGAAATTTTGCCAATCTGCTTCATATCCTCATTAAAGATTGTGAGACTGTTACCGGCTGTGTTTGATGAAGCTATGCGGAACCGTCCGTTATACTCGTCCATAGCAAATTGATTAATAATAACGCCATTTACCTTGGCAGAGGCTCTGTAATCCAGCTTGCCGTCTTTTATATCAAACTTATAGATAACAGAATTGTTTGAACTTCCGCTGTAAATATTACCTGAGAAATAAAAGCTTTTTTGGTTCATATAAAAGCTTTGACCGGAACCGATGTAAGCGTTAAAGTTTACAGGCTCGTCCTTAGAAATGTCGAAACTACCAACGATAAGATAATTACTTACATATGGCTCCGGAAACATAGCGACATCCTCTATTGGAACACGTTGCTTAGTTGCATTGTCTGAAGATATTTCTGAGCTGTAATCTTTAAACGAGGGCAAAAATTCTTCAGGCGGCATATCCTCATAAAAATTGCTCCAAAGATACCTTCCTGTAACGAAGTATAGGTCATTGCCATTCAGTCTTGTTGTGAGAACGTTACCATCAAGCTCTACGGTTCTTTGAATTTTTGGGTTTTGTCTGTCTTTTATATCGTAGATTTGAATCGACGACGTATAGCTGGAGCTTGTCATGTAATCCCCAATGCCTATAAGTATAAGCCGGTCTTTTGAAAGATACATATCACTCAGAAAATATGGACTCTTTATACGTGAAACAATGTTAAGCTTATCATCTGTTGTGTCAACAATTACAACATCTTCTTGAGATAGGTAATATATATATTTACCATCTGTTTGAATTATATCGGCCTCACCTATGCCATCGACCTGTACATTTGTTGTAGAATAGTCTGCGCTGGCTCCTGCTGCATAAGCCGGAGCACTTGAAGACACATCTGCTGATTCGGCCTTAGCTGAATATACCACATTTGAATCAATAAGGTTGATGTCAAACAGATTTTTTCTCACTGTGTCCCTGTTAAAGGCTTCATGTTGCTTGTTTAATGTCTCTCTCAAATCTTCAAGGCTTTCAAAGCGGATAAGTTCTTCCGACGGTTTGATTGACATTGTTTCGCAGCCTGAAAAAGATATAGCGCATGCAGAAACCGTCAAAATCGTCAAAATCTTTTTAGCCAACCTTTTCATAATCACTCACCCCAACTGTTTAAATAGTCCTGTTGCTCTTTTGTGAGCGTATCAAGTCCAAGTCCCATAGCACGAAGTTTCATCATAGCTATTTCAGTATCGGTTTCATCAGGTATGTTGTATAAACCGGGCTTAAGTGTGCGTCCGTTTTGAGCAATATAAAGCGCACCCATAGCCTGCAATGCAAAACTCAAATCCATTATATCCGCGGGATGTCCGTTTCCGGCGACGATATTAACCAAGCGCCCATCCGCAAGCACATTGATTGTGCGTCCGTCTTTAAGTACATAGCCGTCAATGAATGGACGACGGTTGTCAATTCGTTCGGATAAAGCCTTTAAATCAATTTTATTGAATTCCACATCAAAGTGTCCCGCGTTCGCAAGCAAGACATTATTTTTCATAACATCGTAATGGCGTCTCGTTATGACATCCTTACATCCCGTAGCAGTTATGAAAACATCTCCAATCTTTGCGGCATCATCCATCTTAAGTACTTCAAAGCCTTCCATTGCGGCTTCAAGACATCTGTAAGGATTAATCTCGGTAACGATAACACGTGCGCCGAGACCTTTTGCGCGCTTTGCTATTCCGGACGAACAATGTCCGTATCCGGCTACAACAACAACCTTTCCTGAGAGCATAAGGTTAGTTGAATACATAATAGCATCCCATGTAGACTGACCTGTGCCATGGATGTTGTCAAACAGATATTTGCTGTTGGCATCATTAACGGCCATCATAGGGAAATTCAAAAGCCCTTCTTTAACTCTTGCACGTAAGCGGTGTATGCCTGTAGTTGTTTCTTCGCAGCCGCCTATGACATTCTTCGCATAATCCTTGCATTCGCCATGCAAAAGGTTAACGAGGTCGCCGCCGTCGTCAATGATAATATCGGGGCAAAATTCAAGCGTTTTCTTTAAATGAGAAAAATATTCTTCCTCTGTTGCGTTGTGCCAAGCGTATACGTTCATACCCATTGAATCCAAAGCTGCACAAATCTCATCCTTGGTGGAAAGCACGTTCGAACCGGTTATCGCAACCTCGGCGCCCCCCGAACGCAATACAAGACCCAGATAAGCTGTTTTGGCCTCAAGATGTACGGAAACCGCAATCTTCAAACCTGCAAATGGTTTCTCCTTGATAAAGCGTTGTTCTATCTGTGCCAACACAGGCATAAATTCTTTAACCCATTCGATTTTTTTTACGCCAAGCGGCGCTAATGATGCATCTCTTATAATACTCATGAAAGCCTCCTTAAAAAATTTTTTTCATTATAATCTCATTGGTTGCAAATTGTCAAACATAATGATAGAATTATTCTTGGAATTTTACATGGAAAAAATCTAATCAAAGGAGGCGTGCTTATGAAAGGCGAGCTTTTATCAGAAACGTTGAGAAACGGAATACGTTACAATCGCACGAAGTTGCTTAACCTTGGGGAGCAGCTTTGCAAGGCACTTTGCGAAATGCATGAGAGCCGGCCGGAGCCTTTTTACTGCCTTACTCTTTGTCCTTCAAGAATATTTGTTACAACCGGTGGACGTGTTAAGCTTTCAAAGCTTGAAATGGTACGAGATGATATTGAATATATTTTTCGTTATGCGGCACCAGAACAGTTTGGGGCAAATGTAAGCGAGGATTTGAGTTCGCTTATTGAAGAAAGATTCAAGTCATTGCCAACCCAGAGGTTTATATGGAAACTGGACGCAAAAACAGACATATACCGCCTTGGAGCGGTACTGTTTGAGGCTGCAACGGGCTGTGCACCTACAATGGATAATTTTAACTTGCTTGAGCAATGCTTGGAGGAGAAAGCTTCTGGAATTATCTTGAAATGCCTAGAGGTTAACCCAAACATGCGTTACCAGACTGCGAGAGAATTGCTTGAGGACATAAAAAAAGTCCGCGGCATGCGGATAATAAAAAACCGTACTGCTATGGGTTTTGTGATTTTGAATGTTGGCATTTTGACATTAGTAGGAGCCATTGACAGCAAGCCGGTTTATGTTTCGGCGGGCTCTATTGAATCGTCCGGAAATTTTGTTAAGGTTGTACAGCGTTTTATTCCTGGGCGTGATGTGAGACTGTATATGGGGAGCCAAATCCGTGAGCACATTGACGGCCAAACCCCCGAGTTTGTTTCGCCCGAAAGCATAGCTGTAACGGATGATGGAATTATATATCTCTGTGATGCGGGAGTTTTAAAACGCATAGAGGACGGAAACTCTGAGAGTATATCGCTTGGAGCGCCGTACCTTAAAGCAGATACAGTTCGTGCAAGTGGAAATGATGTTTACGTGCTAACAAACGAATGGAGCAGCGGAGGCGAATTTTTCAGGAGCATAATTCGTATAAATGAAAGCGGTGTCGAAAGTGTGTTTATTGATAACGCTACGCTTATGAATATTACGGATTTCGTTGTGTATGATGATAATTTGTATTACATACTCCATAATTTGACTGAAAATACAACTCAGATATGCGTACAGAGTCTTAGTGATGCACAGTTTACGAGTTACGAGATACCTAAAGGAGCAAGTGCCATAACGGCCGACAACAATGGGCTAATCTATTTTTCAGACATCGAAACCGGCACCATAAGCTGCTTTGACGGACAAGGCATAGTTAATTTTGCAGGGTTTGGAGACAAAAAGGCATTTGTGGATGGAAAACAAGCGCAATTTTTTCAGCCAACACGTTTGCATTGGCATAAAGATGCACTTTATGTTTGGGATTTTAATACATTAAGAAAGGTAAGTCTTGCAAATGGTTCTATATCGTTTGTCGAAAGTGTTGCGGGGCTTGTTTCAAAGGAATTTTCAATGGGTAACGTAAGTGAAAGTAAGGCAGAGGATTTTATCTGGCCGAACAGCAAGCTTACGGACTTCGCCATAACCGACACAGCATATATCGTAACCGACCCAAAGCGCAGCGTTATTTGGGCGGTGAAGTAGAATTTTTTAGGAGGAACTTTCATTGAAAAAGATAATTACAAAAGCTATGGCGGTTTTAGCAACCGCATTAATTGTATTTTGCTTAAGCAAGACGACACAATATGCAGGAGATGAACCATCTTTTATTGCAGATATTGGAGGAATAGCTACATTTGCGGTTACAACCTCTGCTTCAATTGAGCCAACTATAGCGCCAACCGTTGAACCAACATATGAGCCTACACCCGAACCGCCAATACCAACGCCGTCACCAACTCAAACCCCAAAGCCGTCAACGACCCCAACGCCGTCGATAGCACCAAAATCAACACCAGCACCCACTCCGACACCAACTCAAGCCCCTAAATCAACAACGGCTCCTCCCACGACTGGTGCAGCAGCGACGCAAGCGCCTTCTGTGGTTCCCGCTGCAACTACCGCAGCAGCCACAGCAACCCAAAATATAACGTCCATAATTCAAACAAGCTCCCCTTTGGCAGTAAAGGAAGAAGTTCTTAACAGTATAACAGACTTTCAATCTGCGAATAAGATTATAATAAATGAGGTTGTGAGTTTGGTTAATGTGCCCAATGCGCAAAAGACAACAAAGGAGGCTGTGGATGAACTCACGCTTTTTGTTGAGGAGGCTTTGGCAAAAGCCAGTAACATAACCGTAAGCTCCGGTGATATTGTTATTAATCCAGCTTTGCTTTCGCCTGTAGAATCCGCATACAATCAAGCCTTGAGTGATGTTGAATCCGCACTATCTGAGAGCGGGATTGAGCTGTCGAGAGACATACGCAAAAAGGTTACATTAAATTTAGAAAACGGCGACAGCATAAATGCAGTTTTTGATATGCCGTCCGATAATGCAGAGCCTATAAATATAAAGATTGTTGCGCCTGATTTTAGTCTTGAGGTTGTGCCACAGCCGAATAATTCAAAGGAGCCTCTTGTTATAAGTGCAAAGGTTTCCGAGAGTATGGTTATTAATCAAACTAAGACACCAAAATTCGTAAACGGAGCTATCGTGAAAACCGTAAACCTTTCGATTAACAGGGAACGCTTGGATGAACCTATGATCTTATCTGTGCAAGCTCTGCCGTCCGATGTTTCCTACCAAACTGTTATGATTCAAGATACGCCTGTACCCACACACTACAATCCTTTCAGACATGAGCTTGAAGCCAGAGTTTCTGTTTCTGGGCAGTATATTGTGCATGAAAATGAGATAGATTTCAAAGACATAGAAAACAAAGCACTTGAGATGCAATTTGCAATAAAATATTTAGCCTCTAAGGGGCTTATGGTAGGTACGAGAGACGGTTCTTTTGAACCAGACGCAGACATATCAAGGGCTGAAATAGCCTCTGTTATACTTAGGTGTTTGGGCAAGCTTGATGCAAACGCGGACGGAGGATACCCTGACGTAACGTTAAGCGAATGGTTTTTCGGATCGGCCGGTTCCGCAAAAAGTCACGATATAATGTATGGCTACGATGACGGTACGTTCAGAGGCAGGCAGGCTGCGTCCAATGAGCAAATCGCGGCAGTTATGGCTAGGGTTCTTAAACAGGAACTTGGCTATAAGCAACCTCAAAAGCCGGAAACATACCTTCTGTTCTCAGATTCAAGCGATATAAGCGAGTGGGCAATCTTGGATGTTTCTTTATCCTCACGTGAAAATTTAATCTTATCAAACCAGGAAAATACCTTTGAAAGCAAGAAAAGCTTAACACGTGGTGAGGCTGCGATGCTGTTTTTAAGGCTTTTTGATAAAATTTGGTAGGCTTGACAAAGCCTCACCATTCGTGTATATTTATCACG
>CAYPQA010000030.1:0-22238 GCA_964412725.1 uncultured Eubacteriales bacterium
CGGCAAAGCCGCCATAGTGATAATACGCCGTCTCGTTCATTCGAGGCGGCTTTTATTATTATGAGGAGATGAAATTTATGAGTACTGATAATCTTAATAAAGATGCTCTTGATTTGGGAAGTGCACCGGTTGATGAAGACTTTGACCCGTTTGCAAGTGATGATGATTTTGGTTTTAATGAGCCAGATAAAAAGCCGTCTGCTAAAGATAAAATGCCTGTTTTTGAATACGCCGGAGCTACTGAAGGCATTGACGATACAGCTAAAACCTTTGATGAATTGAGAATTGAGAAGGCTGTAGACTTCCCTGAATTAGAAGATGGTAAGCGTGTGTCGTGGACTGTGGAGTACGGCAAAATTACAAAGCCTGTCACCGACCCTAAGTCTACAAGCATCGGAAAAATGAAATCAGAAATTGAGACCTCAAAGGAATTCCTTGATGCTCTGAAAAAGGCTAAGGATAAAAATGTATTATGCAAGATTAAGCCTCGTGTTATTGCTCAATCTAAAGGCTATGGGGCGGCTTACAAGGGCGTATTTACAAGCCTGGATGAAACAGAGGCAGCGGGTAAAGTAATATCCATTGTACCGGCTCGTGACGGCAAGGTATATGAAATACGCAACACTGAAATGGGTAGATTCGTAACACCCATCGTAGATTGTGAGCTGCTGTCGGAGGTTAGAGCCGGATTCGTTCCTGCTTTGCCGCTCATACCGCATACGACTTTGCTTGATGTGATTAGTTTCTTTCGAAGCTTTATGAATCACGATGCAGAAAAAGAGGCGTTGATTAACATTTACTGGGATAAGCGTAACCGACAATATATTGCAAATCCACCCAAACAGCTTGTATCTAAAGTATCGGTAACAAGCGAGCTTACAGATGAGTTTGAGGACGGAAACTATATTCACTATATGGATATTCATTCTCATAACAGTATGAAAGCGTTCTTCTCACAAACAGACAATGCTGATGAAAAAGCTACACGCCTTTATGCTATTATTGGCCGCTTAGACAAATATGTTCCGGATATAAGGGTTCGTATCTCAACCAGCGGCAAGTATATGGAGATTGACCCAAGGCTTGTCTTTGAACCAATTTATGACGGCTATTATCCAAAACATTGGGCTAATAATGTCACATTTCATGACGAACATCTGTCAGGGGTGAATGTAGATGATGTTTGCAAAGGACAGGCCTATTAAGATTATAATGCTTGGTGCTGGTGGTACAGGAGGTCATATTGCACCGCATTTATATAGATTATGCCATGCTTTGGATAGGCAAGTCAAAATCATCATATGTGACGGCGACCTTGTGGAAGAAAAGAATCTCATCAGGCAAAACTTCATAGCGGCAGACTTAGGTAGAAATAAAGCTCAGGTCTTAGCAGAACGCTATTCTACTGCCTTTGGTCTGGAGACATTATTTGTTCCAAACTTTATTGAAGCTAAAGAAATGCTCACAATACTTATTACGCCCGAGCATTGTCATAAAAACACACATCTATACAAAACCAGCGAAGAACTTGTAATACTCATAGGGGCTGTTGATAACAACAAAAGCCGTCGTCTTTGTCATGAAGTATTTATGACAGCCAAAGACTTAATCTATATCGACAGCGGTAACGGCGAATTTACAGGTCAGGTTGTTTGTGGTATTAGACGTAAAGGACGTACTTACTATAAGCCCGTTGGCGATATTTACAACGATATTCTTGAAGCCACAGATAAATTTCCTACAGAACTATCCTGCGCAGAGGCTTCATTATCAGTGCCACAAACTATAGCCACAAATCTTTTTGCGGCTACATGAAGCCTCTAAAAACCCCGCTTTGACTTTATCGTGTAGTTGCAAACCATATGCAACACCGCGTAGTTTGCGGGCTTGCGTATGGTGCAGCAACGCTAACACGAAAAAGTCAGGGGTTTTTAGAAGTGACATACGGCGGTTGTGGCGTATATTTATAATATTTTAGTACTTGGGAGCGTCCGGGTGAGAAGTGTCACGTTCTCAAGCAAGACAATAAATCTAAAACCAGTCATATAAGGAGGATGTTCATATGTCTAGTAAATCCCAGCAAAACAACATGAAAGCTATATACAGTCTATTACAAAAGGAGCTTGGCTACTGTTATGGTAGTAATGAATCTGGTCCAAATGGGTTAAAAAAGGACTTCTTAACCAAGTCAGCAACATTCTTGAGAGCTTTGGCTAAGGACTTGGGCTTTACTGAATATAAGGTCAACACAAACCCCGGTGGAATAGCTGTTTCCGGTGAAGTTAGCCTATATGCTATGTGGGGCGATGGCAATGGGGTTTATGTACAACTGTCAAAGCCTAGCTATAACTCACAAGGTTTCTTGTATCGTGAAATAAATCACATCAAAGATTACAGTGGCGGTAGAAATATGTGGCTTTCGCACGGGCTGTTTATGAACAGTGATTATAACGGCGTTCTTGATCTATTATCATCAGTGAAAACAATCAGAAATAATACCGAGGTGAGGAGTTATGTCGCTTAACGAAAAAACGCAGACTCATTATGCCATATCAAAAATAGAGGATATGAAAAAAGGGGTAGCTCAGATTATTAATGAGCTGCCCCTTTCACGTTCTAAATTGAATACAGTATCCGACAATAAAAACAAGGCTCGTGAGGTCTATGCGGATTTGCAAAAGCAACGAGATAAGCTTGTAGAATTAATCAATAGCGCAACGTTGGCTTTGGTGGAGATGGACGAAACGGAACTGGCTAACTATTCAAGTAAGCTTGCGAGTTCTGTTAAAACGTTTAACATTATGACACCTGACTATGGTAAGTTTTGTTCTGCTATAAATGTATACTTATCGAAACTACCTAAATTCAATGCAACAACAAATGCCTCGATTATTGGTAGGCTGATGAACTCTGTTAAAATGGGCTACTATCCAACAGATTTAGAACATATTAAACAAATTGCTAACGGCATTAATTTTCCAGAAGGTATTACCGCGAACGTATTCGACCCATGTTGTGGCTGTGGTCTTGCGTTACAGACATTGGCGCAATACCATAACTGTAATACTTATGGTATTGAACTTGATAGTTGCCGCGCTGATGAGGCTCTTACCCGCCTTGATAGGGTAGGTTTTGGTTCTTACTTTCATTCGCGTATAAGCCACGAAGCATTTCACCTGATGTTGCTAAATCCGCCATATTTGAATGTTATAACAGAGAGCGGCAGTAACACAAGGCTTGAAAAACGCTTTCTTGTTGACACTATTCACCATCTTACGTACGGTGGTCTGCTCATATATATCATTCCGTATTACCGCCTAACCGCTGATATTTGCAGAGTCTTATGCGATAACTTCACAGATTTAACCGTATGGAAGTTTGTAGGCGACGAATTTAAGCGTTTTAAGCAAGTGGCTATTATGGGCGTTCGTCAAAAAAGGTGTGATGGTTCGGCCTTTGTAGCGGAGCTTGCATCATTATCACTAACGCCAGACAACATATTAGAACTTTCAGAGTTTCCAAATGACCGCTATCAGTTGCCCGTTGTATCAAAAAAAGTAGAACTATTCAAGGGTGCGCAGTTCAATGTAGCAGAGTTATCAGAGCAACTAAGTCGCTCTACAAGCTTTACCAAGTTGTTTGTAAAGAATAGGCTGGACAACATCAAGCGTCCGTTGCTGCCTCTAAATATCGGGCAAATAGGGCTGGTTGGTGGTAGTGGTCTTATAAACGGGCTAGTTAATTGTAACACGCCGCATCTTTTAAAGGGTCGAATTATCAAGAATAACAATGCAGCACGTGAGGAGAACCATAACAGCAGGGGTGAGGTTACATCCACTACACTTGTTGAAACCAGGAGTAACAAAATGGTGTTTAACTTGTTGACTCCAAGTGGCTTTTTAAGCCTTTCAGATTATAGCAAGATGTCTGATTATTGATTGTATATTGACGAAAGAGGACAGATAATGGCTACCATAAGTTTAAAGCTATTTACAGAGCTAATAAACCAAGCAGAGAATTTCATCTTACCCAAAATGAACGCAGGTACAACCTATCTCTATGATAATATTTATAAGCAGCTATCTTCTGGTGAGGATGTTAAGCTATCAAGCATTGATTTTGATACCTTTAAAGTTGAGGACGTTGATTCTCTAAGTAACCTACATTTGGAATTATTTGAACGTAACAGCTACAAAGCTAACGGGGTTATTTCCACATTGGAACAACTTGCCCCAACATGTAGGGCTGTTGAGTACGTATAAAGGGGGTGCTTGTTTTGTATATTGAAGGTTTCGATGAAATAGCCCACACGCTTATGCTTGCAAAATTACTGTATGACATAGGTCGGTTTGATATTGTACAAAGCCAGTTCTTCAATTCACTCAGCTACTATTCCTGTCTTGAGAATATGCTTGGAGCAATTGATTCAGTATTCTCATGGTTTTATAGCGACTACGACAGCGGCAACGAAATTGAATGTATGATATTTATGGATGACCTTATAAGCGATTACTTCTGCTATGCGTGGGAATATGGCAGAACGCACAAAGTGCCCCAAACTCAGAATCCTTATGTGATTGAGGCAGAGAATGAGGCTCGTCGTCTTCTTAGCTTTACTTACAATATGGAATGGAGGTTGTTAGGCTACACTAAATCAAAACGTGCGGCTCGTAAGAGCAAGCTTGTTGTTCGTAATTATGCCTGTGAATTTTACGAACATGACCATTTGGCTTTGGGGCTGGTTCAACTATATAAATGGTTTGCAGATAGATGTTTGGAAATTAAGAATCAAAGGGGGGCTACGGCTGCATGAATAAAACAATAGTTAAGATACGTGGGGACGGTACCGTTGCTGTCGAGGCAATAAAAGATGATGTGAAATCTTTCAAGGAAATAACACCGGATTCCCTATTGGAGTGCATAATCAAAAGTCTGTTAAGAGGGAGTATATGTAGCGGGTTACTGCCAAAGAACTGTATTTCTTTCACGTCTTATGATAACGGCGACCGTGATGTTGTTTTACTTCATGCTGAAAGCAAAGCTAATGTAAGCTACTTTGGTTCAGAGTACAAAGACCTACCGCTACCAAGACTTGTTTTTGGTTTCCGTATTACAAAAGAAGGTCGTGTTACGTCTTGTCGTCTTGGTGTTATAGCTAACGATGAAATAATAAAACCAAATACCAAAATGTATTATTACCCGCTGTCTAATGTCAGCGGCTTTGCTTTATGTACAGGAAGTAACGTGCTACCGAAGTGTACAAGCCTGTGCACTTTAACAAGCTTACCGTACTACATTATAAGTATGCCAAACAACAATGACCATTTTAAACCAGCGAATAACAAGCTGGGTTATGAGATGCGTGATTTACTGGAACTGCTTAAAGACAAACAACCGGAGTATTACTACTCCGATGTACTGATCTTAAGCGGTGCGGTACTTAATGACTTTATAAGCGGGAATTGATGCTGCACGAAATACCTGATAAGTGCCCTATTTGCGGGTAATATATCTAATAGATAGGAGTTTGTTTATGAACGCAGAAGAAATTGCAAAGCGGCTTAAAGAGCCATTTAATTATGGTGAAATACAATGGCGCCTCTTAAACATCACGCAGGACAAAGCCAGAGGGTTGGCCGTTGCTTTTCTTGATGCTCGTGCCGTACAACGGCGTCTTGATGATACTGTAGGTATATATAATTGGCGGAATGAATACAACAATTGGCAGGATAATTCACAAGTATGTGGGTTGTCTATCTACTGTGAGGAGCGCAAAGAGTGGATTACAAAATGTGATGGTGGGGAAAATACTGATATTGAATCAATAAAAGGCGGATTGAGCGATGCCTTTAAGCGGTCTGCTGTGCTTTGGGGTATTGGTCGTTATCTTTATGAGATTGGTAGTATTTGGGTTGAAATTGAACCAAAAGGGAAGTCTTTTGCTATCAAACATGACCAGCAAGCAAAATTGGAAATTGAATACAAAAAAGCTGTAGATAAGATATTTCAATCTTCTATTTCTACACTTGATAAACAACCGCCAACACTAAAGAATACAGAAACGAAACAAAAGCCTACAGCTTCAGATGATAAATTTACAGTGAAATCTATTAAGCCGTCAGGCAAGAGTAGCCAACTTTTAGAATTGCTCAACCCCAATGGCCAAATTATAAATGCTTATGTTAAGACAAGTGACAGGGCTATTACTGCAGGTTCTTGTTTACAAAAAGTTCAGATTGAACGTAGAAATAGTAATTATGGCGAGTATAATTTGCTTGTCGCTTATCAAGCTGCTTAACGAAAGTGGGTTTATATTATACAAGGATTTAAATCTTGCTCAAATCATCGTTTAAGCATTGGAAAATTGGAAAGGGGATAATAGTAATACTTAGCTTTAATGAGATTTCAATCCTTGATGTTGCTAAACTGTGCAACATCAAAACAGAAGATTCGGCAAACCGTATTGAGATAGTAGCACACTGCCCATTTTGCAGTGGAGGTCGAACACAAAGACCAACAGCAAGCATCAATAAATATAAAAACTTATTTTACTGCCACCGTTGTGGGGAAGGGTTCAATTCTATTTCTCTGTTTGCCAAGATTTATGGTATAGAAAATAAGCAGGCGTATAACGAATTAAGGATACTGGATAACGCTTCTTAGAGCCTGTCTAAAATCTTTTCAGCAATATCCACTGAAAGGCCAATTTAGCCAAACTCAATGTATTTTCCAAATAGCGCTCGCAATTTTTCCAAAGTATTCGGCATTTGTAAAGCCAACCAAAATAACGCTCTACAATCCATGTTTTGGGAATGACAGCAAATTTATGTAGTTAAGAACGTTTTGTAACTTTAACGGTGGCACCTGTTAAATCAAGAGTAGCGTCAGCAAATTTATCGCCGGTGTAAGCTCCGTCAACAAATGCCTTTTCAAAAGTTATGGGGCAAAATACGCTGACTTTGAACATTTGAACAGCACACTCCCTGTCTGTAACATTGGCTGTGGTAAAACAAGCGGCATAGGGAAACCCCAAGAACATCAACAGCTATATGTAGCTTTACCCCGGCTTTTTTTACCGGCATCATAGCCTTTTTCTTCTGCCGTATATGCGTTTTGAATGCCTTTAGAATCAATTATGAGCATAGTATGAACTGGATTTTCTCTTGTTTCATAACGATTTATGTCCATCAATTTTGCCAAAAAGTAATCTAATATGGACTCACCCTTATCGTTATTTTTTCGCCATTTTCCATAATAATAAAAAAACAAGCGGAAACCGGAAAAATAGTGGGGCAAAGCTCTCCACGCAACCTGTCTTCAAGCTATACAGTATAGCACAAAATATATCGTACAAGTCCACAACTCTTGGCTTGGTGGTTTTGTTTGCACCTTCTAAATCTTGTTTTATTAGGCTAAACTGCTCTCATGTTATGTCACTTGGATATGCGTTGCGCATCTTCATTTCCCCCAACAGTTGTATTTTATGTCTATTAGACCTCTTACGAAACTTGTCGAAGTGTGGTATAATGTACCAAGGTGATGAAAAATGAAGAGTTATGTATAATTGCCAGTAGAAATAATGGCAGATGAAAAGTTCAGACGATTGACAGGAGTTTACCCAAAAACGTTCAATAAGATGGTTGAGATACTGCAAGCGGCTCACTTGAAAAAGAAAGCTCGTGGGGGTAGACCAAATAAATTAAGCATTGAAGATATGCTATTAATGGCGCTTGAATATTGGCGTGAATATCGCACTTACTATCATATAGGCGTGAGTTATGGACTATCAGAATCAAATACTTACTATGCAATAAAATGGGTAGAGGATGTTCTTATCAAGGATGGAACATTTTTTCTGCCTGGCAAAAAAGCCTTATTAGATGAAAATTCAGAATACGAAGTCATTCTTCCAGATGCAACCGAGACGCCTATAGAGCGTCCGAAAAGGGGCAAAAAAATTACTATTCTGGAAAGAAAAAACGTCACACGATAAAAACTTTGGTAGTTGTTGAGAAGAAAACAAGAAAAGTAATCTGTGTGGCTTTTTGCAATGGAAATACACATGATTTCAAGCTTTACAAAGAAGCTGGCATATACGTTTTAGCGATGATTGAAATAGGAGCAGATTCTGGTTTTCAGGGCATAGCAAAAATTCATGCAAACTCTATAACACCACGTAAAAAATCGAAAAACAGGCCGCTTAGTGAGGATGACAAAAAATATAACCATGAGCTTTCTAGCGAGCGAATAGGAAACGAAAATGCTATCGGATTTATAAAGCGTTTCAAGATAGTTTCTGAGCGCTATAGAAAACGCAGAAAGCATTTTGGTCTAAGATTCTCTTTACTTGCGGGTATTTGCAACTTTGAATTAGGCATGTTTTAGGTTTCGAAAGAGGTCTATTATATAATACGGGCGAGATTTTGACGGGCTCTAAATTAAACATTGCATAAATGTACCAAATGCGGCACTAAAAAATTAACAAACATACAGGGAAGATTTATGTGATACAGAATAAGTCATGCCAATTGCAGATGAATTTTGCGACAAGATAAAACATTTACTGATAACTAATTCACGTGTTCCAAACAAACTATACAAACGTAGACCCTGAGCAGGCAGAAAATCAATAGACTTTCGTCTTGTATTGCCGGCTATTTTCTATGTGTTGCGAACTGGAATACAATGGAAATCATTACCCAGAAAACATGGCGCATCTAGTTCTATTTACCGATATTTTCAACTTTGGAGTTCTAAGGATGTATTCTTCAAGATGTGGCAACTTGGGCTATTTGAATACGACCAACTTAAAGGTATCCAATGGAATTGAAAAATCCTTGATACAAGTATGGTAACACCTCCTTTGGCAAAAGAAACTGTTGGTTCAAACCCAATAGATAGTGTGAAAAAAATGGAAGCAAACGTCACATATTAGTAGACGGAAACGGTATACCTCTATCAATTGTACTAACAGGCGCAAATATTCACGATGTAAAGAAAATCCAAGAAGTATTAGACATGGTAGTCTTATAATGTCCAAAATGGACAGGTATAATTTTTGAAAATCTTTTTGCAGACAAGGGTTATTTTGGCGAACCTGAATCATAAACCATCGTATTGGGTGGTTGCATACCCCACATTGTATCTCGTGTGGAAGAAAAGAAAGTTATTGCATCTTCCGCTGATAAGAAAGCTTGCCGTTGGGTTGTTGAACGTATATTTTCTTGTCTTAACCGTTTTATAAAACTTCTTGTTCGATATGAGAAAAAGGCTACTAACTATCTTGGGTTATGAATAGAGAATTATCCGAGCACGGGGGCATAAAAATAGGCTTTGCAAGGAAATACAAAGCGCTTGGTTGGATAATTCCATAGCACGAAACTGCGTATGGTTGGAATATGCTATTGGGAAAGTATTATATTTTCCAGTTGCAAGGAAGTTAAAAACTCCCGGTTTTTGATAAAATGACCTAATGGTACCAAAATAAATTGCTAAACTATTGAAAATTGTAGTAAAATGAGTATGGCAAACAAAGCCCCTTGTTAAGCGGCTTTTAAAAAGGCTATTAAGTTTTATGCAACAGGCGGAGCGAGTCCTGTTTTAATCAAGCCGGAATAACCACAGTTAGGACAGAGTTTAGGGTCTCGTCCAAGGATTTTGATAAGTAACTTTTCGGTGTTTGACTTTTCTTTTGAAACGAGAGAGGAACAGGTAAGTTTTTTGCATAAAGGGAGCTTTGTTTGCTTTCCTCTGCTTGAAAGAAACCCATAATGACGTATTTTAGTAAAGCCACGAGGCAAAACATGCATTAGAAATCGTCGAATAAACTCATCAGAAGAAATCGTCATCTCTTTCCAACGGCTTGAATTCTTGTAATCACGCCATTTGAAGGTTACTTGTCCGTTTTCAAGCTTGAGTATCCTATTGTTTGAAATAGCGACACGATGAGTATAACGTCCCAAGTACTCTACAACAGAACCGGCGGACTTAAATGGAGGCTTGCAGTAAACAACCCACTCTTTATCATAGCAAACATTGAAAATGGTTGGATCAAGGTTTGGTTTCTGTTGCTTGAGAAGTGCTAAAAACTTGCCTCTGAACTTACGAGAAAGAACTTTTACAGCTAAAAAGAAACGTTTTTTTGAATCTACCCATTTGTTATATGAGGTCAATCCACCGGCAGGAACAATGCAGTGTATATGAGGGTGGAAACAGAGGTTTTGACCCCAAGTATGCAGAACAGCAGTCATTCCTACTTCAGCACCAAGATGCTTTTTATCAGCGGCAAGTTCTCGGATGGTTTCGGAAATACATTTAAACATAAGGTTATACATATTTTTTTGATCATTGTATATGGGCACTTTTAAAAACCCAAACGAAACCCGCGCAAGCGGGTGGAGCGAACGCAATTTTCGCGATAAAACGGGGGATTTTCCGTTTTTCGCGGAAAATCCCCGAATGCATAGTGTTGCTAGAGAAACAGATAAAATCAATATTTCAAGACGTAAAATATACAGAAAAAGTTGAATTTGGATTTTTATGAATCCGTTTTCAACGAAATCATGCCGTTTTTTGCTTTTTTACGTTGAAATAACAACATTATGCATTAGGGGATTTTTTCGCGGAAATGAAGTGAGGGGTTTTTAGAGGCGACCATATGACCATGTTAAGCTCTTGAGGCAGAGTAAAAACTACATGAAAATACTTAACATTGAGCAAATCAGCCTTAATACCTTCAATCCAGCGTTCTTTGGCAAGGGTTTGACATTTGGGGCAGTGTCTGTTGCGACAGGAATTATAAGAAATGTGTGAGTATCCACACTCAGGGCAGTTATCAATATGACCGCCAAGCCTGGCAGTTCGGCAATTTATAATGTCGTTTAAGGCTTTGAGCTGTACAAGTGAAATCTTATGATGTTGAAGAAATGTTTCGGCATGTTGAGTGAAAACATCCTGTACCTCAATCATTGGAAACCTTCTTAGATTTTCTGCCTCGTTTTTTCGGCAACATATCAAGAGGACTTTTAACATTGTCGTCAAAGTTAAGTAAATGCAGATAAGACGTGGTTGACTGAATGTGGGTATGTCCCATGAGTTGCTTGATACGGCAAACATCTACACCGCTTTCTAAAAGATGCGTAGCAAAACAATGTCTGATTGTGTGCACGGTGAAATCATCCGAAAGACGGGCTAAATTGCGATATTTGTGAAAGGCATCTTGGATAGCTCTGTCTGTGATACAATGAGAACGTCCGTTTTTTGTATAAAACAAGTATCCTTTTGGGTGATTAGGACGATAAGCTCTCCAATATTCACGCAAAATCTCTAAATTACGCTCCGATAGCAAGGTATAACGATCTTTGTTTCCTTTACCTTGATGAACAAATATACGCATATTATCGCTATAATTTTGCTACAATAAACCCATACAGATACAAGTAAGGGAAGGGGAAAACATGGCTGGAAAAAATCACGGGACATCACGACCTTAAACGCCGTGGGACACGGATGAGGAATTGACACAAACACAAAAGTTTCTACGTACACACTACCAAGAGCGTATGAGTCACGTCACCCTAAACTTAGTGAAACTGGCGAATCAGAGTTAATAAACTCCTTTGAGCCATCATGTTGTCCATACTGTTCTTCAAAGGAAATTAATAAACGTGGTTTTACTGCTAATGGTGTTCAACGTTACTCTTGCATATGTGGTCGGCGTTTCCTTCCTACCACGAATACAATCTTTGACAACCATAAAATAGCTATAAGTGAATGGATGGAGTATTGTTTGAATCTGTTTAGATATGTGAGTATAAACGCAGATTCATGGAATAACAAAAATGCTTTTTCTACTTCCCGGTATTGGTTGGAGAAACTCTTTATTACACTGGCTAATTATCAACAAAGTATTGTACTATCGGTAATGGTTTGGCTTGATGAAACCTACTATTCCGTGATTAACGCACAAATTGACCGCAAAGAAGATGGCACTAAATATCGTGGTTTATCGCATAACCAAATCCGTAGCGGTGCAGCCACAGACAAGGAAAATATAATATGTTTTGTAGAAGGTACAGGAAAACCATCACAACGAAAAACTTATGAAACGTTTTCATACCATATCGCTACTGGTTCAATATTGGTGCATGATAAAGAGGCAGCCCACAAGAAGCTTATCACAAGTCTTGCGCTTAACAGTCAAGAATATTTGGCCAATGACCTCAAAGGACTCAAAGACTCAGAAAATCCTATGAATCCAATAAATAGGATACACGATAGCCTAAAAAAGTTTCTTAATGCTCATTCTGGCTTTAACCGTGACAGCCTACAAGGATATCTTAACCTTTTTGCTTTCGTGCGAAACCCACCACATGAACCACTTGAAAAAGTAGCTATGATACTAAATTTGGCTTTTGAAAATCCTAGATCGCTTCGTTATAGAGACCAATTTAGCTTAAATGAAGACTTTTAATAAATGTTTTTGTCCACTGTGCAAGTAAGGGTTAATTTATAAAAGGGTACAGCATATTCAGTAATTGTAAGGGGTAAAAATCAAGATTATGATGAAATTTATAGAAATACCGGCGCGTTTCAAAAACAGAGTATTATGTTGACACTCCTAACGATTATAAAATTATGCAATGCTGATAAACTCAGGGTTTATAGCTCGTTGTTTGGATGAAAAGTGTCAACTACTTTTGAAACACGCCGAAATACCTATTATTTCACCACAAATTTTGAATAAAGATTATTAACCAAGTTGGTAGAGGCAGGTATTAGGAAAAGTTTTCAATGGAAAAGTCGATATAGTTATATGGGGGTTATATATATGGATACCAAACTTGTAGATGAACATGAAGAAAAAAATAAGTTCAAACACAAAAGCAAGTTAGATAAGTTTATTATAGCAGGCATATCTGGCATCGGTTCATCATTAATAACTGCGATTTTCAGTTCATCATTCTACAACAAAATAACAATTAGTGTAAACGGAGAAAGAATAAAGGTAAATCAGAATCAATATCAAGACTTTTATTACGATTTACATGTTGAATACGATAATCTAACTTTAGAAAAGGAGGACTTATTAAAACAGATTGATAATCTTAAAGGATTAATAAAGGATAATGAAGAAAATGAATTATTAGAGAAACGAAAGCTAAAAAATGAAATAACAAAATTGACTGCCGATAATAATAACCTGCAAGCAAATCTAGATAGTTATACAAAAGAAATAGAGCAACTTAATGAGAAAATAATCAAGCTTGAAAGTGCTTTGCTTTTAGTAGACGTCGAAAATTTAAAATCTAAGGAGCCAGAACCTCCAAATGAATTATCAGGAAGTGTCCCACTTCAAGATTTACAAATATTTACTCAGGAAGGAGGAAATCTATTTAAAGGTTTTGACAAATTCAAGACCAATATGGGTGTTGAATATTTGTATGGAATGGTATTAGGAAATTGCAGCAATTATTATACAGGGAATCAAGTGTATTTTGTGAATAATAAATTTAAGGAATTTAGAGCAACTATAGCAGCATCTGAAAAAAACCTGGGGAAAAGCTCAAGAGAGTTAGGGGCTGTAAACATCTTTTGCGATGACAAAAAAGTTTTTTCAACAGATAAAATTATGTCTGATATTATTGACCCAATTAATATAATCATTAAACTTGATGGAGTTCAAAAACTTAAAATTGAAGCTCAAATATATTCAAGTAGTTCAGATCAGTATTTTGGTATTTTAAATCCAAAATTATTAAAGTGATATAAATATAAAAAAGGGGTGCTTTTCGTGGAAAAATGTAATGACTTTAGAAAATGGTCATGCACTACATCTGTTGAGATATGAATTAACGTTCCAATTAAACTCTAAAATATTAATAACTAAGCCAATAACAATGTCATGCATTTTCAAAGATTTAGAGAAACAAATAGTTTTACGAGCAAGGCGTTTAATACGAGTTCTTAAGGTGGGATTTTTACGCTCTATCGTCTGAGTATTTTTCTTGCCAATTGTGTGTTTATCAGGGTCAATATTACGCTCGTAACTACCCCAATCATCTGTATAAGTACATGCTTATCCCAGACGGCTCCAAAAGGGTTTCAAGCTCTTTAAACACTTCATCATTTTTACCAAAAGTATACGCCAAAACTTCGCCTGTATCATGGTTTATTGCTAGCCATAACCAACGCTGATTAGCCCTTTTCTGCACAAAACTCCACATTTCATCAAGTTCAGCATTCTCCGCTTGATCATACAGTACTAGATCAAATTGTATTTGATCTAGATTATCGTTTGAATTTATGTAATTTATATTGACTTTGCTTATTGTACTTTCTGTTTTTTTAACGTCGTCATCACTTTTGTTTGTGATACTTCTAATACTCTTGAAATATCGCGTATTCCACTTGCATTTGCTGTCATCTTGATGATTTGATTTTCAATTCCTGGTTTCCAACCGTTGTATGCGTATTCCAACATAAATGTTGTTGTAGAACAGTCTTTATTTTGACATCGATATCTTTGAACACCATTTGCATTTTTTCCATTCCTTACTACTGGCGTATCCAGCAAGCTTTCAAAGTAAGGTTTAGCACGTTTTATTAAAACCTAATCCTAAAATATATAAATTATTACTACAAATTCTCACTGGATGAACCACTACATTTATTTCTCCGCAATTCGGACATTTTACATCTATATATTCGGCAATAATTTCTGCGTGTTTAAAAACACGCTCAAATCTCTTGTTCGTTCGTAGGCAGGGAACTTGCCTCTGCAAGTTCCCACTCACTCCAAGATATTTGGAAATTATATTGCCTTATATATATCTTTGACATCTGTCTCCAACTTTCGTTTTTGACTGGTTTATATCACATTCAACAGGTTTAATACATCACCCAAATTATCCAAGCTATATAACAAGAGAGGCCTTTGAAGTAATAAGACATAAACTTAAATCAGCAAAGAAAGTTACCCATCGGAAAAAACTAGATATTTATGATATATTTTGCGCTATATTATACCGTCTGAGAGAAGGTTGTCGTTGGCGTTCACTACCGCACATGACTATCCAAAGTGGAAAATATGTTGCTACCATTATAATGTCTGGAGAAGAGCTACTGACGGCGAAGAAAGCGTCCTCGACCGTGTTATGCGAGAGTTGGTTGAGAGCGAACGGTCAAAAAACGGTCGTGACCAACAGACTACAATGATAATTGTAGATTCCAAAAGCATTAAAAATACAGATACCACTGAGGAAAAGGGATTTGATGCTGGAAAAAACTTCAGGTGTTAAACTTCATATAGGAGTCGATTACATGGTCTACCTCATGCGATGTTTGTCAGTACAGCCAATGTGACCGATAGAGATGGATCAGTATCCATGATTGGATATGACGCACCCAATTTATCAAAATGCTAAAAGTTTTAGTAGATGGTGGCTATACAGGTGAGAATTTTGCCAATAGTGTGAAGGAACTAATCGGTGCAGATGTTGAGGTAGTCAAACGCAACGAATTGCACAAATTTGAGGTTCTTTCCAAACGTTGGATTGTATAACATTCTTTTGGTTGGCTTGAGCATTACCGTTTGTTATGAAAAAACTGTGAACGTAAACTACATAATACCCTACAAGCTACCAAGCTAGCATTTATTTCTTTACTACTACTATAAACGTGCAGTTTTTAATACATGAATTTCCAAGTGTCTAGAAACCCTTATTTTAAGGCGTTCTTAAAGCGTATATTTACGGTAAGATTAAATAAAACTCGAAAAGTAGGAGTAATAAAAATAGCGTATTTACACCCTGTTTAGAAATATGTAAAATATTGGTTAGAAAACTGCACTATTATAGCTACTACGCAGATATTAAACAGGCTATTAAACCTCTACTTGCTAAATTTATCAGGAAATATTACACGATTCAAATAAGGCAGTATTGAATAGAGCTACCATACCTTCAAAGGCTAATGATAGCAATGTTGTCCGTCGGAGAATATTGCTATCATTAAATATTGCCTATTAGTGGATTCATCGGCTTCATTCTGACGCATCTTTTTGTTTCTTTTTATTGAACTTATCTTTGCGAAATTTACTACCACACTTAGTAGAACAGAATTTTCTTGAACGTTGTTCTCCCTTATAGAATAACCTATGACAATTTTTACACAGCAATAAATCTGAATGATTTTTCATCGAACTGTACATTGCATTATATCGTATCGCGTCAAAAAAGGAGCAAAACTCCATTCGAAATACATAACTATCGGTTTTTTCATTATGTTCATATTTAATATTGATATTGTCAAAACTCACGCAGGGTTTAGAACCAGTACCATCTATTATCTTACATTCTTCAAAAAAAGCTCTAGCCGCAATCAAGAACAAATTAAGAGGTTCGCTGTACTTGACCCAAAATCTCGAATCCATAAAGCGATACTCATCATAATAACGCATGAGCGTCTTATCAGGGAAGAACAGCTTTATATACTCATACAGATTCATAAAACCATAACGACGGCTGTACTCTGCGGCCAACATGGGATTTGTCTCAATGCTGTTAATAACTTCAGCAATGAAGGTCTCTACGTTAGCAGAGTCAATATCTACGTTGGTTAAGTATAAGCTAGGCGTAATGGTAAATATTCGCGTAAGAATACCTAATAAACCGTATATATTAACAAAGGTATATACCTTTTCGCATATATTATCAAGCTCCTCTTTTTCGATATCGTAAAAATATAGTTGTTCAAAACTGTATTTGCTTGTTAATTCACCAATCTCAGATAAATCTAAAGATGCATTATCATAAATCTCCCTGTCATCAAATTCATTCGAGAATAGTATATCCGATATCGTCATCTCATCATTGAAATCAGGCTCAAACACCTGCCTAATAGTATGGGTAATATCTTCTTCTTTAACAAATATAGAGCGTAAATACTTTAGCCTATCGTCAATTATCTTCCTATCTGCATCTGATAAAATCTTCATCTGTTCATAAAGATACCCATAGATTCCATCTGTGTCTACATTGCCCATATTTTTAGTGTCTGTACTCTTATAAGATTTTTGATTCCTCTTAGCAGCGTATATGAAATTCATCATTGAATTACATATAGAGTGCGAATGCTGTTTATCAATTGCTCTAAACAAAATTGCAGTATTGGGTTTAATGTAAATAATGGGCTCATTCTGGTTGTTTAAATCGGAATGAATGAAGTAACCTTTGCATGATTTGCGAACTTTCACTGTATACACTTCTTTTATTTCACTCATATTTTCTTTCCTAAAATTCATTTCATCCACCTTAATTAGTTTATTCGGAACGCTTTAGAACGCTATAACGTTCTTCCATAATATCACAACCTCTGCTATAATGCAATAAGATGGTTCAAAAAAACCTATAAGACAAAAAGGAGTTGATGAGTTATGCAAAGGTTATCGGTTTCTGTGCAAGAAGCAGCAAGTATGATAGGTGTGTCAAAATCGCATTTACACAAAATGGTAAATGAAGGAGTAATACGTTCAGTTGCACTAGGGCATCGCAAGTTAATACCCATGAATGAACTTGAACGATTTATTACTTTACAAGGTACTGAAGAATTTATGATGAAAAAGGGAGCGAAAAGTGATGACAAATAGCTATTTCAATAACATTCCTTTAGAGCTAAAGCAATTTACTAACTGGGTTAATTGGGGCTGCGGCACAACAAAAGACAAGAAACCGTTTAATCCTAAAAGTTTGACCTCGGCAATGGCTAATACACCAAACACCTGGGGAACTTATGATGAAGCTGTTGCTCGTGTCTACAGACAAGAAGCCCAGGGGATTGGTTTTGAATTTGACGGAAACGGTTACATTGGCGTTGACCTTGATAACGTAATTGTTGACGGCGCCTTAACAACAGAGGCTCAAAAAATAGTTGACATATTAGACAGTTATACGGAAATCAGCCCAAGCGGGAAAGGGGTGCATATAATTGTCAGAGCCAACATTAACCTTGAACAACACCGGAAAGAGCTTAATTGAGATTTACAGCAATGGAAGATATTTTACTTTTACAGGTAACATATACGGTAAACTTAAGCCTATAGCTGAGCGTACGGTAGAACTTCAATCTGTATATGAGAGTTACCTTAAAGGAAAAAATCTTGCAACCCAACAACAATTCAAATCCGTGTCGCATTTGGCAAACGGTGTAGATATAAATCCGATTATCGAAAAAGCTTTCAAAGCTGCTAATGGAGCAAAGTTTGAAGCACTTCTTAGAGGTGAGTGGGAGAGATTCAACATTTACCCATCGCATAGCGAAGCAGATCATGGTTTCTGCGACATGTTAGCATATTGGACAGACTGTGATGCTAATTTAATGGATGCTATATTTAGGAGTTCTGGACTTATGCGTGATAAGTGGGACGAAATGCGTGGTGCTGATACTTATGGAAACTGTACAATAAAGAAAGCTATCAGCCATTTAACAAGCTTTAAAAAGCAAAGTATTGATGCTATCAGCAACGCATCCTCTGTTAAACCTATGGATTTTACCGATGTGGGTAACGCAAACGTATTTTCTACAGTTTTTAAGAATAAGCTGATCTATTGCCGCTCCTTGGGATTTTTGACATGGACCGGGCAGTATTGGCTTGAGAATGACCTTGGAGCATTAACTCTTGCCATGGATTTATCCGAAAAAATGTTAGAGGATTCTCAAAATGACTTGACTACTGCACATTCAGAACTTGCCGTTGCTGAAAGTTTGCAAAACGCGAACCGTATCCGACATGCAAAGGATGTTCTGAAACAAGCTCAAGAGTATAACAGACATGCATTGCGCACTCGCGAAGCTCCCAAGATTCTAAGAATGCTTGAATTGGCTAAGCCTGCTTTACATAAAGAGTTGGACAAGCTTGATAGCAATCCTTTTATACTTAACACTCCAAGCGGTTTTGTCGATTTGAGAACAGGAAACATGTATCCACATGCAGCAGAGCAATTATGTACCAAGATTACAAATGTATCTCCAAACACAAACGGTTATCAAATGTGGCTCAATTTTTTGCAATGGGTAACTTGTAGTAATAAGGATATGCAAGATTACTTGCAAATGATTGTTGGAATGGCCGCAGTTGGAAAGGTGTATCAGGAGGCATTAGATATGGCAATCGGTTGTGGTAATAACGGTAAGTCAACTTTCTTCAATACAGTAAATACCGTATTGGGCACATACGGCGGAAATATCAGTCCCGAAGTGCTAACAACGTCACGTAGCAACAAATCAGCAGAGATTATGACACTAAAAGGGAAACGTCTCATAGTTGCAGCAGAATCGGAAGAGGGAGAGTATCTATCATCATCTATGTTAAAAAGGCTTGTATCTGTTGACCGCATAACCGGTGAACGTAAATACAGGGATCCAGAGTCTTTTACTCCCAGTCATTCACTTGTATTGTTCACCAACCATCTTCCCAAAGTGACTGCTACGGACAACGGCACCTGGCGTCGAATAAGGGTGCTTAAATTTAATGCCACAATACAGCCACAGAATGACATAAAAAACTTTGGTGATGTTCTTCTATCACATTCAGGAGGAGCAATCTTGGATTGGATTATCAAGGGTTCTGTGAAGTTTCTTCAAAATGGTTGTAATCTTATTACTCCACAATGTGTAATTGATATAACAAATCAGTACCGCCACAACAACGATTGGATGAAGAACTTCATTCAAGAACGATGCGAATGTGAACAAACAAAAAGTTGCATGAGCGGTGAGCTGTACTCAGTATATCGTTCCTGGGCTGAGAGTAGTGGTGAAATTACACGCTGCAAGCAGGATTTTAATAACGAACTTAAGAATCAAGGATTTAGTTCTCACAGGGTAAAAAAAGGGGTAATATGGCACGGTATCAGCC
The DNA here is from genome assembly GCA_964412725.1 of uncultured Eubacteriales bacterium. Classification (GTDB taxonomy): domain Bacteria; phylum Bacillota; class Clostridia; order Lachnospirales; family CAYPQA01; genus CAYPQA01. The sequence continues at coordinate 19,916 of CAYPQA010000030.1, forward strand.
TGTTGCCGTCTGAACATTATGAATGAGTGTAGATAGGTGTAGATTAATTTATATCTTTTGCAATAGTTAAAAGGTAATAATATATGTAGAGAGGTATGAATTTTACCAACATCTGTCAACATCACCATTAAAATTGTGGACACTAAAGGTTCGTAATATCATTTATGATATATATATATTAAACAAGGAGGCAATTGTAATGAAACACACACTTACAATCCGTGAAGCATCCGAAGTATCTGGGCTAAGTGAATATTCAATACGTAAAGGCGTTAAAGAGGGTATATTTCCTGCATTTCAATTTAACGGAACAGGTAAATATCATCTTCAAGCAGACCTTTTCTTGGAATGCATAAAGAAACTTTGCAACAAAAATATAGAAACCGACAAATTTTTACAAGTACATCCAAATCCGGGACAATGTATTAGAAATGGACAGCATTTAAGGTTAACTTGATTCAAATTATCAAGGGGAAATAATCATAATGCGGTTATTTCCCTTATATATTTTGGAGGTTTAATATGGCAAGCATTGAAAAACGCGGCGAAAACACATACAGATTATCATCCTGCTGTGGCTACGATGAAAAAGGGCACAAGAGGTTTAAACGAAAGACAATCAAAATAGACAATAAACTAACTCCAAGGCAGCTTGCAAAAGAACTTGAACGCCAGAAAGTATTGTTTGATGAGGAGGTTGCAAAAGGCACATTTCTTGACGGCGAAAAAATGACGTTTGGTGAGTATGCAGTAAAATGGTACAACGACTATGCAAAAAAGCATCTGGCTGTCTCAACATTGCCTAATTATGCAGTGAGGCTAAATGAGCGTATTATTCCTGAACTTGGACATATAAAGTTATCGTTGCTACAGCCTCACCACTTAGAAGGATTCTATGATTACTTATCAGATGACGGTATAAGGTTAGACTATTATTACAGCCCTACAACAGAAACGATTGAACTATTATCAAGTGTTAAAACATCAATGTGTGAAAAAGTAATCGACATTAGTACAAAAACATTTATTCGTTTAAGAAAGGGTGAGAAAACAACGGCGAGTGTAGCAAATAAGGTTAGTAAATACTTGGCAGTTCCTTTAGACAAAGCATTTACCGTTGTTAATAAACATAATCAGGGCAAGTTGTCTGATAAGACCATCAAGCACCATCATGATTTAATTTCAACAATTTTATCTGAAGCTAAGAGAAATAACCTAATTCTTAACAATCCTGCAGAACGTGTCAGAGTTCCAAAAGTTAAAAAGTCAAAATTAAAATACTACGACGAAAAACAACTTCTTGATTTATTCGAGGCACTAAAAGACGCACCAATAAAGTATAAGACGGTTATTTATTTTGCTATTGATACAGGATTACGTATATCTGAGGTAGCGGGGCTTGAATGGAAACACATAAATTTTGAGACAAAAACCATACAAGTAGTTCAGCAGAGACAACGTGTAGCAGCTGAATATGGGGGTGTTATAATTAAAGACCCAAAAACAGACAGCGGTTTCAGAACTGTCACTATGTCACCAACTGTTACGGATATGTTAAGTAATTATTTTAAGTATCAACAGGATTGCCACCTTAAAATGGGTGATGATTGGGTAGATAGTCCATTTGTATTTTGCCACGAAAACGGTGAAGTTATGTCACCTTCAAGGCCATATCAGTGGTTCGTAGAGTTCACAGAGCGTCATAAACTTCCAAAAATACCGTTTCATGGACTTAGGCATACGAACGCCAGTCTTTTGATAGCAGAGGATACAGATATTGTTACATTAAGCAGCCGCTTAGGTCACGGTGATAAGAACGTAACTCTAAATACATATTCTCATATAATCAAATCAAAGGAGCAACAAGCCGCAAACAAAATGGATAAATTCTACCCAAAGCCTACTAAGGTAGAGGAGGATAACCAGTGAATAGTAAATTACTTCACAAAAGCAGATTTTACACTCATAGTACCCATTTAGTACCCAAATACACAAAAAAGTCAAATAAAAAGCCCAAGATAAGCGGTACAAACACCGTAATCTCGGGCTTTTTTATGTCCATAAAATATGGAGGTGAGGGGAATCGAACCCCTGTCCGAAGACCCATCGATAGAAACTTCTCCCATCACAGTCATTTTTCAAATTCCCTTTATATAGGAAAAATAACAAACCTATATATCGGTAGCCTCAAAAGCTTCTTACAAGTTGAGGCAAGCTTGTAAGAGTTCCCCATCTAGTCGACGCCGGTTGTCCTTGGCAATGGGAGACCTTGGGCCGACGGCTGCTAATTAAGCAGCAAGTGCTAATTTATTATTGTTATTTA
>CAYPQA010000031.1:0-22163 GCA_964412725.1 uncultured Eubacteriales bacterium
CTGCCTTACAAGCAGGATGTCATAGGTTCGAGCCCTGTTGTTCCCATATGGCGGAGTAGCTCAGTTGGCTAGAGCACGCGGTTCATACCCGCGGTGTCGGGGGTTCAAATCCCTCCTCCGCTATATTTTTTCTTTTTAATAGTTTTTTATTTGTTGTCCATGGCCTGTTGGTCAAGCGGCTAAGACACGGCCCTCTCACGGCTGAAACAAGGGTTCGATTCCCTTACAGGTCATTTTTAACATACCTCGCTGCTTACGGCGGGGTATTTTTTTATACTTTAGAGGTTACATTTGGAGGCGATTATGGCGGAAATTGCAATCTTGGGTTTTGGAACCGTCGGTTCGGGTGTTTATGAGGTTCTTAATCTTAACAAGCTACATATTAGTAAAAGAGCTGGGCAGGACGTTTCTGTTAAATACATTCTTGATATAAGGGATTTTTCAGGCAGTGGCGTTTCTGCAACCTTCGTTAAGGATTTTAACATTATACTTAACGATCCTGATATTAAAGTTGTTGTTGAAACTATGGGCGGGCTTGACCCCTCATATGGTTTTGTTAAAAACGCGCTTCAGGGGGGTAAGAGTGTTGTAACGTCGAATAAGGAGCTCGTTGCGGCTCATGGGGCTGAACTCCTTTCTCTGGCATCTCAAAATAATGTCAATTTCTTATTTGAAGCCAGCGTCGGCGGCGCAATACCTGTTATAAGATGTATCAATACTGCGTTTACTGCAGACGAGATTTTTGAAATTAACGCCATCTTAAACGGAACAACAAACTATATACTGACCAAGATGTCTGACCAGAATATGGGTTATGACGTTGTGCTCAAAGAGGCTATGGAATTGGGATATGCTGAAAGAAATCCCGAAAATGACGTATGTGGTCACGACACTTGCAGGAAATTAGCTATTTTGCTTTCGCTTGTAACAGGAAAGCAAGCGGACTACAAGCAGATTTTTACCCAAGGTATCGTTGATGTAACCGAGCGTGATATTGCTTATGCAAAACATATTGGCGGCTCGGTTAAGCTTTTAGCTATGGCTAAAAAAGAGAATGAAGGCTTTCATGCTTTTGTTGCGCCTGTGATTATTTCTTCCGATTCACCTCTTTTCGGTATTGATGATGTGCTTAACGGCGTTTGGTTCTATGGTAACGCTATGAAGGAGATGCTTTTAAAGGGGCGCGGAGCGGGCAAGTTGCCAACTGCGGGTGCTGTTGTTGCGGATGTTGTTGACGCTGTTGTGCGCAATTGTTCAATTAATATTTCATGGGACGAACCGCTTACCTTACTTTCTCACCGTTCCATGCCTATGAAAAGGCTTGTACGGGTTGAAGAAACTTCCGAAAGCGAGCTTATTAAGCTTTTTGGAGATATTACCTTTATAAATTTGTTTGACGACGAAACAGCTTTCATCACCGAGCCTTTGACGGATGATGAATTGGAGGAGCGCGTGCGCTCTATATCTGTTAAGCCGATTAGGAGGGTTTTATGATTATTGTTCAGAAGTTCGGCGGTTCTTCCGTGGCAAATGCCGAACGTATATTTAATGTTGCAAACCGCATTGCCGAGACCTATAAGTCGGGCAAGAAGGTTGTTGTTGTGCTTTCCGCGCAAGGAGACACTACGGACGACTTGCTTCAAAAGGCTGCTGAAATTAATCCAGATGCATCTAAGCGTGAGCTTGACATGCTTGTTTCGACAGGTGAGCAGATTAGTATTGCGCTTATGGCTATGGCTTTACAAAAATTGGGCTATCCAGCAATATCCCTTATTGCTGGTCAAGCAGGTATTCATTCTTCATCAACTTATTCAAACGCACTTATTAAGTCCATTGACACTGAGCGCATCTCAGCCGAGCTTGAAAAGAATAATATTGTCATTATTGCGGGTTTCCAAGGGCTTAACAGGTATGGCGACATAACTACACTTGGACGTGGCGCATCCGATACAACAGCCGTTGCGCTTTGCGCTGCTTTAAACGCTGAGATGTGTGAAATATACACAGACGTTGACGGCGTTTACACAGCAGACCCGCGCGTTGTAAAAAACGCTAGAAAGCTTGAGGAAATCACTTACGATGAAATGCTTGAGCTTGCGTCATTGGGCGCAAAGGTGCTTCACAAACGTTGTGTGGAGCTTGCCAAAAAATACCGTGTTAAGTTAATTGTGCGCTCTAGCATGTCTAATGCTTCAGGTACTTTAGTTAAGGAGGAAGTTAAGATGGAAAAGACTTTTGTTTCAGGCATTGCTGTTGATAAGGACGTTGCAAGAATTTCTCTTGTGAGCATAAGTGACGAACCCGGGCGTGCCTTTATGATATTCTCAATACTTGCAAAGGCTAAAATTAGCGTTGATATAATTTTACAATCTATCGGACGTTCCAATACAAAGGATATTTCTTTCACTGTGAACAAGACTGATTTAAAGGAATCTCTTGCTATCTTGGAAAAGAACAAGGACATTATAGGTTTTGACCACATCAGCTATGATGATAAGATTGCTAAGCTTTCTGTTGTTGGCGCCGGTATGGCAACCAATCCCGGCATTGCAGCTTCTATGTTCGAGGCTTTGTTTGACGGCGGCGTGAACATTCAGATGATTAGTACTTCCGAGATTAAGATTTCTGTGCTTATCGACGAGAAGGACGCTGAAAAGGGTGCAAACTTCGTTCATGATAAGTTCAGCTTGCATTTATCATAATGGAAAAAATCGCTTGCTTTAATCATGAGGGTGCGAGGTTTGTTCATATAGAGCCTTGTAATGATATGGACAGGGAGTTGTCCTTTGCTGTTTGCTTTGATACGCCTGCGCATAACGATGCGGGTGCGGCACATCTTATAGAACATGTTGTTCTCTGCGGTTCGGAGGCTTACAGAGGCATTGACCCGTTCAATGAACTTTCTAAAAACACTATCCACATCTATCTTAACGCCATTACGTTTAATGACAAGACTATATATCCGTTTTCAACATATATAGACATCGAGTATTTTAAAATGCTTGATGTCTATTTTGATGCGGTTTTTAATCCCGTTTTTGATAGGGATACGGGTATTTTCTTCAATGAAAAACGTATTGTGCACAGTGAGATGCAGGATTCTTACATAAGGCCCGAATATGTGATTAAGAGGCTTGCGTACAGGGAATTGTTTAAGAATACACCAGCTATGTTTGACGCAGCGGGTGTTCCTGAAATGATTGAAAGGTTGAGCCTTGGAGATTGCGTGCTTTTTCATAGGCAGTACTATACGGCTCATAACGCAACAGTCTACCTGTATGGAAATCTTGATATAGACGCTGTTGTGCGTAATTTTGAAAGACGCAAGCCTTTTAAGTCCGAAACCGTTAAGGAATTTTCGGATGAGTTTAGCGCATTGAGGTCTTCCGGAGCTTTTAACTTGAAACAGGATGCGATGGGACTGTGCTATAAGCTTGAACCTATTGGAGGAATAAATTCAAAGACCTTGTTCTGCTTGCTTGAACGCTACTATGCAATGCGTCTGAAACGCAGTAATATATCTGTGTTTTTTGAATCAGAAACCGGAGCCGCGATACTCTGTTTTTGTGCTATAGGTATGAACAGGGATTTGTTTTTGCAAACCGTTTTGGATGAAGTTGAAGCTGAGATAGACGTTCAGGATTTTGACAGATGCGCTACTGCGTTTGAATTTTATTTGAAGGATGCTGACTTTGGTTACAGGCCTAGGGGTATTCAATATTTTTTTGATTTAAAGGACTTCGGAGCGTTGGATGCTTCGGAATATATAGAGCCGTTAAGGAATATTGTGAAATGTGGAGGGCTTAAATTAAATGGCAGACCCTTATTCTTATCTCTCAATCAAGACATTACCTTACAAACAATTTAATAATATTTTATATCATGAGCTTAGAAATACAGAGAACGAATGCGCATATGCGGATTTTTATTTTGATTTGAGCCATTATGCGGACTTTTTGGAGTATTTTGCACTTCTGCCTTGTTTATTTGAATTACGTTTTAACGGTCAGGTTGAACGCTATTCCTGTTACTTTGATATATTTGCAGAAAGCTCCATAAAGCTCATTATCCGGACACGTTTTTTTGAACGCAATGCGGAAAATGTGTTTCGGTGTATAAGAGGCTTATTTGAAGAATTGGCCGAGGGCAGGCTCGAAAGCTTACATGACGCGGCAAAATCTCTAAAGATTGAGCATATTAATTCAAATCCTTTAAAGTATGCATTGATTAGCGACTTAAGCCGTATAAGTACAAAGCATTTGTTTTTGTGTAAAACGCTTGGAAAAAGTCTTGGAAAAAGTCTTGACTTTTTTACAAAATTATCAGATAATACTATAGAATTTTCAGATGTTCAATTAAATAATGAGCATGTTGTTATATGCCTTTCAGGCAGTGAGCGGGTTTATAATTTTGCGTTAGACTTTGTTTCAACTTTTTCTGTTTGTTTTCTAAAAAATAAATTGCACCGTTTCTATATGGTATATGATTTAGATTTTACTTCGTGCAACTTCGCCTTAGCCTCGTTTTCATTTAAGAAAGATTTTAAATATGACGGGGCTATGTGTGTCATAACCGAACTTTTTAACAGGGAATTTTTATATAAAGAGGTTAGGCTTGCAGGCGGAGCATATGACAGTGTTTTGCATATCTCACCTAACGGTTACGGCTTTCTTTATTCGGAAAAAGACCCAGATTGTTTGCGAACAAAGTCTGTTTTTAAAAGGAGTGCGGAATTTCTGAATAGTTTTTCCGGTGACGTCTCTGAACTTTTACCGAAGACGCTTAACAATTTTTGTAAACCTAAGCATATTACGGAGGAGATGCGGCTTTTAGCTAAGCGATTTTTTACATCCGTAAGTAATGAGCGTCTGCTGGAGCTTGAAAATGAAATTAAACTTACAACAAACGATAGATGTAAGGCGTTTGTAGGAATATTTGACGGTATTGAGTGAAGGAGTGTACATAATGGATTACAAATCATCCGGCGTTGATGTTGAAGCCGGTTACAAGGCAGTTAGCCTTATGAAGCAACATGTGCAGAGGACTATGAGGCCTGAGGTGATTTCGGATATAGGCGGATTCGGTGCTATGTTTGATCTATCCCTGGCTAAGCAGATGGAAGCCCCTGTACTTGTTTCTGGCACGGACGGCGTGGGGACAAAACTTAAGATTGCTTTTTTGCTTGACAAACACGATACGGTCGGGATTGACTGCGTTGCTATGTGCGTAAATGATATTATCTGTTCCGGTGCAAAGCCTTTGTTCTTTCTGGATTACATAGCTTGTGGAAAGAATTATCCGGATAAGATTGCGTCAATTGTTAAGGGCATAGCTGATGGTTGCGTTATGGCGGATGCCTCTTTGGTTGGCGGCGAAACTGCTGAGATGCCGGACTTTTACTCTCAAAGTGAGTATGATTTAGCCGGATTTGCAGTTGGCTTGTTGGATAAAACGCGAATCATAGACGGCAGTGACACAGAAGAGGGCGATTGCATCATCGGGCTTGCTTCAAACGGTCTGCACTCTAACGGTTTTTCATTAGTCAGAAAAGTTCTACGTCCAAGCGAATTGAATTTGAATGAATACATTAACGACTTGAAACAAACCTTGGGAGAAGAACTAATCCGACCAACGCGGATTTACGTTAAGCCCATACTTGCACTTACAAAGACGGTTAAGGTTAAGGGCATTGCAAATATAACCGGTGGAGGTTTCTTTGAGAATATACCAAGATGTCTGAAAAACGGTCTTGGGGCTGATATAAAGCTTGGAAGTTGGGATGTTCCACCCATCTTTAACATTTTGAAAAACGCAGGTAATTTGGAACAAGATGTGCTTTACGGCACATTTAATATGGGAATTGGCATGATTTTGGTCGTTGCTGATAAGGACAAGGATGTCACACTTAGGATTTTATCGGAGCTTGGAGAAAAAGCTTACGTCATAGGTGAACTGGTCAAAGGACAAGGGGTTCATCTTAATTCCGGGAGGGTTTCATGAAAATACTTGTTATCGGTAGCGGCGGCCGTGAACACGCCATTGTTTGTGCATTGAGCAAAAGTGATAAAGTCAGCGAAATCCACGTTGCCCCAGGCAACGGCGGATGTGTTGGCTTGGCAACCTTGGTTCCCATTTCTTCAACGGATATATCAGGGTTGGTTAACTATGCAAAAAAGGAGAAGTTTGATTTAACTGTAGTGGGCATGGATGCCCCGCTTGTCATGGGAATAGTGGATGAATTTAATAGGGAAGGGCTTAGAATATTCGGACCCACGAAGGCAGCTGCCGAAATTGAGGGAAGCAAAGCGTTTGCGAAGAACCTCATGAAAAAATACGGCATAAAGACTGCTGCTTACGAGGTTTTTGAAGATTTTGAAGAGGCTCTTTTTTATTGCAAAAAATCAAAATTCCCTATCGTTATTAAGGCGGATGGGCTTGCTTTGGGCAAGGGCGTTGTGATATGTAATAACTTGGCGGAGGCCGAGGCAGCTTTGAATTCGTCGATGAAGGAACAAAAATTTGGCGAATCCGGCTCAAAGGTTGTTATTGAAGAATTTTTGGTCGGCAGAGAGGTTTCGGTGTTGGCCTTCTGCGACGGCAACACCATTGTTCCTATGCCCGTTGCGAAAGATTATAAACGTGCTTTAGAGAAAGATTTGGGATTAAATACTGGAGGAATGGGTAACATATCACCGGTGGCATATTATACCGATAATGTTGCGGACGAATGCATGGATATATTCACTAAAACGGTTCAGGCTATGAGACAGGAGGGGACCCCTTTCGTGGGTATTCTATTCTTCGGTCTTATTATTACAGATGATGGCCCTGCGGTTATTGAATACAATTGCCGTTTCGGAGACCCGGAAACTCAGGTCTTGCTTCCAAAGCTTAAAACAGATCTTCTGGACATTTTTAATGCATGTATAGACGGCAACTTATCCGAACTTAATATAGAATGGTCAGACGATGCCTCAATTTGTGTTGTATTGGCCTCAGGAGGCTATCCTGAAAGCTATGAAACGGGCTTTTTGATAGAGGGTTTGGAAACTTGTGATGATGTAATTATCTATCATGCAGGTACAAAATGTATTGATGGGAAATTTTATACAGCCGGCGGACGTGTGTTGAATATTGTTGCGGTTGGTGAATTTAATGGCGCTAAGGAAACGGTTTATAGAAACATTAAAAAAATCAAATTTAATAATATGCAGTATCGCAAGGATATTGGGTTGGTGGATTAATTTTTCATAATTGTAATCTAAACAGGAGCTTTTGCCTTTACAAAAATTGAAAATTAGTGTACAATGGCCGAAATGTTACTGTGAAAATGTATTTGTATTTTTCCTAGTGAGGTAGCCTATGATTTTTGAAAAATTGTTTGTGCAAAACAGAATTTTGGAAACGGCTCTTCAGGCTTACGCCTTGAGAGACAACGTTATTCAAAATAACATATCTAATGTCAACACTCCGGATTTTAAACGTAGTGATGTTGTGTTTGAAAGCTATCTGGCTGATGCTTTGGCCGAATCAAAAAAGACAGGTGTTCTTTCTTTAAATAAGGTTAAGGCAAAGGTTGTAACACCCAAATCCGGATTTTCCATTCATTCCGGAGGAAACAATGTGGACATTGATTCGGAAAATGTTATTTTGTATACAAATTCCGTCAAATACGATACTGTTGTAAATAGTATAACAAGCAAGTATAAGGCGGTTTCTTTAGTTTTAAATGCTAAATAATAGAATTGGAGGATGACTATGGCGTTTTTTGATACTCTGAGCGTAAGTGCTAGCGGTCTTACCGCGCAGAAATTTTTGATGGACGTTATATCCGAAAATATTGCCAATGCCGAGACAACAAAGGCAGCTGACGGCAGACCATATAAGAGGCGTGCGGTTTTGTTTCAAGAACGAGGCGGAGACAAATTTTCGCAGATGCTTGCAAGTGCGACTAAATCAAAACAAGCTGTTTCGCCCGGTGGAGTTATGGTTTCGAAGATTGTTGAGGATAACACACCGGGCAACAGATTCTACCAACCTGAGCACCCCGATGCGGATGCAGATGGTTATGTATTAATGCCTAATGTTAATGTTGTAAAAGAAATGGTTAATATGATTACAGCGTCGCGTGCGTACGAAGCAAACATTACGGCCATGAACATAACGAAGGCCATGATATCCAAAACCTTAGAGATAAGCAGACAGTAAACATAATCGGGCTATTTATGCCTAGAGTCGCAACGAAAAATTTGAAGAGGGTAGAATAATATGAGTGATTATTTTAAATTAGAGCCTTTAAGCGGAAAAGCGCTTGTGCAGGATATGATGGGTCTTTCACAATCTGCGCCTAAAACATCCGGAAAAATTTTTGAGGATTTTTACAATGCCGCAATGGATATAGTAAACGAAACCAACGGTTACCAACTCAATGCTATTCAAATCGAACGCGATATTGTTTCAGGGAAGTCTGATGACATAATTTCGCTCACTATGGCTCAGCAAAGAGCATACTCTTCCTTAGAATTTACCGTCTCGGTCACAAACAAGATTATTGAAGCGTACAGGCAGATCATGCAGATTCAGTTATAATTTGCAAATAATAACGGTAAGATTTCTAAGGAAGGGGTGAGCGGATGCAAGAGAAGTTGGTTTCATTTTACAATTCAACTCTTGAAAAATGGAATGGTTTAGAAAAAAACCAAAAAATCAGACTTGTTTTAACTGTTTTTATTGTTTTAGGTGTCTTAATAGCTACGATATATATTACAACAAGACCTAAAATGATTCTTTTAAAGAGTGATCTTGACTATAAGGTAGCCGGACAAATTAAAACTGCCCTCGACGAAGAGAAAATTCTAAATAAGTATGCTAATAACGGTACTGCTATTATGGTTGAGGAAAAGGATGTCGATAGGGCACAGGTAGCTTTGAGTGTAAAAAATATCCCCAATGATAACTCGTTCACCTATGCCGATGCTATGAAAAACAGTGGAATGGGTGCAACTGAAACTATCAAAAGGGAAAACCTTCGCCGTTTGCGTCAAAGCGATTTGGAACGTCAGGTTATGACAGTAGAAGGTATTGACAATGCGTTTATAACGCTAGATATTCCGGATACCACTAACTTTCTTCAAAGCCAAACCCAGCAGCCTTCTGCAAGTGCTGTTTTGACAATAAACCGTCCGTTTGACAGGGCGCAAGCTCTAGCCGTTGCAAGGATTATTTCGCGCGGCGTTGTTGGTCTTGAAATGCAAAACATTGACATTGTTGACCAATACGCCAACTCATTGTATTCGGGTAGTGAGCAAAATGTTGCGGGTGGTGTTGCTTCAAACTTTGATACAGAAAGCCAACGCAAGAGAGAGTTGGAAGCTAAGATGAAGTCCATAATCTCTCCGTTGTATAATGATGTCAAGGTTTTAACCAATCTTGTCTTTAACTGGGACGAGGCGCAACAGGTTTCTAAATCTTATTCTTCTGCATTGGGACCGGATTCTCCAAGTGGGCTTATCGCTGAGGAGGTCGTGAGTTCTACAAGTGTTGTAAACGGTGAGGCGGGGGCTGAACCTGGTACGGCCGCAAATGATGCAACCGCACCTAACTATGCTGCAGGTAATAACCAACAATCTACCGCAGATACATCCGATAAGAGTACTAAGTATATATATGATGAAACAGAACAGATGACAAAAACAGGCGTTGGAAACGTAGTTTTAAATAGGTCATCAGCATCTATAATAGCTTACAAATATAGAACATACGACGAAGCTAACATGACTAAAAACAACTTACTTAACGGGCAAACTTGGGAGGAGTTCAAAAACAGTGTTACGGACACCCCAATTCCCGTAGACCCCGGTATTTTAAATAATCTTCAAACTGGAACTGGTATACAAGACCTAACAATAAATGCCTATGAAGTACCTCTATTTGTAGATGCTGTTGTTCAACCTGTAAATATTCCTCAAATAGTAATGTTCGTTATTCTTGCAATCTTACTTATTATGTTGGCATACGCTCTTATAAGGAAGACAGAGCCTGAAGAAATTGCTGATGTTGAGCCCGAGCTTGCTGTTGACGGCTTGCTTGTAAGTCCTAAGATTGAAGAAGAAAAAGAGAAAGAGATTGAAAGCACAATGTCTGATGAAAAACTTAAGGAGATTGCATACGGTCCAGATTCCGAAGTTATGCGTCAGATTGAGAAATTTATTGATGAAAAGCCCGAGGCTGCCGCAGCATTGTTGCGTAACTGGCTGAACGAAGAATGGGATGAATAATATATCTTTATAAGGAGGATATTTATGGCGGCACCAACAACGCTTTCAGGGAGGGAAAAAGCCGCAATTCTGCTTATATCCCTCGGCCAAGAGAAATCGGCTAAGATTTATAAATATTTGAAAGACGACGAGATAGAGCCGCTAACCCTTGAAATTGCAAGTATAAGCTCTATTTCTCCGGAAACAAAGGAAACTGTTCTGGATGAATTTTATCAGATTTGTCTTGCCCAGAAGTATATTATCGAAGGCGGTATAAATTACGCTAAGTCTGTTCTTGAGAGTGCTTTGGGCGAATCAAGGGCACATGAGATTTTGAGCAAGCTTACCGATTCGTTACAAGTGCGTCCGTTCGACTTTGTGCGAAAGACAGATGCAAGTCAGATTTTGAACTTTATTCAAAACGAACATCCTCAAACAATTGCATTAATTCTTTCCTATATAAGACCAAAGCAGGCCGCAGAGGTTATAGCGCAGCTTTCGCCGGATAAACAAGCTGACGTTTCAAGAAGAATCGCACTTATGGACAGAACATCGCCTGATGTTATCAAGGAGGTTGAGAAGGCCTTGGAGAAGAAACTTTCAACGCTTATGACGGAAGGTTTCACAACTGTCGGTGGCGTAGACTATGTTGTTGAAATTCTTAACTCTGTTGACAGAACTACAGAGAAAAATATCCTTGAAACTCTTGAGGTTGAGGACGTTGAATTGTCTGAAGAAATCAAGAGAAAGATGTTTGTTTTCGACGACATCGTTATGCTCGACAACCGCTCAATTCAAACGATACTTCGCCAGGATATCGACAACAAGGAGCTTGCTATTGCGCTTAAGGGTGCAACAGAGGAGGTTCAAAACCTTATTCTCAGCAACGTTTCAAAACGCTTGGCTGCTATGATAAAGGAAGATATGGAATTTATGGGTCCTGTCCGTCGCTCCGACGTTGAAGATGCACAGCAAAAAATTGTTAATATCATACGCAGATTGCAAGATGCCGGTGAGATTATCATTGCACGCGGCGGGGGTGATGACATAATTGTCTAAAATTTTAAAGCATAGCTCTGTAGTAGTTGATAATGAAAATAGGGTCACAATAACAGTTCCGCCTATTGAAATAAATGAACCGGAACGTGAGGAGTTTTCTTTGGAAACTTCCAAGGAGATTTCCAAAGAAGACTATAAAAGTCTTGAAGAACGCGCTAGGGCTGAAGCCGATAAGATTATGAGAAAGGCTAAGTTTGATGCAGATTTAGCTTATCAAGAGGCCATGAAAAGGGCAAAGGCTGATGCTTTGGTTCAACTTGAAGATGCGAAAGCTAATGGTTACGACCAAGGGATGGCTAATGCAAAAGCCGAAGCAGACAGAATTATTGATGAAGCTGAGTATTATAAGCAAAGCACCATTGATGAATGTGAAAGAGCCAAGGCACAGTTGGAACCGCAAATGGTTGAAATGGTTGTTAGAGTTATTGAGAAACTTCTTGGAGACTTACCGACCGTTGAACCCAAGGTCATTTCCTACCTTATTAAAAAGGGACTATCTGAAACATCCGGCAATGGAGATATGGTTATACATGTTTCGCCTGAGGATTTTGACGACACTCTAGCTAATAAAGCGGTTTTCATGCCATTTGAAGATGGTGCAGTGAAATACGATATTGTTAAGGATTCTAACCTTAATAAGTTCGATTGTTTCATTGAAACACCCTATGGCAATATAGATTGTAGTCTTGACCAGCAGTTTGATGAATTAAGAAAAAATATTTATTTGATTTTGGAAAACAGGTGATAATTTTGGTGGATTTTGCAAAATATTATTCTGTGCTTAATAAGTCTTATATTAAAAAACTAGGACGCGTTTCCCAAGTTGTAGGCCTTACAATTGAATCCCAAGGTCCAGATGTAAGTGTTGGGAGTACTTGCCTTATTCGCTCACATAAGCACAGTGAGCCTGTTTTATCAGAGGTTGTTGGTTTTAAAGGTAGCAATATCCTGCTAATGCCTCTTGGCAGTATGAGTGGGGTTGGCCCAGGCAGTATTGTTGAAGCTACAACAAAACCTATTACTGTCAAAGTATCGGACTCGCTTTTGGGAAGAGTACTTGATGGTGTTGGCGAACCTATGGATGGAAAAGGCCCTTTATCAGGTGATGAGTTTCCGGTTACAAATGCACCTCCTAACCCTCTTGACAGAAAACGAATAAGTGACCCTTTGTCAGTCGGTGTAAAGACTATTGACGGTCTTTTGACTGTTGGTAAAGGCCAACGTATCGGCATTTTTGCGGGTAGCGGTGTTGGAAAGAGTACTTTGTTGGGTATGATTGCAAGAAATACTGTTGCGGACATTAACGTAATCGCTCTTATCGGTGAGCGTGGCCGTGAGGTTCGAGAATTTATTGAAAAAGATTTAGGCGAAGAAGGTCTTAAACGCTCCGTGTTGGTTATTGCAACTTCCGACAAAACTGCTCTTGTAAGGCTTAAAGCCGCCGAGGTTGCGACATCCATAGCAGAGTATTTTAGAGAAAAGGGTAAAAACGTTATGCTTATGATGGACTCCTTAACTCGTTATGCTATGGCTCAAAGAGAGATTGGTCTCGCTGTAGGTGAGCCGCCTGTTTCAAGGGGCTATACACCTTCTGTTTTTGCTGTAATGCCTAAGCTTTTGGAAAGAGCCGGCAATTCAGATAAAGGCTCTATAACAGGTATGTATACGGTTCTTGTTGACGGTGATGATTTGACTGAGCCTGTCACTGATACAGCACGGGGTATCTTAGACGGACACATTGTTCTTGCAAGAAAAATTGCAAACAGGAACCAATATCCGGCTATTGACGTTTTGGCTAGCGTATCTCGTGTTATGTCTGATGTTGTAAGTAAAGAGCATAAGAGCTTGGCTGCCCAAATAAAACGCTCTATGGCTGTATATCAGGAATCTGAGGACTTGATTAATATAGGTGCATATTCAAAAGGTAGCAATCAAAGTATAGATGAAGCCATAAGTAAACACGATAGTATATATAAATTCCTTACCCAAGGTGTTGACGAGAACATTAAATTTGAGGATACACTGAGAATTATGTCAGAGATTGTTTCTGCATAGGAAACTATGAAGAATAAACCTAGATTCAAAGGGGATGCTAATTTTGGCCGGGTTTAAGTTTAAACTTCAAGGGTTTTTGAATGTCAGAGAAAAATTAGAAGAACAGAAGAAACTTGAATATGGAAAAGCAGTTAAGGTAGTTGAAGATGAAAAAGCTGTAAAAAAAGCCCTTGAGGATCAGAGAGATGAGACCTTGGGGGTTTTTAAAAACGGTTTGGCTGAAAAGATAAGTCCTGTTGATATAAGAAACTATAATAATTTTATAAAACTCACGAATGATAGAATCAAAAACCAAGAACTGGTTATAGAAAATGCAAAAAAAGTGGTTGAAGAGAAAAGGCTTAGCCTTGTTGAAGCGGTTAAGGAAAGGAAAATGCTTGACGTTCTTAAGGAAAAGGCTATGGTTCAATATTTGGAAGATGAAAAACGAGATGAACAGAAAAAGATTGATGAAATTGTAAGCTATAAATACAGTAAATAGTTGTATATTCGGAGGTTGTTTATGGCATCTGAAATTATCGGTAACGATAAAGGAAAAAAGAAAAAAAAGGGCGGAGCATTTAAGACTATACTTATGACCTTAGTCATAGGGCTTGTTGCATTTTGGATTTTTAATTCCAATGTTTTTAAAATAAAGGAAAAAACCATTGATGCTTTAAGAAAAGTGCCTGTCGTTAATAATATTGTTAAAGACCCAAATGAGGTAGATGAATACGCTAACATGACGCGTGAAGAGTTAATTGCAAAGATTGAATCTCTTAACTCACAGGTTAAAAAGAGTCAATCAACAATAACTGAAGAACAAGAAAAGAATACAACGTCTCAAGAAGAAATAGATAGGTTAAAAGCCGTTGAAAATGAGCAGCTTCAAATTTTGGCCGATAAGGCTGAATTTGACAGGATGATTGCCACAAACGATCCCGCATCTTACAAAGCATTTTATGAAAAGGTTAATCCTGACACAGCTAAAGAACTATACAAGCAAGTTGTTAACACTGTTCAACAAACGGCTACTCAGAAAAAATATCTTAATGATATTACCGCAATGAAGGATAAGGCGGCATCAGCTGTTTTGGAACAGCTTGTAGATACAGATTTGGATTTAGTGGTTTATATTCTCAAAAACTTGGATAAGGATAAAACCGGTTCTATTTTATCAACCATGGATCCGGTCAAGTCTGCAGTTGTTATCAAGAGGATGTCGCCAGCATAAATACATATTGAAAGGAGGTGAGAAGAGTGGAGGTAAGCAAAGTTAAATCGGGTCAAACGCCGTTTTTGCCCAAGTCTTCGAATAGTGGTAGCGGTTTCGGGCTAATGATGGATGCTGTTAGCGCAAGATCACAGGAGCAGTTTGTTGACGGCGGACGCAGAAATGTTGAAGGTCAAGAAAAAGACAATTACAAAACTTCTGACACTTCGTCTAAAAAAACTGAAGGCAAATCCAATACCTCAAAATCTAATAACTCTAAAAAAGTAGGTATTGGTAGCAACAATAAGCCCTCTGATGATGCTTCAGACAGCGACTTAGCAATATTGGGTTCAGCAATGGCTAAGGTTCAAAATACGGAAGTCAATACAGACACAGTGATTACACCTGAAACCGTCTCCGCAATAGATAGCATATTGACGGAATTAGTTGATGGTGCGGAAACTATGCCGGAATTATATATTCCTCAAACGGATATATATGATGATGTATTGGAACAGGTTGCGGAAACTTTAAACGTAAGTCTTGATGATGTCAAGAGTGCACTTGAAGATACTGGACAGGAAGTGCCTGCATTACAGGATGGGCGCGAACTTAACAAGTTTTTGGTTGAAGTTTTTGACGTTCAAGATGAAATTTCATTACTTAATATTCCTCAAATCAGCAAGATTAAAGCCGAAGTTACAGAAGTTTTAAACACCGAATTACCAAAAATTCAAACATTTGTAAATAGTATTGATTCGGAGATACTTAACCAAGCAAAACCCGAGGTCGTTCAACAACAGCCTGTGATGGAAACTGAACAAAACATTAGTAAAGACAGAAACCAAAAGACGGAAATTTCTGAGGGCGTTGTTGCACCTGAAGCGCAAGAAATAAAGGTCGATGAAAAGCCGCAATTGCAGAACCAAACAAAAAAAGAAGATGATAATGAATTTGATGCTCAAGAAAATATGCCTGATGTATTTTTAAATACGGAGGTAGTTCAAAACCAGCAACAAGTAACTAATACGTCTTCTAATAATACACAAAACATTGCGGATAAACAGGTTTTAGATCAAATCGTTGACAAGGTAAAAGTTGAACTTACAAGCATGCCGAATAATGCCACAGAAATCAAGCTTTCTCTCAGACCCGAGCATTTGGGTGATGTAACATTGAAAGTTAGAACCGAGAACGGCATTATAACTGCTCAGTTTATTGCTGAAAGCCAACGCGTTAAAGAAATAATTGAAGCAAACTTTAACCAGTTGAAGAGTGCGCTTTCTGAACAAGGTTTGAATTTGTCCGGATTGTCTGTTTCAGTTGGTCAAGATCAAGGAGAAAAGATGAAACGTTTTCTCATGGAACAAAAACAATCAATGGCAACCAGGCGTATAAGTGCTGTTCAAGTTGCAGAAGATGATCAAACCTCTGAGGTTGCCACACAGGAAAGAGCAGCTTACGGAAATACTGTTGAGTATTCCGCATAATTTCAGAAAGGAGTGGAATAATGGCAGGTAGTGGATATTTGTCAGACGTTACCAATAAAACAAATGAAGATAATTCGTATTGGGCAGACGTTACAAAAGAAGTAGAAAAAACCAAAAATTCGGCCTTAGCTCCAAGGCAGCCTAAGAACGACTTGGATAAGGATGCGTTTTTGAAATTGATGCTGGCTCAAATGAAATATCAAGATCCGTTAAATCCGGTAGATGACAAACAGTTTTTGGCTCAAATGGCTCAGTTTACTTCTTTGGAACAGATGCAGAATATGAATTCCTCAATGCTTAAATCTCAGGCTTATTCAATGATAGGAAAATATATAACATCTGAATTTTTCAATGAAGAAACAAATTTATATGATGAAGCTACAGGCGTTGTTGAAGCCGTCTTGATTAAGAACGGTAATACGTATTTGCGTGTTGGAGAAAAGGACGTTCCGATTGAAAAGGTTACCGCTGTTATCGAAGAAGTGCCACAGTCGGAGCAATTACAGAATGTTCAAAGCTTGTTAGCTACAAGTCAAGTATTGACACTGGTTGGAAAATATATACAAGCCATTACACTTGATGAAAAGATGAAGCCCAAGGAATTTGTCGAAGGCCAAGTTGATTACGTCAAATTTAGTGGAAATACACCTATTATTGTTGTTGGCAACAAGGAGATTTTTGCTCCTGAGATAACTTCGATATCCAACCAAATGATGCTCATCGGAAAGACTATTTCAGCTAAAATAGATACTATGGATGAACCTATTAAAGGTACTATAACTGGTGTTTCTATTAAGGACGGAAGTTCATTCCTAGAAGTAAACGGTCAGAGTGTAAGAATTGAAAAGATTAACAGAGCTACAGAGGCATTGCAACTTGTCGGAACGAACGTTAGAGCTGACAATATAGCTGGAAAGGCAGAATCTGTTATCATCAAGAAGGGTGAGCCGTATTTAGTTGTTGGCGGTGTTGAGGTTTCTTATGAAGCCGTAAGAACGTATAAGGGAAGCGCAGGGAGTGAATAGTGTGATACATGGAGTTGCCAATATCAACGTCAATAATGTTAAGCCTAATACGGATGTTAATGTAAATATAAACCCCGCAAGTGCAAATGACGGGGATTTTGAAAAGATATTTCAAAAAAGCCTTGATATACAGTTTTCAAAGCATGCAAGCGGACGACTTAGTTTACGTGACATATCCCTTTCAAGCGAGCAAATCAAGCGTGTAGAAGGGGCCATATCAAAGGCGGGCGAAAAGGGAATCAAGGACTCCTTGATATTGGTTGACAACGTTGCGCTTGTTGTAAATGTAAGAAACAAGATTGTCGTAACGGCCATGAATAAGGATTCAAAAAATATCTTTACAAATATCGACGGTGCAGTTATTGCTTAGAGCCGGACCTATACGGGGGCTCTTTGTTCCTGAACGACAGAGGGAACATAAATTTTTTGAGGAGGGTCATGCTTTATGATGCGTTCAATGTTTTCCGGTGTATCCGGATTACGTGTTCACCAAACTAAAATGGATGTTATTGCACATAATATCTCCAATGTAAATACAACCGGCTATAAATCCAGCCGTGTAACTTTCAGTGAGGTTTTTAACCAAACGGTCGCAGGCGCAACCGGTCCCAATGCCGAGACTATGCGCGGTGGTGTTAACCCAATGCAGATAGGATTGGGTGCCAACGTTGCTTCAATAGACAAGATTATGACAACCGGTGCTGCTCAAAGAACGGATAATCCGTTTGACCTTATGATTCAAGGGGACGGTTTCTTTGTAGTTGGTGACGTAAGTGGAACTTACTTCACAAGAGCCGGTTCTCTCAATCTTGATAAAGAAGGTAATCTTGTTATAGCAAACGGTATGAAACTTATGGGTTGGGATGTTGACCCTAACGATCCAACCAAAATCGTTAGAGACAAGGTTAAACCTATTTCTATAACCGGTGATAAAGAGTATTCAACTCCTATTGCAACATCAAGCATTACAATGGGTGGAAATATTAATGCAGCAAATAATCCTGTTCACAAAGGCACAATAAGTTACTATGATAGTGTTGGTAATAGATATGTTTCAAATTATCAAATGGAGTATGTTGGTACAGCTGGGGGAGTGAGCCAATGGAAATTTGCGATAGTTGCCACTCCTGATAGTAACAATAAACTTATTGATGCTTATTTAGATGGCGACCCGAAAAAAGGCGTCGCATTAGGCGTAGGTGTAGTACTTGATGCTACAACCGGTAAGTTTCCTGTTGCTGCTACTCCTGGAGTTTCAACATTATCTTTTACCACCGGCGGTTTGGTAACTAGTGCTGCAACCGGCGGAAATATAGCTAATGGGGCTTTAATTACGGCTACTGGTAGCGATAAAACAACTTCCATTGTGTATGATTTTACAGGCATAAATACAGCGGTTGCAGGTGGAACTATAGCCGGAGTTATACCAGCCTCTCAATTCGGCGGTGATGTCATGAATGGCGCTACTCCTCCCGTAACCATTACAGGTATAAAAATTGATTTCGGAAGCATAACTCAATTCGGAAACGAACAGGCAAATGCAAAGGCTGAGAAGTACAACGGTAATGCACCAGGTACCTTGGCTGGTATGTCCATAGGTTCGGACGGTACAATAACCGGACGCTATACAAACGGTAAAACAAAACTTTTAGGGCAGGTGCCTATCGCTTTGTTTAAAAATCCGGCCGGTTTAGAAAAGGTAGGCGACAGCTTATTTGTACAGACTTCAAACTCTGGAGAATTTGACGGTATAGGTCAAGACGTCCAATCTCAAGGCGGTAAGATGATGGCCGGTGTATTGGAAATGTCAAACGTTGATCTTTCTCAAGAGTTCACAGAGATGATAACCACTCAAAGAGGTTTCCAAGCTAACTCAAGAATAATCACAACATCTGATGACATGCTGCAAGAACTAGTTAACCTTAAGAGATAATTTTAATTGCATTTTCACCTAAGTTATGAAACTTATTACTTAGGTGAAAATGCCTTGATATCAGTGTTGCATTGGGATGTTTTCCTTGACAAAATTCACTTTTACGCATATACTCATGTGGGTGAAAATTTGTAAATTTTATATTGAATTTTCCTTATTTTTTTGTTGGAAGATTTTATAAGTACATACCGGTTTAGATTGTTAAACCTTAATTGGAGGATGTATGATTACGATAACAAAGTTAAATAATGTTGAAATTGTAATAAATCCTGACTTTATAGAATGTATAGAAGCTACACCGGATACGACAATAAGTATGACAACAGGGCGTAAATTTATTGCCAGAGAGTCAGTTGATATAATAGTTCAGAGAATTATTGATTATAAGAAAAAAATAAGTAATTAAAATTAGAAAAACCGTATGAAAGGGTGCGATTGGCTTGGAATTAGGTACCATTATAGGATTTGGTTCTGGTATATTTTTCATAATTATGTCTATGTTGATAACGTCTAAATTTAATGTCGTTCAGACATTAAGCTTTATTGATCCTCCTTCAGTCATGATTACTATTGGCGGTGCCATAGCTTCGATGTTTGTTGCATATCCTTTGAATAAGATTATAGCTACTGTAAAAGCTACATCGCTCGTTATTAAACCACCGAAGGTAGACGCGGCTGAATCTATAGATACGATAATAAAGCTTGCCAACCTAGCAAGACGTGAGGGTATCCTTGCTCTTGAAGAATCTGCCTCTAATATGGACGATGCGTTTATGAAAAAAGGCGTTATGCTTATCGTTGACGGTACTGACCCTGAGCTTGTAAGAAGTATTTTGGAGACTGAGCTTGCCTACATAGATGGCAGACACGGTGAAATTAGAGGAGTATGGGATTTCTTTGCATCTATCGGCCCTGGTTGGGGAATGATCGGAACACTTATCGGTTTGATATTGATGCTTAAAAACATGTCTGATCCTAGTTCTATCGGACCTAATATGGGCGTTGCTCTTATAACGACTTTTTATGGTAGTTTGTTGGCAAACTTTGTTGCCACGCCAATCGCAAACAAGATGAAAACATACAGCGGCGATGAGATGTTAGTTAAAGAGGTAATGATTGAGGGAATGTTATCTATACAAGCTGGTGAAAACCCTCGTATTATAGAAGAAAAACTTAAAGCATTCTTGTCTCCTGCATCAAGAGATAGTATCGGCGCTGAAAAGCAGAAGAAAGAAGCCGGTGAGTAATGTTTCGTTGCATTATAGGAGGTTTGTCAGATGGCCGTTAAGAAAAAACCCGAGGAGCCTAAGAAAGGTGCCCCCGAGTATATGTCAACATATGGTGACCTCGTTACCTTGTTGCTTTGCTTTTTCGTTTTGCTTTTCTCTATGTCAACTATAGAAGTTACTAAATTTCAACAAGTTGCTGCTTCGATGTCCAAAAATATTATAACGGTTGGAGGCGGCGTTGGTAAATCTGATTTACTTGGCAGTGGTATACTTGAAATGCCTAACGTAGACAGAAGCATAAACGACTCAAAACAAAACTTTCAGACAAGGTCTGATAACAATGCTAACATTATACAGCAGGCTGCTTCAGAGGAGCTTAATAAAATGGCCTCTGAATTTAGAACCTATTTTGCGGAGAATAATGTTCAAAGTAAGGTTGATGTTGAAATTTTTGACCGTTATATAAAAATTAATATGAGGGATGGGGTTGTTTTTGACCCCGGTAAAGCAACGATAAAACCCGAAGCTCTTCCTATTCTTGACATTATAGCCGAAGAATTAAAGGTATATACTGATTCGGATTTTCGTATAGAAGGTCATACAGATGATATTCCGATAAGCACAGTTCAGTTCCCTAATAACTGGGTTTTATCTGCTGTTCGTGCTACAAATGTAGGACTTTACTTTTTAGATGTAAAAGGTTTTGATCCATATAGAATGTCAACTGAAGGGTTTGGCGAGTATAGACCTGTGGCCTCAAACGACACCCCTGAGGGAAGGGCTATGAACAGGCGTGTTGAAATTAAAATACTAAGTAAATATTATTCAGGTAATAACTAAATTTCATTTTATAAGGGAGAGAGTGAGCTTGGAAAAGAACAAAATAATGATGATAGCAATAATTGTGCTTTTAGTCTTGCTATTAGGTACAATAGTCGGAGTTTCCGTTTTTGCATTAAAGTACTTATCCGGTAAGGATGTTGAGGACACCTCTTTGAATGCTCCTCCGGCACAAGAAGTAAAGATGCTTAAACCCAATGAAATTGAGGTTATTAATTTGCAGGACCCACTTAATTGTAATTTATTAATAGGTGCAGATAATGTAGAACATATTGTTCAAGTGAAAATAGGAGTTGGTGTCGATAATACAGACAAGAAGAAAAGTCCAGAAACTATAGCTAATGTTACAGCCAACGATACAGTTATAAGGGATTTGGCAATTGGTGTTATCAAAAAGCTTCAATATCAAGATTTAATCAGACCTGATGGTCAGGATATTTTAAGAGACAAACTTTTTAAAGCTATACAAGGCGCTTTTGCAGACAATTTAATAGTTACTGTATATGTAAGTGATATGTATTTACAATAAACAGGAGGTGAATATAAGTGGGCGATATACTGTCGCAGAGTGAAATTGATGATTTACTAAAGGCGTTATCAAGCGGAGATTCAAGTACACTTGCCGCCCCTGTCCAAAATAAAGGCAAAGAAGCAAGGTTACATGACTTTGCAAGACCTCCTAAATTTAATAAAGATCAGTTGAGAACACTTGAAATAATCTTTGATAATTTTGCGAGATTAGTGTCTTCGTTCATGGCTGGTTACTTGAGGGTTCCGGTTCACTTAGAGGTTGTAAGTGCAGAACAAATGACTTATAAAGAGTTTACAAACTCGCTCATAAATCCGGTTATTTTAGGCATGGTGGACTTTAGTCCTTTAAAAGGGTCTATCATGTTAGAAATATCAAATAATGTTGGTTATAGTATTATAGACAGGATTTTGGGAGGTCCCGGACTTGGAATTAAAAAGATGAGAGACTTCTCTGAAATCGAGAAAATACTTATAGAAAAAATTATTCATCAAATGCTTAACTTTCTGGTGGAACCTTGGGAAAATGTGGTTAATTTAAAACCTCGATTAGACA
>CAYPQA010000032.1:0-21777 GCA_964412725.1 uncultured Eubacteriales bacterium
GTTTGTAGCATTTTTATCGGTAGCACTTGTTTGATATGTGTAGCAAATATACGAGACCTGTTGAATATAAACGTGGCTTTGGCAAGACTCATGTGAATGTTGTCTTGCTACACAATGTTGATTGTCTGTGGTTTGCTTCCGTTTGCTTCTTTCGTTGTTATTTCAACTTTTAACTGTTGTTTGTTACGTTATCCTTGTTCTTTTATTGCCCTACTTGTTTTTGTTGCGTTTATGCTTTCATGATTCTATAAGTTTATTATTTTCATAGACGACCTTACCTTTGAAGATGGCATCACTGGTGCTTCTGACTATGAACTGAAACTTTTCCGCTCTATTTTGGACACAAGCATGGAGCTTTTGCCTGAGAATGTTATGATTGTTGCAGTAAGTGATGATGACTTTGACAAAAATCGTGCGCATATGGAACGATTCGGGCTTATAATCCATTTTGAACCGTTGAAGCAGCAGGATTATCTTAACATTGTTACCGAATTGGCTAAGCGCGAAAATCTCCCAATAAGTTCGGACTTTTTACACAAACAGGCTTTGGTTTGGCTGGAAGACAATAGAAGTGTGTCCGGACGAACGGCAAGGCAGTTTATACGCTCGGTTATGTGGGAGCTTGAGAATAATTGACTTTGAAGGTGATTTATGTTAACTATTAGTGATATTGTACACGCGGCCATACTGGCAGTACCGGTAACCCTTATTGTTATTATGGCCACAAGGCTGTTTAAAATTATTGTTGTTAATTCATCGGAGCTTAACTATAACAAGGCGGACGTTGTGTCTGTGACAAGCCACTTTGAAGGCTTGTTCCCTATGGACATGGTTATGTTCCATGGACGTATCTTTAAGCGGGGAACAAAAATTCGTCTGGTTACGCTTGGTCATAAATCCTATGAGGGCAAGCTTATCGGTCAAAATCATAGGAATATTGTCTGTATCTTAACCGAAGATTTTGTTGTCGCACACTCCTTGGACAATATATCCGAAATTTCGGTTATTGAAGCTTGAAAGCGGGGCCTTTATGGATTT
The DNA here is from genome assembly GCA_964412725.1 of uncultured Eubacteriales bacterium. Classification (GTDB taxonomy): domain Bacteria; phylum Bacillota; class Clostridia; order Lachnospirales; family CAYPQA01; genus CAYPQA01. The sequence goes on from CAYPQA010000032.1 coordinate 1,039, forward strand.
TGAGGGCGTTATAGAGTCCGTAAGATATTATAACGAGGAAAATAATTATTCTGTTTTTGACTTTGTAAGCGACGCTGATGGAGATTTGCTTACCTGCACAGCCTATATTTTTAAACCGCTTGAAGGTGAGAGGCTTTCGCTTTCTGGAGACTTTGTGAACCATCCTAATTATGGTCGCCAGCTTGCTGTAAGCCGCTATGAAAAGCTCTTGCCTAACGATGAGGCATCCATTGAAAGGTACTTAGCCTCTGGTGTTATAAAAGGCGTGGGTGCAAAGCTTGCCCAACGGATTGTGAAGCATTTTGGTGCGGAAACTCTTAAGGTTTTGGAAAACGCACCTGAAAAGCTTTCTTTTATTAAAGGTATACCTATGGAAAAAGCATTATCCATAGGTATTATTTTTCGCGAACAAACCGAACTTAGACGTGCAGTTATGTTCTTGCAAGACTTCGGGCTTTCTCCGGCTACGGCGTTGAAGATTTATAACCGCCATAAGGACAATACGCTTAACGTGATTAAGACGAACCCTTACTGCCTTGTTGAGGACGTTAAGGGCATAGGCTTTCGTAAGGCCGATGAAATGGCCGCAAAGGCAGGGATAGACAAGTCTTCACCGTTTCGTATACGTGCGGGACTTCGTCATGTTTTGAGTTTGGCAGTTGGCAAGGGTCATGTGTTTGTTCCAAAGGATGAACTTTTTCAGGAATGCATGGTTCTTTTGGGCGTTTCGTTGGAGCTTATTGAAGACAGTTTCTTACAGCTTCAATTTGAAAAAGCCATTATACAGGATAATGGCAGCGGCGGATGTTATATTTATTTGAGTTCTATGTATCATGCAGAGGGCTATGTTGCTAAAAAGCTTATGGAACTGTCTAAATCTGTTATTAAACAAGAGCCAAAAGACATTGACGAGGGCATAAGGCGATATGAGAGAAAGAGTGGCCACAGCCTTGCGGACGAACAGATTTTGGCTGTGCAAACTGCTGTGTGTGAGGGCGTTACAGTTATAACAGGTGGGCCGGGTACGGGAAAGACGACTGTTATTAAGGCTATCATCAGCATATTGAAGGATGATAAGACAGAGCTTGCGGCACCAACAGGACGCGCTGCCAAGCGTATGACAGAGGCAACGGGTGTTACGGCAAAAACCATTCACAGACTGCTTGAATGCGGCTACAGACCTGATGACACTAATCAAAGTTTTGAACGCAATCAGGACAATCCAATAGACGCACAGGTTATAATCATCGATGAAATGAGTATGGTTGATTTATTTCTGATGAGCAGTCTTTTGAAGGCAGTTGCGGTTGGGACAAAGCTTATCTTGGTTGGCGACGTTGACCAGTTGCCGTCTGTGGGAGCCGGAAACGTGCTTAAGGACATAATCCAGAGCGGATGTATAAAGACTGTTCGGCTTACAGAAATTTTCAGACAAGCCAGAGAGAGCGCTATTGTTATGAACGCTCACCGTATAAACAACGGTCACTATCCGGTTTTAAACGAACAAAAAAGTGATTTTTATTTCATGAAGCGTCAGAATCCTGACGAACTTTGTGATACGCTTGTGAAACTTGTTACAGAGCGTCTGCCGGGTTTTATGAATTGTGACGCGCTTAGAGATATACAGGTTTTATCGCCTATGAAAAAATCCCCTCTCGGCGTATGGCATCTTAACCAGATTTTGCAAAAGCACCTTAACCCACCAAACAAGAGCAAGAATGAAAAGACCTATGGCCAAACGCTTTTTCGCGAGGGGGATAAGGTTATGCAGAATAAAAATAATTACACCAGCGGGGTTTACAACGGCGACGAGGGCTTGATAACACGCATAGATGATGCGAACGAAACCCTGACCGTCTGCTTTGATGACAGCAAACTTGTGAGCTATCCTTACTCTCAGCTTGACGAGCTTGACCTATCCTATGCGATAACAATACATAAATCGCAAGGTTCAGAATACAAGGTCGTGGTTATGCCACTCCATAGCGGGCCGCCTATGTTGTTTTGCCGCAATCTACTCTATACAGGAGTTACGAGAGCGAGGGAGTTGGCTGTGATTGTTGGATTGCCCGAAACGCTTATGCGTATGGTTGACAACAACAGGGAGGACAGACGTTATTCGCGCCTTTGCGATAGGTTAATAAGTTTTCAAGAATTATATGGAAATGGGTGATTGATGGTGGATATACTAAGTCTTTTTTTCCCGAAGAAGTGTATGGTATGCAAGGAACCTCTAGAGGGCTCGTCACGTAATATGTTATGTGACGAGTGTGAGCCTCTGTTGGTTCGTGTTAAGGAGCCGTTTTGCAACGTATGTGGTCGAGAATTTTTAATTAAGTGCAACTGCAACAAAGACGGCATAAGCAACAGAGCCGTCTTTTATTATGTCTCGCCTATGCGTGAGATAATCTATGCGTTTAAATATGGCGGCAAGTTTGAATATGGGCGTTACTTAGCGGATATGATGTACGAGGCTGTGGGTTCGGAGTTCTTCAAAGAATTTGACTGGCTCGCGCCGGTGCCTATACATCCCAAACGCTTAAAGGAACGCGGCTTTAATCAGGCTATGGTGCTTGCAAAGCGGCTCGGCAAGCGCGCGGGCGTTCGCTATGCAGAATTGCTTGAAAGAAACCAAAACACAACAAAGCAGACGAAGCTTTCTTTCACAGAGCGAAGCTCAAACGTATCAGGCACATTTGTTGCAAAGAAAATTTTTCCCTTAAAGCTTAAGAAAATTTTATTGGTTGACGATATATTCACCACAGGAAGTACGGTAAATGCCTGTGCGCAGGCTTTAAAGGCCGTCGGGGCACAAACCGCCGGTATAACGCTTACCGTTACGGGAAAGCCCGTACACGATGAGTTCATGGAGGAAAATTATGGACATTAAGATTAACCAAATCTACAAAATTAACGAAATCTATCTAAATACCAAGCAGACCGTAAACCGCCCGAAGGATAGCAAAAAAGCAGGAAATGACAGCGTTGTTATCTCCGAACAAGGCAAGGATTTTATATCCGTTATGAAAACTCTGCAAGGTATTTCGGACATAAGAGAAGATCGTGTTGATTTATTAAAAGAAAAAGTTGACAATGGTACTTACGATGTAGACTCTACTGAAATAGCCAAGAAGATATATGAAAATTTTGTTTCGTTTAAAAAAGCACTTTTGTAAGATAATAAACAAAAGCTTTGAATGAGGTGATTTTTTGGCAGGTTTGATAGACGAGCTTATAAACGCGATGGAAAAACAAGCGTCTGATTTCGATGACTTGCTTGGTCTGGCCCTCGAAAAGAAAACGGCTATAATCGAAAATGACACCAAGTGCATTGAAAACATCAACGCACTTGAAAGCATAATTGTTAACCGTATTGCTAAGTTTGAAAAAACCAGAGATTCGCTTATGCGGGACATAGCTGAGGTTTTAAATGAACCCTCAGATACATTTACAATAGCTAGGCTTATGGAGCGTGTGGAGGGTCAGGTTTTTTATGACAAGATTAAAGAAACGAGTTATCTTATAAAAAAAACTGCAAATGACTTGCGTGAGGCTAACGAACGCAACGGCGTTTTAATAAATAATTCGCTTACTTATATAGATTACAGCTTGAACGTTATAAGAGGTGCGTTTGAGGGCGACGAAACCAGAGCGCAACGCACCTTTTTTGACGCAAAGCAATAAGAAGCCAATAGCATCGGAGGTTAAATATGGGTGGAATAACAAGCTTGGGCGTAGCCTCAAGCGGAATGCGAGCAGCACAGGCAGGATTATATGTAACCGGTCATAATATGGCCAACGTCGACACACAGGGCTATACAAGGCAACGTGTTAACCAAGTTGACTTCAAGTATCAAAACATAGGCTCAGACCGAAACGGCAATATGGGCGTTGGGTTGGGCACCAATGTTTTGTCTATAACGCAGATAAGAAACAAATTTCTTGACATAACCTATAGAGATGAAGCAAGCCGCTTGGGCTATTACGAAACAAGGATTTTAGCAGGTGTAGAGCTTGAAACGATTGTGGGCGAGCTTCAAAGCGATTACAGAATGCAGTCTTGTGTAGCCGACCTTTGGGACTCTTTAAACCAGCTTTCGTTATACCAACCCGGTCTTGAATCTCGCGGTATGTTTGTTTCAACTGCAATAACCTTTTTGGATAAGGCGCAGAACGTGTATAAGCGTATGGTTGATTATCAAAACAACCTTAACGACCAAGTTAAAAGCACAGTAACCAAGATAAACCAACTTGTTGCACAGATTGAGAATTTAAACAAAAAGGTTGTCGAAGCAGAGATGAACGGCGACCACGCAAACGATTATAGAGATTCACGAAACTATGCATTGGACGAACTTTCAAAGCTTATTAAAATAAGCTACAAGGAAAATAACTTTGGCTATGTAAACATAATGGCAGAGGGCAGCGAGCTTTTGGTAAACGGACATATAAACAAAATGGGTCTTAAGTATACTGCACAGGATTATGGATTTGTTGAGCCGATATTCACAAACGAAACGGGTATTTTGCCTTATGATACGCCTGCAAACCAATATACACCCGTTTTCAATTACAGGGAGAGTATGAATCCTTCCACGCGTAATGATAGCGGCCTTTTAAAAAGCTTAATCTACACAAGAGGTTTCTATCCTGCAAACTTTACAAGCCAGGATGCGGCTAGGGTTTTTGATGATGACCCAGCAAACAGAAATAAAATTAATATCGATGACGTAAATGTGAATAAGTGTTTTATCCCAGGTATCCAATGGCAGTTAGACACCCTTGTGCATTCAATCGTAACTATGATAAATGATGCTATCGCGCCTTCCGGTATAGTTTCGGTTAATGGGACAAATGTGAACGACCCAGACGCTCCTTGGGATTTGAACGACCAACAATCTTATACTGAGCTTTTTAAGAGAGAGCTGTTTGACCGTTTTGGTACAGATCCTAACGGCGTTGTATTTAATAAGGAAGAATTGCCTTATCTTACGGATGCAGCCGGAAACTATATTTTGAACAACGGTAAAAGGGTTCCCAATCCAAATTATAACGTCAAATCCCTCTACTCTATTATGAATCTTGAGATAAACCCAAGGCTGCTTGACACAATAAATGGGGGCCACAACCTTTTGAACCTTTCCCCAAAAAAGGGAGAATTGGAAAATAACTCTATTGTTCTTGGCATACTTGAAAAATGGAAGAACAAGAATATTGTATTTGATGGCCCGGTGCCCACAAATCCTTTGTCTGTGGATGAGGCATACAGGACTATGATAGATGGAATGGCAACGCAGACCAACGAAGCTATGAACTATGTAAACTCTCAACAAGAATTGGTTATGCAGGCGGATTTAAAGAGGCAGTCTATGTCGGCAGTTTCTCTGGACGAAGAAATGACAAACATGATGAAATATCAGCACGCATATAATGCGGCTTCAAGGGTTTTAAACGTTATTGATTCTATGATAGATAAGATTGTAAACGGAATGGGGAGGTAATAAATGAGGTCAGCATTTTTTGAATTTTCAGTTGCCACATCGGCGCTGTTTACCGCAAGAGGAAACATGGATGTAACCTCCCATAATATCTCAAATGCATCGGTAAAAGGATATTCAAGGCAGTATGCGGAGCAAAGAGCTTCAACGCCGCTTAGAAACGACGGACGCGGTATGGTTGGCACAGGTTCGGAGATATACGGTATAGGTCAATATAGGGATTTTTATCTTGATAAAAAATATTGGACCGAAAGGGGCGTTGCAGGAGAATATAATGCCAAGCTCACACAGCTTAACATTATAGAAAGCTTGATGAATGAAATCCCTGATAAGGGTATGTCCAACGCATTTAACGATTTTTTCAAAAAGCTTCAGGATTTAACCCAAAAATCTGAGGACTTAACCCATAGATCAAATGTTACACAATCCGCATCAACTCTCACAAATCTTATACGTTCCAAGGCCTTCAGTATGCAGAAACAGCAGGGTGAGATTAACGAGGAAATTGCAACGGTAGTTAATGAGATAGACAGTTTAGGCAAACGCATTGCAACGCTTAATCAACAAATTTACAAATTTGAGATAGACGGCGCAAAGTGTAATGATTTAAGAGATGAGCGCGCAAGACTTGTTGACCAATTGTCAAGGCTTGTAAATGTAGACGCTTATGAGATTGAGAACAACGATGATTATGCAGCCGGTAAGTATCCTGAGCCAGAGGATAGAGGCAAAAGCGATAAGCATTTTATAGTTATGATAAATGGTTATGAACTTGTTAATCATTTTCATTCAAACGGTATTGGAGTTGTTCCTAGAAATGACCAACCATATAATGCAAGCACTAATCGAGACGGCCAGATAAATGAGTTTGACACACCCGGTCTTTACAATATTCGTTTTTCCTCGGGTGTAGATTTTGACTTAAGGCATCCTTCTCTTAAAGGAGAGCTTAAAGGACTTATAGATGTTCGTGACGGCAATGCTATTGTAGGATCAACGCCTCCAATAACGGATTATAAAGGCATACCTTATTTTATTGAAAAGCTTAACAACCTTGTCAGAACATTTGCACTTGCCGTGAATGAGGGCTTAGACCGAAATGGTAATGCGATTACAAACTCTGCGGGTGGAAATATAATAGGTCATACAGGCGGTTATGACCTTGAAGGAAGACAAGGTAACCTTTTCTTTAGTTTTGATAAGACCATTTCAAATACAGCTGACGACATAAATTATTCTGCTACCAGGGGTTATTATAATAAATTTAATGTGTTTAACTTCGACGTGGCATCTGAACTTCAAAAGCATCCGGAGCTTTTAGCTGCAGCTCAAGAAAAGTTGAGCGGCGAGAGCGACAACCGTGTAATTTTGGGCTTTGCAAACATCAAAACGCATACCAAGCTTTTTGCGGAGGGTAAGATAGAGGATTATATTGTTGGCACGATAGGTGAGCTTGCTATTGAAGCGAACCAAGCTTCACGCTTTACGGAGAATTATACGGATGTCATAACGCTTATAGACAATCAAAGGATGTCTGTGTCCGGTGTTGATCTTAACGAAGAAATGGTCAGTATGATGAGGAATATGCAGCTTTATCAGGCGGCCTCAAAGCTTATTAATACTATTGACAGCATTTATGACAATTTGATTAATCGTCTTGGCGCATTTTAATAAATCGGGGGAATTTTTATGAGAATCACAAACCCAATGGTAACAAATAAAATGATGTTAAACATCAACAGAAACTCTAAGATAGTTAATACACTTTACAATAAGCTTTCAACAGGTAAAGAGTTGGAATTGCCTTCTGATAACCCTATTCTTGCCGCAAGAGCGCTTAAGTTCCGTATTAATGTATCCGAAACCCAGCAATATATGCGCAATGTTGACCAAGGTTTGTCATGGATGGAAGTTTCGGATAAGGGTATGGGCAATGTTATAAATATTTTTGAGACCATGCGTGAGCTTACCGTAAGAGGTGCTTCCGACGTACCGTTCACAAGCGAAGATAGAAAGAAGATTGCAGGTGAGCTTGGCCAGCTTGTTGAACAAATTGGTTCAGAAATGAATATAAGCTATGCGGGGCGCTATGTTTTCGCGGGTTACAGGACAAACGAACCACCCATACTTACAAAGGAGCTTATAAGTAATTTCAGAATAACCCAAGATTTTAATATTGATGACTTGGACAAAACAAAGGCATTTCAGATTTTGCCTCAAGCTGGTGATGCGCCCGAATATGTTGTTAAAAATGTAAACGTTATAAAGTTGGCTTATACTCAAGAAATTGATTTTACTTATGCGCCGGCAGGAGGAACTGTGTATAATCCAGCAGATCCGACTACTTATGACAACACTACAATAACTATTAACGGAACACAATATGCGATTAATGTCGTAAGCGTATCTGCTGCGGGCGCATATGACCCTGATGAAACTTTGGCTACGCCTCAAGTAAATTATATTAAGGAAACCGGAGAGCTTGTTTTCGGCGATGGTGCTGTTGCTGATATTGTTGCTGCCGGAAAGGGTGGGTTTAGCGTATCCTATGATTGCAACAGGTTTGCAAAAGGTGAGCTTAATCCAAGAGTAAACTTTAATTGTTGGGAAAATTGGGCATTCAATCCCGTAACGAACGCTTATGACGGTTTTTATGACGTTAATGGCCAGAATATGCAATACGAATTTGGTGTTAATACGCGTATTAACGTTAATGAACAATCCAAAGATATCTATACAGCCACAATGTATGCGGACTTGAGGGATTTTGTAGAGTCTATAAAAAGCGTACGTTTGAGCTCAGATGAAGAATTGCGCCAAATTTTTACAGCGCAAGGTATGTCTGGAGAGGCCTTAGAGGAGGCTATTCATAAACAGATGCTCTATGAAACCCAACAGGTTCAAGGATATTTGCAGAAGAAATTCTCGAATGCTATCGGTCTTATAGACAAGCATTTCAGCAATGTTTCGGTTAAGAATACAGACATGGGTAGTCGTATGAATCGCCTTGAACTTATCCAAAATAGGCTTGAGAATGATGAGATTAACTATACGAAGCTTTTGTCGGCCAATGAGGACGCAGACTATATTGACGTTATAATGAGGCTTAATTCAGCCGAGAGTATTTATCAAGCCGCGCTTAATATGGGTGCAAAAATCATGCAAACTTCTCTTGCCGACTATGTAAGATAGTTTGGCATTTAAACAGTCGAATCCCTTACATTGGATAGAATAATTTTAATCTGTTTGCGCAAACTATGTTTGAAGTTATTTTTATAATGTAAGGAGGTAAAAGTTATGGAGGTAGAGATGAAAGTCAAAACCAGAGACTTTGGAGAAATTGAAGTAGACGATAGAGCAGTTATAAGATTTGAAGATGGGTTGCCTGGGTTTCCGGAGGAAAAAGAACTTTTCCTAATTGAGGACGATGAGGACAATACCATAAAATGGTTGCAATCTGTCAATAACGAGGAGACTGTTTTTCCGGTCATGGATGTTTATCAAGTTTGTCCGGAATATAACCCTCTTGCCGAAAAGGACGAGTTGGATGATATAGGTTCAATTAATGAGGAATGTCTTGAAATTGTAAATATTTTGACCGTTCCAGAAGACTTTAAGCGTATGTCCGTAAATTTGCGTGCACCTATCGTCATTAACCATAAAACTAAAAAAGGCAAACAGATTATTCTTAACAACGATGATTATGAAGTTAGACATTTTCTTTACGACAAACTAAAAAGCAGGTGGTAATTTGCTGGCACTAACTCGAAAAAAAGGTGAAACTATTTTAATTGGCGATAACATTGAGGTCGTTGTACTCGGTATACAAGGTGAACAGGTCAGATTAGGTGTTGTAGCACCTCGTGATATCCCGATTCACCGAAAAGAGGTTGTTTTGGATATCCAAAGTCAGAATATGAATGCGTCCAAAACAAATGCCAATGCAGTTAAGAATCTAAGCTTTAATAAATAAATTAAACAATATATTGGGCTGTGGCAAGGTAAAAATTGCTGCAGCCCATTTTTTATATTATTACGATGCACTTAAGAGCCCGTTTAATATCTCCAATTTACGTACTATCGGTTGATTTTTTGCTCTGCTACGTCAACGCCTCCTAGCAGACTTTTCTTCGAGTATGCGTCGTCGGCGTTTCCTTGCATATCAAATAATCATCTCGAAATTACGCTAAAAGCGAGATATTAAACAGGCTCTAAGAGAATGGCTTAAGTAACATTTACGACACGTGTCATAGTTTTGTCACTTGAATGAAGGTTGACATATAGCAAAAGCGAATGTATAATTGTAAAAAAGTATTAAGGAGATGTATTCTATGAGAGCCTTAAACTCGCAACGTAAACCCCTAGCCTGTACAGCACAGTCTCCACGTAAGTCTATACCTAAAAACATAAATGGCTTTTTCCAGACTTGCCTATGAAAAATACAAAGCAGAAGGAAGCCGTTATAGAGGCTGTACGTTCAATGAAAAACCACCCAACCGCAGATGAAATTTATCAGAATTTGAGACGCGATAACGATAAAATAAGCCTGGGCACGGTTTACAGAAACCTTAACAGATTTTCCCAAATGGGATGGATAAAAAAGGTTGATGTACCAGGGTTTGGAGATAGGTTTGATTTTAGAACGGACGATCACGAACATATGCTTTGCGAGAAATGCGGAAGGGTTTTTGATGCGAATATAAAAATAACCATTGAACCTTCCGAGGGTGTGGAGTTTACGAGCTACAAACTTATGCTTTATGGGACATGTGGGGAATGCAAAATTCAAAGCCTCTAAAAACGTATTTTGACTTTATCGTGTTATGCGGCAAAGCTAACACGATAAAGTCAGCGGTTTTAGAGGTCACAAACGGAGGAAAAAATGGAAATAAAGGAGATTTTTAAAAATGAAGGAACGGCTGTCCGCATTTATAATGCGGACAGTTTTCGTATTAATGAGGTTTTGGAATGTGGCCAGTGTTTTAGATTTGAAAGGCTTGACGAAGGAAAATACCTTATTATAGCTAAGAATAGGGTGCTGTATGTGACCCAAACGGAAGAACATATCGAATTTTTTCCATCCACAAAGGATGAATTTGAAAGCCTGTGGATGGACTATTTCGATTTTAATAATGATTATGGCATTATAAAGGAAACTTTAAGAAACAAAGATGCCGTTCTTGAAAATGCAATTGCATTTGCAGATGGAATAAGGCTTTTAAACCAAGAACCTTTTGAAACGCTTATTTCGTTTATAATATCTCAAAACAACCGCATACCTATGATTAAAAAGGTTATTTCAAATATATCCCAATCATATGGTAATCCCATTAACGGACACGACGGATTTTACACTTTTCCCGAACCGAACGGACTTTCAAGAGCGGATGAAGCCGCTCTTTCTTTATGCAAAACAGGGTTCAGAGCCAAATATATAGTAGACGCGGTATCAAAATGCGAAAGCTTGGGGATATTCGGCGACACAAGTCCTACAGACACACTAGCCCTTAAAAAAAGCCTTATGACTGTAAACGGCATAGGCGATAAGGTTGCAGACTGTATATTGCTTTTTTCGCTTAGGAGACGCGAGGTTTTTCCCATAGACGTATGGGTTAAACGCGTTATGGAGCACTTCTATTTTAATGGAAAAGAGGTACACATAAGGGATATAGCCGCATTTGCGGCGGAGCATTTTGGCTCTCTTGCGGGTTATGCACAACAATATTTGTTCTATTATGCGCGTGAATTAAGCATTGGAGCAAAAAACGGAAAAAACAACAGGAAAATTTCAAAAAATAAAAGTAATATAGTATTATAACGAAAAATACCCGATATATACCTGATTTTAAGTTGTTTCAGACATTGCATATTTTAAGGCATTTAATTAATATATCAATTGTGATTAGCACTCGTCTTGAGTGAGTGCTAATAAAAACTCAACCATAATTTATAAGGAGGTTACTATGAAACTTAGACCATTAGGTGACAGGGTTGTTATTAAGCAATTAGAGGCTGAGGAAAAAACCAAATCCGGCATCGTTCTTCCCGGCAATGCGAAGGAAAAGCCACAAGAGGCAGAAATCGTGGCCGTTGGCCCCGGCGGCGTTATAGACGGCAAAGAGGTTAAGATGGAGGTTAAGGTCGGCGATAAGATTATTTATTCGAAGTATGCCGGCACTGAAGTGAAGATAGATAAAGAAGAGTATATTATAATTAAGCAAAACGACATTTTGGCAATTGTAGAATAATTTTAAAATAATAAGGAGGATTGAAAATGGCAAAGCAACTCAAGAACGGAATTGAAGCAAGAACAGCTTTGGAAACCGGTATGAATAAGTTGGCCGATACCGTTAAGGTTACGTTAGGCCCCAAAGGACGTAATGTGGTTTTAGATAAGAAATATGGCACACCTCTTATAACAAACGACGGCGTTACAATCGCTAAGGAAATTGAATTAGAGGATGCATTTGAAAATATGGGCGCACAGCTCGTTAAAGAAGTTGCAACAAAGACTAACGACGTTGCAGGCGACGGCACAACAACAGCTATCGTTTTAGCGCAAGCTATGATAAGAGAAGGCTTAAAGAACATCGCTGCGGGCGCAAACCCAATTATCTTGAGAAAGGGTATGCACAAGGCTACAGCAGTTGCAGTTGAAACTATCACAGGCATGAGCCAAAAGATTGACGGCAAGAACCATATCGCAAAGGTTGCGGCTATCTCCGCAGGCGACGACGAAGTTGGTAACATGATTGCTGACGCTATGGAGAAGGTTTCCAACGACGGTGTTATCACAGTTGAGGAATCCAAGACAATGAACACAGAGTTAGAGCTTGTTGAAGGTATGCAATTTGACAGAGGCTATCTCTCCGCTTACATGGCAACAGATATGGAGAAAATGGTTGCTAACCTTGACAATCCTTATATCTTAATCACAGACAAGAAGATTTCAAACATCCAAGATATCCTTCCTGTTTTGGAGCAAATCGTTCAAACAGGTGCAAAGCTTTTGATTATCGCTGAGGACGTAGAGGGCGAAGCGCTTCCTACTCTTGTTGTTAACAAGCTTAGAGGCACATTCACTTGCGTTGCTGTTAAGGCACCAGGTTTTGGTGACAGAAGAAAGGCTATGCTTGAAGATATCGCTATCCTTACAGGCGGTACTGTTATCTCCGAGGAAGTTGGCATGGAACTTAAGGATGCTGAAATGAGCATGCTTGGCCGTGCGAAGACCGTTAAGGTTGAGAAAGAAAACACCATCATCATTGACGGTGCAGGCGACAAAGAGAAGATCAGCGCAAGAGTTGGTCAAATCAAGAGCCAAATCGAGGAGACAACTTCAGAATTTGACAAAGAAAAGCTTCAAGAGCGTTTAGCTAAGCTTTCCGGCGGCGTTGCCGTTATCAAGGTTGGCGCAGCTACCGAGACAGAACTTAAAGAGAAGAAACTCCGTATGGAAGATGCTTTAGCGGCTACACGTGCTGCTGTTGAAGAAGGCATTATTTCCGGTGGCGGTTCCGCATATATCTATGCTTCAACTAAGGTTGCGGCAGCTATGGAAGGCTTAAAGGGCGACGAAAAGACAGGTGCAGGCATTATCTTAAAGGCACTTGAAGCTCCTATTCGTCAAATTGCAGACAATGCTGGCCTTGAAGGTTCCGTAATTGTTAACAACTTAAAGGGCAAAGAAGCCGGTATTGGTTTCGATGCTATAAGCGAGCAATACGTTAACATGGTTGACGCCGGTATCATCGACCCAACCAAGGTTACAAGAAGCGCATTGCAAAACGCTACAAGCGTTGCTTCAACCCTTCTTACAACTGAAGCTGTTGTTGCTGACATCAAAGAGGCTGAACCTCCAATGCCAGCCGGCGGTGGCGGAATGGGTATGATGTAATTAGAGTAAGCAGCATATATTTAAGAGTCGGGTTTTTATACCCGGCTCTTTTTGTTGTTTTGAAACTTTAAAATTAAGGAGTATGCGTAATGGTTTTAGCTTTTAGAAGTGCGGAATGCAGTGATGTTGCACTAATCCTGCAATTTATAAAAGAGTTGGCTGAATATGAACATATGCTTGACGATGTGGTTGCAACCGAAGAGTTGTTAACCGAGTGGCTTTTCGAGAAGAAGGCTGCAGAGGTTATTTTTCCTGTTGTTGACGGGGTTGAAGTTGGATTTGCACTTTTCTTTCATAACTTCTCAACATTTTTGGGCAAGGCTGGGATTTACCTTGAAGATTTGTATGTAAGGCCCGAATATAGAGGTCGTGGTTATGGCAAGGCTATATTAAAGGAGCTTTCAAGGATTGCCGTTGAACGCGGTTGTGGAAGGCTTGAATGGAGTTGCTTAGACTGGAATAAGCCGAGCATTGACTTTTACCTTTCAATGGGCGCGGAGGCTATGAGCGATTGGACTGTCTATAGATTATCGGGAGATAAGCTTTTATGACTTCGCAAAACAGGACAATCCATCCATTGGATGCAGCTTGAGGAAACAGAAACACGGAATTCACTTTATTCATACTGTCTTGGTATTATCTATGCCGACGGGTTGGGCGTTCCCGAAGACATCAAAAAAGGCGTTAAGCTTTTGCAAGAATCCGATCTTCCTCAAGCTAAGCAGGCATTAACACGATTTAAAAAAATCTCTGTTGGGCAAGTGGTCTCGGAAGTAAGCATCAAAGTAATGATGGAAGTAGGTTGATATAATGAAGGTTGTTGTTTTTCACGGAAGTCCCAGAAAAGGGAACACATATAAGGCTACGATGATTTTTTTAGACGAACTGCTAAAACATAGCGACGTACAATACTCAGAGTATTTTTTGCCTGAATCTATGCCAGAGTTTTGTACTGGGTGCCAATTATGTCTTAGTGGCCCACACGAAAGATGCCCTCACTCTAAATATGTGGTTCAGATTTTGAACTCAATAAAAAATGCAGATGCTCTGGTTTTTACCACTCCGCATTTTGGAGCTTGCAGTATGTCCTCCTGTATGAAGAACTTGTTGGATCATTTAGATTTTTTGACATTAAATGTAGCTCCAAGGTCAGAATTATTTAATAAGAAAGCTTTTATAATTACAACAGGTGCAGGCTCATCTGAGGCTATAAAGCCCATTAAAAGTTATCTAAAGAACTGGGGCATTAATCGTGTTTACTCATTTGGTATAAAGATGCTTATTGACAGATGGGACAAGATGACAACAGCTAAGCAGACGCGATTTGAAAATGGGTTACGTCGAGCCGCATCTAAGTTTTATAGTGTACCTAAGAAACATCCATACATTTCTACAATTTTTATGTATTATGTATCCAAGTTCATATTGAAGAAATATATTGGCGAGGGCACGTATCCATATGAATATTGGAAGGAAAAGGGATATTTTGATAAATGTCCTTTTTGATATGTTTAAAGTGGTGTTCAAAAAAGGTTGATGTAAACTGACTTTAAATCAGTTTTACACCAACCTTTTTTATGCGCATTATAATCTTATACTCAAATTTACCCTCTTTCGCGAAGAAAGAATTGAAAATTTTTAACGCTAAATATAGTTATTTATACTGACTTTGGGACTTTCGTCTTGTCTCATCCTTCTGGCGGATTGGTATGCATATATCTATCTGCAATTTGCCACCAAAATAATATCCATGATCTCTTTTATCGTGGTATTCAAAATCGTAACGTGTTTCGTCTAACTCAAACTCCGATTGAGGGAGCCATTTCATGAAAATCTCATTCCATGTTTCTTGAGCATTCTGAATATAAGAATCAGCCGGAACGGTTGAGAAAATTGCATATAGACCACCAGCTATGTCAAGGCGTGTCATATCGGGCTGTAAGCCTTCAAAGTCCGTAGGATTATCAATGCCTCTGCCTAACATATAGGTGAACTCACCTGTGCTTTCGTCCACCTCATAGCACATACTGATTTCAAAATGTTTCGACCTCGGAAAAGCATCATACAGCTTTGTTAGGATGGTTGAATAGTCTAATTCTATTGTATTCCAAAAGGTTGGTGCGTCTGCTGTGGTCTTAACGTTTGGCTTTTTATGACGGCTTGGATAACCAACAACAGAAAAGGGCGTTAATTCAATAATATGAGGGTTCATTTCATTACCTCCAAGGAATTTGTTTTTGAGCATTTCAACGCTCATTTTAGTCGGGGGTTTTGCATTTATTCGAGTGTAACAAAGCGAGGGCGGAAAACCGAAACAACGTCTAAATGCCTTTGTAAATCCCCCGTGAGTTTCGAAACCGTATTCCATAGCCACATCGATAATTCGTTTTCCTTGTGCAATGTCGTATATGGCGAACTGCAGTTTCCGCCACGTTACATAAGCCATTGGAGCTATGCCGACTGCGCTTGAAAATAATCGGCTAAAATGGTAAACCGAATATCCTAATTTTTTGGCTATCATAGACACAGTAAGCTCTTCGGATATATTATCGTCGATATAGTCTAACACGGTTTGCAGTATCTCATTGTGTTTCATAAATCCACCCTCTTTCCGTACGGTGATGCAATTATAGCACATCTCTCGTTATTTTCTTATCCTACAATGCTATATATGAGGCAATATAACTTCCAAATATCTTGGAGTGATTGGAAACTTGCAGAGGCAAGTTTCCTGCTCTTAACGAACAAGAGATTTGAGCGTGTTTTTAAACACGCAGAAATTATTGCCGAATATATATTATACACCACAAATATTTCGGTTCGTTGCATAAAAATATTAAATTACGTCCAAATCTTAACTTGTATAGTTATTTACAGGCTGTACAAATTATGCTATAGTTCGTTTTGATTGGAGGAGATAAAATGAAGATACTTTTGATTTTAGTTTTGTTAGTAGGGGTGACAGGGTGCTTTAAAGCTGTACAAAACACGCCAAAAACTAATGAGTACAAAAAAATTACACCCGAAGAGGCACTTGAGATGATGGATGGCACAGCGGTTATCCTTGATGTCCGAACACAGGAAGAATATGATGAGGGACATATTGATGGTGCTGTTTTGCTTGTGGACACGGAGATTAAAAGCAAGGCCGAGGATGTTTTGACGGACAAATCTCAAAAAATCCTCGTGTACTGCCGCAGTGGACGCCGAAGCGCACAGGCCGCAAAAGAATTAATTGCTATGGGTTATACCAATGTTTACGATTTTGGAGGCATTCTTGATTGGACCGGAGAAATAATAAAATAAGGGCGGCTATTATGCTTAACAGGATTAAGTCTTTGTCAAATTATCTCATTGTTTTTTTGTGCGTTTTGACAATATATCAGACCGCAAGGCTTTGGCTAGAGGATTATACAGGGCGGGATTTGTTATCCTTGTTTACAAGCACACTGCCAAATGCAGTTTCATATTCGACAGATCAGCTTAATATAGCAACGCCGTTTAGAATTATTTATAACCTTGAGAACGGTATTTCAAAGGTGCTTTATAACAAGCTTTTGTCTAATCCGGATAAGAAAAGCTGTGATGCTTTGCTTAAGGAGGTTATGCAAAAGGGAGACTTCGTGACAAGCTATCCTCGTAAAGAGGCTGAACTTGGCACGCTGACCTTTGATTACAACTATAGCTTGCCTGCTGATGTTTTTGTAAAAATTTACGGGCAGAAGGGCAATATGCTCACATCTAGGATTAAGGGATTTAATAGAATCGTTTTTGTTCCAGACGAAGGCAAGCTGCGAGTTGTTTTTTCAGATGAGGATACGGATTATGAATATGTGCTTGCAAAGAAAAGCCTTGAATTTAAGCAGAACTTTAATTACGAAACTGTCAACTATGTTTTCGATGAAGGCATTTATCAACCGGCTTGGGACGGAAAATTTACATATCCTACAGTATCCGTTTCAAATCCATATACATTAAGGGGCGAGCTTCTATTGAATACGGTCGAAAAAAACATAGATGTATTTTTCGATAATGCTTACAACAAATGGACAGGTATTGTGAATGACGTTTATACTTATAGTGATGAAACGCGTGTTGTGAAGTACTACAAAAATAATATTTGCGAGTATTTCAATTACAGCACAAAAAAGCAGTCGCCCGACCTTCTGGCCGATTATGCTACTGCACTTAAATTCATTTCTATTGATACATCCGTTTCAAACGAATTTTTCCTCACAGGTTTTGAGAGTAACGAGGAAAAGACTGTATTTTTATTCGATTACATTATCAACAATTTCCCGCTTGCATTTTCTGAAACCCTTAAGGCTGATACGGGCATTGAACATGCCATAATGGTTACCGTTGAAAATGGACAGGTTGTGCATTATAAAAAGCTTGCGTATAATTTTACCGTTGACTTGGACTTGCGCATGGATGCCTCCGTTAGTTTTAGGCAAGCCATGGAAAGTATGTACAATATGGGTATGTTGCCGATTGTTGAACCAACCTCCGAAGATATTGAAGAACTACCGCAGATTTCCGATGTTTCGCTTTGCTATAGGATTGATACGGACAGACAAATTCTTCTGTATTGGTTTCTGAAATTTGGCGACCGAACCTTTGTAACGGGCACACAAAACAGATGAAAGGAAACCTCTAAAAACCCCGCTTTGACTTTAGAGGTGACAAGAATAACTTGACTCTAATTCTCATATACTTTCAATAGTACATCCTTTGGAGGTTAGCGTGAGAAAAAACAGTATAGTAAAAGGAACGCTTATATTAACGGCTGCGGGTATTTTGACAAGGATTTTGGGGTTTGTTTACCGCATCTATATGTCTAACATTCTCGGTGCAGAAGGCATGGGGCTTTACCAGCTTATTATGCCTATCTACACACTTGCTTGGAGTATATCCTGTTCAGGATTTACAACAACCTTGTCCAAGCTTACAGCATCTGAGCGCGCAAAAAAAGAATACGGCAATATGGGGCTTTTGCTCAAGCAATCTGTTTTTATAACAACAAGCGTTGGCATACTTTTGACAGTTTTGCTTATTTTTACCTCCGAATATCTGGGACTTCATGTTTTTAAGGACGAGCGCGTCATTTCTTCCTTAAAAATCCTTGCGCTGGCCTTTCCTTTTATGGCCTCGGGTTCCTGTATACGGGGGTATTTTTTAGGCCTTCAGGAAACAATGGTTCCGGCGGTTAACCAGGTTTTAGAACAGATTGTCCGTATGGCTGTTATTTATGTTTTGGCCGGAAGTTTTATACATAAGGGGCTTGAATATGCGTGTATTGTCGCAGTCATAGGCTCCGTGGTCGAAGAGGCTTTTTCATTGGTATATGTTGTTATATCATATTATAGCTTCAAAAAGAAAAACCGGCTGTTTTCTCCGCCGTCGCTTTCATACCTTGGTGGCATAGCTATGATAACCTCTATGGCTTTGCCGCTCACAGGAAACCGCGTTGTTGGCTCGCTTTTGTCCACAATTGAAAACATCCTCATCCCGAAAAGGCTTATGCTCTATGGTCTTAGTCAGTCTGAGGCTGTAAGCATATTTGGACGTATTTCAGGTATGGCTATGCCTCTGATTTTCTTTCCAACCGCACTTTTGACATCTTTATCCATTTCGCTTGTTCCGGCTGTTTCGGAGGCGTTGGCTCTAAAGCAATACAAACGTATACAATACACTGTTTCACGCTCCATCTTATTTGCAACCATAACCGGTATGGGAGCTGCTGCATTGTTTGTGGTTTTCTCAAAAGAACTCGGCATGGTGCTTTACCGTCAGGACTTATCGCACATGCTAACCTTGCTTGGTATTATGTGTCCGCTTATGTACATACAGGTTGTTTTGTCCGGTGCGCTTAACGGGTTAGGTCAACAGATGTTTATTTTTTGCATAAATCTCGTTTCATCTGCAATAAATATTGCGGCCATTTACTTTCTTGTACCAACAAGCGGTATTGATGCGTTTATTTTGGGATGGTTTTTCAGCCTTTTGGTTGTGTTGATTATGGAGGTTTCCAAGCTTAAAAGCGTTTTCGATTTAAGCCCTGACATTCTAAATTGGTTCTTGAAGCCTTTGTTGTCCGCGATAGCGTCGGGCTTGTTTGCAAAGCTTATATACAGTCGGCTTGCTTTTATAACTTTATTAAACGTTCCGCCTAACATATACAAGCAACTTCAACTTGTCTTGGGCATAGCTGTCCTATTTTTGCTCTACATGATTTTCATTTTTATTTCAGGTGCATTGACTATTGACGATGTGACAAGTATATTTAAACGAAAAAAAAGGGTTAGGGGTAAATGATGTGCAAATAAACCGATTATTTGAAATATTATATGTACTTCTTGATAAAAATACAGTTACGGCAAAGGATTTATCCGAGCGGTTTGAGGTTTCTCAAAGAACAATTTATCGCGATGTGGAAACCTTATCTGCGTCAGGCATACCCGTCTATATGAGCAAGGGCAAGGGCGGAGGCATAAGCCTCTTGCCCAATTTTGTTTTGAATAAAGCCGTGCTGTCTGAAAAAGAAAAGGATGAAATTTTATCCGCACTTCAGGGGCTTAATGCTGTTGATGCTTTCTCCGTTAGCGACACGCTTTCTAAGCTTAGTTCTCTATTTGGGAGTAAATCAACATCAAGTTGGGTTGAGATTGACTATTCCGATTGGAGCAATACAAAGCGCGAACAGTTTGAAACAATTAAAAAGGCTATAATCAACAAAACACTCATCGCCTTTGATTACTACAATCGAAACGGTGAAGCCGCAAACCGTAAAGTTGAGCCGATTACGCTTTGGTTTAAAGAAAGGACGTGGTATTTAAAGGGGTTTTGTAAATCAAAACAAGATTTTCGGGTTTTCAAGCTCACCCGAATTAAAAATGTTGTCTGTACGGATGAACATTTCACGGAACGCGGAGCGTTTGACATCTTTGATGATTATCAAATGCCCGTAAATCTAACAAAGATTGTTGTTAGGATTGACGGCTCGCAAAGCTACCGTGTTTTTGATGATTTTGATGACAACGATATTATTAAAAACGAGGAAGGAAGTTTTACGGTGACCATGAACTTTATCGAAGATGAATGGGTTTATGGATATTTACTTTCGTTCGGATTTTATGCAGAGGTGTTAGAGCCGCTTCACATCAGAGAGATTATCAAAGAGCGTCTTGAAAAGAGTTTGAAAAGGTATTTATAATATGACTCACTGTTGTCATATTCAGTGTGGTATAATACCTTCAAAGCAAGGCAAAATAAAATTTTATTGGAGGAAAAGAAAATGGAATCAACAAAATGTTGTCAAAGCTGTGGAATGCCTATGGGTGA
>CAYPQA010000033.1:0-21597 GCA_964412725.1 uncultured Eubacteriales bacterium
CTTTGTTTCATCTGCTATAGGTTTCCTAGATTACACCTCTTGACGAGACGCTATCTTTGTAAGGAGAACAGAATTAGCATAAAGTTTATTGTTAAGCAGTAAATTTTCACACAAGAAAAGTAAAGAAATCCATAAAGTAGTAGCCACCTTGTCATAAATACTTGGTGGCTTGTTTTTTGCCGAAAAATGTTTTGGTCTATCGCTGACATAAGCGTCTTTGACGATTATAGTAGTCACATTACATGCATCAACTTTGTCTACCCTAGAGACAAAGTTGGGGCGGTCAAACTGTGCGATGGTAGCCGCATCGTCCCTTAAGTTGACAAGGTTGAAGAAATAGTTACACTTGATTTAATTCTGTAATATGAGTTTTTGATTTGCAGATACTGCACGAGTCCTCGCTGTAATTCATCGTTACCGCTTAAACGTTCATAGACGGCCAGTAATATTTTTTAATATCCTATCACCGTTAAAATAATTGTATTGCAAACTTATAATAAATAAAGCCGGCCGTCCTGAATTAAGTAGGTGGCCGGCTTTCTTCATAATTTACGATGTAATTTCTTTAGCTTTAATTTATATTTCTTAAGAACTTTTGACTGCTGAGAACTTTACAACACAATAAAAATTGTTATAATATGTAAACTATATATTCGGCAATAATTTCTGCGTGTTTAAAAACACGCCCAAATCTCTTTTTCACTCAGAGCAGTAAACTTACAGAGGCAAGTTTACAATTGATACAAGATATTTGGAAATTACATTGCCTCATATATACTACATTAAACGGAGGGTTTTTGTATGAGAAAGATGTCACTAATTTTGAGCTTGATATTATTCATTAATGTTATACCGCTCAAAGCATTTGGAGCTGATCCAGTACAGAATGATGTAACCGGTAATTTAAAGGCGGTGCTGGAATTTGTTATTCCCGAAAAGACGAGAACTATCGATCAAAAAAATGTTACGCTGCGGTTAAACACTCCTGATGGCAAGTCATCAAGTAGTATTCCAGTAGCTGTAAATTATTCAGCAAAAACTCTTATTTTAGACGGAAATAGTTATGATGTTAATGTATCCGCCTTGAATTCTTTTGGCATGCCTATTACAACCGAAAATAAAATAAGTTATTTTTCGGTGGAAGTATATAATTTGCCAAAGGGTAAATACAGCATAACATTTGAAGGTGATGGCTATGCTACTTACACAACAAAGTTTGCAAATATTGAAAAGTATTCACAGCAAATTATTTTAAATACTCAAAATACTAAGTTTGCGATTGGTGATGTTAATGGGGATTCATCTGTTAACAGTGATGATATTAAGGGAATATCTTCTAGCTTAGGCTCAAACAATTCTAAATTTGATTTAAATAAGGATGGCAAAGTAGACATAACGGACATTGTATATGCAAACCACAATATCAAAACTAACGGAACAGAAAACATTTATGATACAGCAGCAATTGTTTCGGCTTTTACAGATATAAATAAAATAAACGAGCAGCTAGTAGGAAAAATCGAAAGCGGAAATATACAGGATTTGTTTACTCATTCCAAAAATCCCGTTAAAATAGCGGCAAAAGATTCCTCTACACCTATCCAAATACCCATTGTGTTTAATAATGCCGAGCTTGAACAAATAGTTATTCTAAGCACAACAACTTCTGGCGCTATAGAAAAAGGAGTTACTGACGTTACGTATATAGACGAAAATAATAAAGAAGTCACAGAAAAAATACCCTTTGAAAGTCCAAAAGCAGAAGGCGTAAGCTACATAGAGTTAACAGAAGGCAAGTCTACAATCACTATAGACCTAGGTAAAAGAGTAGTTGTTAAAAAAGTCACTATTACCGTGGAAAAGGTAACAGGACAAGACGGAATGCCTAAATATGCAGTTATTGAGGAAATTAAATTCCTTAAAGATATTTTGCCTGAAAATCCTGTAACTGACAGTGCTGTACCAAAGAATATAACTGCAACCCCAGGAAATGAGCAGATTACTTTAAACTGGGACGCCGTTTCGAATGTGACAGGTTATAAAGTAAAATATGGAACAACATCCGGAAACTACAATAAGGAAGTTATAGTAAACACAAATTTTGCCTTAATTAAAGGATTGGATAATTTATCAAATTACTTCTTTGTTGTTTACTCAATTAATAGCGGTTGGACAAGCAGGGCTTCAAATGAGATTGTTGCAGTTCCGCTACCTAATTCTTCACCAAAAGCTCCGGATAACTTAATTTTATCTTCTGATACACAAAATATCTATGCAAGATGGAGTAAGACAGTCAACGCTTTAAGCTATAATTTGTATATAAAAAAGTCTAATGAAAGCTCTTATACAAAGAAAACAAACGATATAACAAGTACAAATTTTACAATAACAGCGCTTGAGGCCGATACAAGTTATGATATTTATGTAACCGCAAAAAATCTTTACGGTGAAAGCGGAGCGTCATTGGTGTCTACAATCAAAACCGAAAATGCAAATATTACAGTGCCTAAAATTCCTACATTGAACAGAATTCCTAACACGGAAATTGAAAAGGTAACGATGACAGACCCAAATAATAATATCGAAGACCTAAAAACATTTGATATTAATAAAGTTATTGATAATGACTTTTCTACCCATTGGACAGCACGTATATGGTGGGAGACAAGTGAGTTTAACTTTACGTTTAAAACACCTAAGGAAATGGACTATGTTGTGTATGTTCCAAGGCAAGACGGCCTTTATAAGAAAAGCTTGGATAGATATATAATCAATATAGTAAAAAGCGACGGAACTAAAATTGAGGTTGCGAAAGAGGTTAAGGTTCAAAATAGTCCTGAAACCACAGGCTTTGCTATACTCAGTTTCCCAAGAACGTCGGATATAAAAACAATATCTATAAGAGTAATTCAATGGGACGGTTCTCCTACAAATATATCTATATCAGAGGTGGCATTTTATAACTATTACAGCGTAAATGATAAAATTAAGGCGTTGTTTACTGATGAAACCTTTACAGATATTGCAGCGGGAGTAAATCAAGAAAGCATTGATGCCATTAGAAACGAAGTTAACAATGCAGAGGGATATTTTGTTGGAAATGATATATTGCTTGATGAATTAAATATGGCGCAATCTCTTTTAACCGCAAATAAAAGTGTCTTGGGCAAAGTATTTAACGCAATAGAGTCGCGCAATACATCCGTAGATATAAAAGCAATAAATAATTTTGAGCCTATGGGCATTGTTGCATCGGCTAATAGTAAAATTATTGTGTACGCAAAAATTCCGGACGGTGAAACGGTAAGCATAGTTCCGACACAGTTTTTCGCGGAAGCGGGTGCGTGGGCAGGTAATCCAATCAGCCTCGTTAATGGCCGAAATATAATAACCGTTCCTAAAATAGGCTCTATGAAAACAGAATCCGGCGGATCTTTATACTTAACATATACAGGCAATAGACAAAATGAAATTAAGCTACATGTAAAAGGCGGTACATTGATCCCAACATTAGAGCTTAGCAATTGGAATGACTTATCTGTACAAAGTCGTGAGCAAGCAATAAGCAACTATATATCAGAGCTTAAAGCTTACACACCAAAGGTAACAGGAGATAAAACTACAGCAATTAAAAATAGTACAGAGATATCATTGCCTAATGTATTGCTTTCATTACCTGCAGACCAAGTTTTAAGCGGCATAACGAGCGTAGGAACAGATTTGCCCTTCCAAACCGCAGCCCTATACAATAATATCCTTGCTTGGGAAGATTTAATTAAAATAACATACAAAACCCATGGCATAGATGATCCGTTAACCGAAAAATCACGCCATAATATACGCTATGCAAGAATGTTTGCAAACGCATTTATGTATGCAAGCGGTGCTCATATAGGAGTAGGGTATGGCTCGGTTGCGGCATTAATGCAAGGAAAGCCGGTTAGTGTTACAGGTGTAGGCAATGAAAATAAATTGTTTGGCTGGGGCATTGCACACGAAATAGGTCATGTTATGGACACTCTTGGTAAACCCGAAATAACAAACAACATTTATTCCATGTTTGCCCAAACTTATGACGGCTCAAACAATGCTCTTACTTCAAGGCTTGAAAGCAGTGACATTTATACAGAGATATTTGATAATGTTGCACAAGGTTCTATCGGCAGCCCTAATAACGTCTTTTTAAGTTTAGGGATGTATTGGCAATTGCATCTAGCATACGACAATGCAAATGATAATTTCTATAACAAGTTAAATAAGGCATATAGAAATGGTGTCGGAGCAGGTTTTATCGGCGATGATAAATTTGCGGTTGTTGCGAGTAGCATTGCAGGCAAAGACTTAACGGAATTTTTCCAACGCTGGGGAATAAAGCTAAGCGGCAGTGCGGAAACCCAAATGCGCAGTTATGGCAAAGAAGACCGTAAAATATATTATTTAAATGATAATTCAAGAAGGCTTATGCTTAACGGTGTGGGTAGTCCGCAAAATGTAGAGCTTTCAGCATCATTAATTACTGAAGAAAAAAGTGTTCAAATTGTCATCAACATTAACTGCGATGAAAACCTAATACAAGGCTACGAAATTATAAGAAACAACAAACCTGTTGCGTTTTCCAAAAGTAAGAATTACGTTGATAAGCTTGGCGCAGCTAATAATTTGACACTTGAGTATACAATTAACGCTATTGATGTTTTTGGAAATGTTGTTGCAGTTGCAAATGCGGGTCAAACTAAAGTTTCATTTGACGGCACAATAGGCAAGGATAGCTGGAGATTTGCAGATCAAGATGCAAGCACTGTAATTGCAACGCTAAGCGCAAATCAACCAATTGCGGGCATAAAAATAAGCAATCAAGTAGCAGAAACTGGTACATTTGAAGTTTATATAAGCAGTGACGGGAATAACTTTACAAAAGTTAAAACGGTTGATTTTAGCAAGAATGATTCTACAAGAGACGAGGTGTTTATAAGTTATTTTAACAAGCCAGGTACAAGCGATACAAGAATTTGGACTTATGATGCAAAGTTAATTAAAATAGTAGGCTTACCCTCTACTGTTACAATGGGCAATTTAGACTTTATAAGTTATCCGGGTGATAATGTGGAAATTACTCAAATAGGTTATTTAGAAAGTGATTATGTTTATGATGGGTCGGATGGTGTTATAAAAGCCGGCACTTTAGTAGTAATGGGCAGCTATAGAGGAGACCCTGTATATAACACTATAAGCGTTAAGGGCAGGTTTGCTGAGGTTAATCATAACACCGGTGTAACTATGTATGAGGAAAGAGAAATTAATGGGTATTCGTTGCTACTCGCTGAAATTCCTGAGGACGGACAAGTATCCCGCATAAGCGACGGAATATGGATATTTGTGCCCGATGACTTGCGTGAGGCAGAATTAACTCAAAAAGATGCTGAACCTTGTACCAATGGTCTTCTTCCTTACAACATTAAAGCTGAAATGTATATTACAGACGATCCTAACAATGCTTCATCAAAAAGGCTAGCAAGTGATACGTTGTGGATAACATCTCCAAGCGATGATACAATGCCTAATTTAATCCTTAACGGAGGTGTTCAATAATGAAAAAACGTATAATGGCTTTCGTTTTAATACTTATTAAAATAATTACGGCCACGGTTCCTATTTTAGGAGCCGTGGCTCCCGAAATAAACATTATACAGTCGGACAACAAATTCAGTATAATGTTAACAAATATACCTACAAATGTTACCTCGATACAACTTGATTTTTCTTCCATACAAGCGCTTGGTAACGCACAAATGTCTTGGTCAAAGGAATTTGATTTTAGCCATTTACAAAAGGACGATAACGGAAATTCATCTAGGTTTACGATTTATGTGGATAGCCTTTCTGAAATTGCTCCAAGTGGCACTTTGGCGTTGGGGGATTTAGTAGTTACAGGACTAAATCAAAATGCTTATTTTACAACAAGCGGTTATGTAAAAATGGTTAACACAGACTACGACGAATTAGAGTTTAATAATGTTAAACTCAACTTCACTAATGGCTCAAATGGGAATATCAAACCAGAAGATAGACCTAACGGAACAGATTATCCAAACGTTCCCAGTGATAATAGCGGAAACGGGTATGGTAGCAACGGTGAAAATTATGGAAGTAACAACGACAGTTATGAAAATACACCGTCAATTCCACTTGATGAAAAAGTCGTTACGGTCGCTTCATTAAACAATGGCGTTTACAATATAAACGTAAACTCCAACTTGCTTTTAAAGCACATAGATTCAAGCCAAAAGCCAAGTATTGAGCTTTTATCCTATGAAAATATATCTGTTAAGCTAGATAAAGTAGTTGTGTCCAAGCTTTTAAGTACAAAAAAAACTTTGGAGATTAATACTAAAGTTGCCGGGTTTATTTTAGATGTAAGCAAAATTAAATTGCCCCAAGATGAATTGAAAAATACGGAATTACAGATAGGTATAAAGCAGATAATTGCACAGAATAATAATATTAAGTTTCTAACCAAACCTGTATCTTTTACGTTAACTTATAGTGGGCCAAACGGTACTAAAGAAATATTATTTAATGACTATGTTAAGTTTATGATTAAATTTAATTCCGACAAACAGAATTTAACGGCCGTTAAATTATTAACAGATGGCAATATGTCGCCTGTCATAAATAAAATTGAAGCAAAGGGCGATGAAAAAACCGCAGTAATTAGTTCGCTGTCAAACAACACGTATGCTGTTGTTGAGCAAAAAAATGTTGACTTAAATTCATTACAAATGCACTGGGCTTTTAAAGATATTTTAGACTATGCAAAAAACGGTATTATAACAGAAATTGAATCATTTAAACCTGATGAAAAAATAACTAGAGGAGAATTTACAGAAATTGTCATAAAAGCTTTAGGAATTTATGATAATTACAAAGAAAAAAGTTTATTTGCTGATGTAAATGATAATACCAAATATAAAAATGCTATTTTAGCGGCTAAGAAGTTTAACATTATTACAGGTTATACAGATAATACGTTTAAGCCCAATGAACAAATAACAAGGGAAGAGGTTGCTATAATAATTAATAACATCTTTAAGCTTGCAGATTTTAAAATTGACAATAAGTATGATTTGAGAAATCTTGATAGATTTAAAGATAGGTATTTAATAGGAGCATGGGCGGTCGATGAAGTATGTATTTTGGTACAAAATAAAATATTGTTTGGTGACGACCTTGGTAATATTAATCCTAAGGGTAATATTTCCAAAGCAGAAACGGTATCTATTTTATCCAGAATATGCTCTATTATTAGGTAGTTTTTTAGAAGAAGATATTATTCTTATAACATTGCACTAAAATAAAAAATGGGGCTGTAGCAAATTTAAATGCTACAGCCCATTTTTTATTTATTGTTCAATAAAGTCTTTCATTAATTCATAGCCTTTTTCGTAAAATAAACCAGTTTGTTTTGCGGTAAGCTCGTCATACATAGCCGCGCCAGACTCCTCATTACGTGAATCGTAAATCAGAAACGGAATAGGGTCTAAGGTGTGGGTTCTTAAAGAAATTGGAGTTGCATGGTCAGGCATAAAGAGAATTTTGTAAGCCTCACCGCTATTGTCCATGCGCTCCTTAACATACGAAATCATCTCATCAAGACGTTCGATAGACGCAACCTTAAGCTTTAAATCACCATCATGACCGCATTCATCGGGGGCTTCAACGTGTATAAATACAAAGTCAACATCGTTTAAAACAGCATCAACAGCCGCCTCAGCTTTTCCCGCATAGTTCGTGTGATAATCACCAGTAGCGCCGTAAACCTTTATTATATCAAGACCAAGTCCAACAGCCAAGCCTTCAATTAGAGGAACAGCAGTAACAACAGCGCCCTTAACGCCATAACGTTCAGAGAAACTTGACAGCTTGGGTTTCTTAGCTTCGCCCCAGAGCCATATGCCGTTAGCTGGATTCATCCCGTTCTTAACGCGCTCCTTGTTAATAGGATGTTCAGATAAAAGCTTGTAACATTCCTTCATTAATGAGATTAATTCTTCGGAATAACGCCCCTTTGGTAAATGGTCACCCATTCGTTTACGCAGAATATCGTGCGGGGGAATAACAACCTCGTCGTATTCAATTCCATTCCATATACAGATATGTCTGTAACTAACACCGACATAGAGCTTACGCAGAGCGTTCTCCATAATAGGTTTTATGGCTTCAATAAGTGCGGAGGCCTCGTCGTCTGTCACCTTTCCTGCACTGTGGTCTTGCATAATCAAATCATCGAAAGAGCCGTCACCTGTCAAGGTCACGAGGTTTAATCGAAATATTGTATCATCGTCTTTCATGGGTATTCCAAGCCCCAAAGCTTCAATGGAGGAACGTCCGGTATAATATACATAGGGGTCATAACCCAAAACGGATAAGTTGGCCGTATCGCTACCTGTAGGCAGACCTTCAAATAAAGTCCTCGCAAGACCCATTTTGCCTTTTTTGGCAAGATTGTTTATATTAGGCTTGTTTGCAACACTAAGCGGAGTTTTATCGCCTAATTCAGGAATAGGATAATCCGCCATTCCATCGCCCAAAAGCACTATGTGTTTCATATATTCATCACCTATGTTCTATTTTAACCTTCTGTGGTTCCAAGCCAAGTTCCATGCTGAAATTGATTTTACCGGACAGGTTGGAATGGGTGTGGCCTATATCAATGCCGTCTACATAAATCTTATAGTTTTTGCCCGGTTCGAGTTCAAGAGTAACTTGAGTGTTGCCGCGTCCGGTAACGGAAAAGGTGGTTGATTTTTCGTTTACGTCAAGTCCTTTAACAAATGCGCCCGGAACAGTCTCAAGCAAAAGACTGCCGTTCTTTTCTAAACGTGTTGCCTGTGAATAAGCCCTCACGTTGTATAAATCTCCCTGAACTTCAAAGTCGTTAACCTTTTTTTTGACATCGGAATTGAAGTCACCAAAGCTAAGGGTGTTATTTTCTTCAATTTGAATAATTTCTCCCGACAAATTCATTATAGCCTCCTTAATTTTTTCCGTTAACATATGTTTTGGGAAAATTCAACACCAAACATTCAACGAAATTTGGACGATTATATCATAACACCATATCTACCGCAAGTGTTTAATAGCCGCGGCAAGGTGGGCCGCTCCCATTTCGGATTTATCTTTTTGAACGGTTACTGTTGTCTTTGGAAATTCTTTTTTAATGAACGAACTAAGGTGCGCACTTACAGAAGGGTTGCCCATAAGCACACTGCCGCTTAAAACGATAGGCAGCTTGTCGTTTTTCATTGATTTAATCAAAGACTTAGCCAGGGATGAAAGAGACTTAGCAGCCTGCTCCTCAATTAATCCGCATACAGTATCCTTTTCTATAGAGCAAAGCTTAATTATCATAGAAATTTCGCTTATCACAGAACGTGAAAACCGCCTTGAATAGATTATGCCCGCAATGTCGGTTATTTCTTCAACTTTAAAATAATTTTTAAGCTTGTCAACAAGAACAGTGGATTGTATGCGTTCCTCGTATGATAGTATAGCACATTTCACAGCCTCCATTCCCATCCAATAGGCTGAACCCACATCGTCTATAAGACTGCCGTAACCCCCTGCACTATACAGGTTGCCGTGGTTGTCCACACCATAGGCATATGCACTTTGACCGGAATATATGAGAATACCAGGCTCCGCCTTAGTTTCTGAGGCAAGCATGCATTCGGCATCCGTAACAACCCTGACTGGGCACTCAACCTCAAGCTCACGCAAAAGCTTTTCGCATTGGAAACGGTTGTCATCAATGTCTGATTTGACCTTAAGGCTTTGTCCGAAAGGTGCGCCAAGCTCCGAGATACCCACACACATTGCCGCACAATCGGAAAGCTTGGTCTTTGTTAGCGCACCAAATTCAATAATCAACCTTTTTAAATTATCCTTCACACTTTCCAGAGGCAGCTTAGACAGACATATGGAGTTACCTGCGTGGCGTCCGACAATCTTACCGTCGTCACCAACGGCGACAAGTCTTGAATACGTACCGGAACAGTTTATACCTATATAATACACCGCAATCACCCTTCGTTTGACTTTTTCATTATTTTCTAATTCTATTATCAGGGTGTGTCATTGTCAAGGTTTTATACAGAGCGGCTTTGTAAAATCGACGGAAATTTTTCAAAAGATTATCCCGTTTATACATTATCATCATATAGAGCTTATGTTAATTGTACAATTTTGCACAAAAACCAATTCAAAAATGTCATCGTGTACAAAAGTAACAAAATTGTAATATAAATTTTGTTTAGACTAAACATAGTAACTTTCGGGGAAATGTAGTATTATACTCTAAATCCAATTTGAAATTTGGGAGGTATAAAGATGGCAAGCTTAAAGTTAAAGAACGTGGTTAAAAAATACTCTAACGGTTTTGTGGCTGTTTCCGAATTTAATTTAGACATAGCCGACAAAGAATTTATTATTTTCGTAGGCCCCTCCGGTTGCGGTAAATCGACAACCCTTCGTATGATTGCCGGACTTGAAGAAATAAGTGACGGCGAATTATACATAGGTGACAAGCTTATGAACGATGTTGCCCCAAAAGACAGAGATATTGCAATGGTTTTCCAAAACTACGCACTTTATCCTCATATGAGCGTCTATGACAATATGGCTTTTGGTCTTAAATTAAGAAAAACTCCCAAGGCGGAGATTGAGAAACGTGTGCGCGCTGCCGCTAAGATTCTTGACATTGAGCATTTGCTTGACAGAAAGCCGAAGGCTCTCTCTGGCGGTCAAAGACAGAGAGTTGCAATGGGACGTGCCATTGTCCGTGAACCTCGTGTTTTCCTTATGGACGAACCTCTCTCAAACCTTGATGCTAAGCTCAGGGTTCAGATGAGAACCGAAATCTCCAAACTTCATGAAAGACTTCAAACTACATTCATTTACGTTACACATGACCAAACCGAAGCTATGACGCTCGGTACCCGTATCGTTGTTTTGAAAGATGGTATCATCCAACAGGTTGATACTCCTCAAAATCTTTACCACAGACCCGATAACCTCTTCGTTGCAGGTTTCATCGGCTCACCTCAAATGAACTTTATTAACGCTAAAGTTGCCAAGAAGGACGGCGGCGTTTACCTTCAATTTGGTGGCTATTCCATAAAGCTTCCGGATGACAAGGCTAAGGTTGTTATTGACAAGGGCTATGAGGGTAAGGAAGTTGTTATGGGTATCAGGCCTGAAGACCTCCACGATGAGGAAATCTTTATCAATTCTTCCTTAGAGACTGTTGTTGAGGCTGAGGTTGAGGTTACTGAAATGCTCGGTGCCGAAGTATTCTTATATCTTACATTAGCTGACCAGCCTGTTACGGCTCGTGTTGACCCACGTTCAACCGCTAAGTCTCATGATAAGATAAAGATTGCTCTTGATGCTCACAGAATTCATGTGTTTGATAAAGCCACAGAGCTTGTTATCGTAAACTAATTATTATTTATATCTTAGGCTGTAGCGTTTGCTACAGCCTTTTTTAATGCCAAAATTATTAAGGAGGATTTATGATTACTTTAGCTAAAACGGCAGGATTTTGTTACGGGGTTTCAAGAGCTGTTAAAATTGCATTTGAACAGGCATCTGAAAACACTGTAACGCTCGGAAAAATTATACATAATAAAACCGTTACAGATGAGCTTTTAAACTTGGGTGTTAAAATTTGTGAAAATATGGATATACTTACTAATGAACGTGTTATTATCCGCGCGCATGGAGTTGGGAAAGGCGTTTATGAAAAACTTAGCAAAACCGAATGCGAGGTTATAGACTGCACCTGCCCGGACGTTGCTAAGATACACAAGCTTGTTGAAGACAACGTGTCAAAGGGATATAAGATTATCATCGTGGGCGACAAAAATCATCCGGAGGTTCTTGGAACTTCCGGTTTTGCGGGAGGCGACGATAATTATATCTGCATAGGTCGTCCGGATGAACTTGAAAACCACAGAGAATTTTTAAGCCAACCAGACATGAAGTATCTCTTAGTTGTACAGACAACCTTTTCTAAAAAACTTTATGAAGAGATTACAGAGCGGGTTACTGCAATGGGCATTGATGTTACCTGCAAGGATACAATTTGTTCC
Source organism: uncultured Eubacteriales bacterium (assembly GCA_964412725.1). Taxonomy (GTDB): domain Bacteria; phylum Bacillota; class Clostridia; order Lachnospirales; family CAYPQA01; genus CAYPQA01. The sequence goes on from CAYPQA010000033.1 coordinate 12,150, forward strand.
GCTGTAGGAAAGCGCCAGGCAGAGGCGGAAAGTCTCGCCAAGACCAGCGACATTTGCATAGTTCTTGGAGACCGTCACAGTGCAAACACAAACGAACTTGTTGCAATATGTCAAAAATACTGTAAAAATACTTTTCTTGCAGAAAACCTAAAAGATTTATATAAAATTTGCGATTTATTGTTGAATATTTTCAAGAATAGTGATAAAATCAGTATAACGGCGGGGGCTTCGACTCCTCCGTCTTTAATAAAGGAGGCTGTTATTAGGATGAGTGAATTTGAAAACACGGCAAGTCAATCTTTTGAAGAAATGTTGGACGAATCGTTTGTGTCCTTGCGCACGGGCGATATTACCGAAGGTACTGTAATTAATGTCCAAAACGGAGAGGTTATGGTCAATTTAGGCTACAAATCCGACGGCTTAATCCCCAGAGGTGAATTTACAGACACCGATGAAGACCCTGCTACGCTTGTTAAACCCGGCGATAAGGTTACGGTTTTTGTAGTTCGCGTTAACGACGGAGACGGGAATGTACTTTTGAGCCGTAAAAAGCTCGAAGCTCAATCAAAATTTAATGCCATAGAAGAGGCGTTTAATAATAAAACTCCGATAACCGGAAAATATGTTGAGGCTGTTAAGGGCGGACTTATTGCTTCAATTAAGGGAATCCGCGTTTTTGTACCTTCTTCACAGGTTACAAACAGGTATGTTGAAGACTTGTCCGGATTTATTGGCAAGGAGTTTGATTTTAATATTCTTGAATTGGATAAGAAAAAGAGACGTTTTATCGCAGGGCGTAAGGCTCTTGCAACTAAGGAGATAAACGACAAGAAGGAAACCTTGTTTTCATCCATTACTACAGGCCAGCAGCTTAAGGGTACGGTTAACCGTATTGTTGACTTTGGTGCATTTGTTGATTTGGGCGGGGTTGACGGACTTATTCACATATCCGAGCTTGCTTGGAGCAGGGTTAAAAAGGTTAAAGATGTCCTTAACGAGGGTGACTCCGTTACCGTTACAGTTTTGGATTTCGATAAGGAAAAGGGACGCATTTCTCTTACCTTAAAAGACATAAACAACGACCCCTGGGCTAACGCAGATAAAAAATACTCTGTTGGCTCACTTGTAACCGGAAAGGTTGTAAGACTTGTACCATTCGGGGCATTTGTTGAGCTTGAGGACGGCGTTGACGGTCTTGTGCATATTTCACAGATTGCCGCAAAGCATGTTGCAAAGGCTGAGGATGAGTTGGCTGTCGGAGATGAGATTACCGTTAAGGTTCTTGATGTTGATTTGGAAAACAAGAAAATCAGTCTCTCAAAGAAAGAGGCGGACACGCCCGTTGAGACTGCAAGTTCAGAAGAGGATAGTTTAAGCGATCAAAACGATACCCCAGAGGCTTCAAAGGATAATGGTGAGCAGGAGGGTTGACAGATGGTCAAGATCAAACTTTCCGACTTACTTGGCAAACATAAGATGAACCAAAAGAAGCTTTCGGAACTTACAGGCATAAGGCCGGGTACAATATCTCAGCTCTATTATGAAAAGGCCAAGAGACTTGACCTCAAGCATTTGGACGAGATTTGCAAGGTTTTTTCCTGTACGCTTAATGAACTTATCGAGTACATTCCTGAGGAAAACTGATGAATAATGACCCGGAGGGCTTTCCCTTTGGGTCTTTTTTTGTAAAGGAGGACTTATGAACGTTAATGTAGCAATTATCGGCGGCGGTATTGGTGGCATTATGAGCGCGTACCGTTTGTATGAAAAGGATCCATCATTGAAGATATGTATTGTTGAAAGGGGTCTGCCCATTGATAAACGTATCTGCCCAATTATCAAAAAGACAACTAACAAATGCACAAAGTGCAGTACCTGCGCAATTATGGAAGGTATGGCCGGAGCCGGTGCGTTCTCGGATGGAAAGTATGTTATAAGTACGGAATATGGCGGCTGGCTTACTGATTTCTTGGATCCCGATGTTGTTATAGACTACATCGAACAGGCTGACAAAATAATGGTAGGATTCGGTGCAACAACCGAACGTTACAAGCCGGACAATGAACTTAAGGCATTCTGTCTTCAAAAAGACTTACACATGGCACAAGCCGAATTGAAACACCTAGGCACAGATGCAAACTACGACACGATGAAGAATATAATTGACTACTTGGGTGACAAGATTCAGATTATAACGGGAACCGCCGTTACGGATGTAAACTCAAAGGATATGACGCTTGCTTGCACAAAGCGTAGTGACGGCACTGAATTTACCATAAAGGCTGATAAAATTATCTTTGCCGTTGGACGCGCAGGAAGCGGTTTCTTCTCTGATTGGTGCAAGAAGAATAATGTTGCACTGTTTAATAATCAAGTTGATGTCGGTGTACGCGTTGAATTGCCTTACTCAATTTGGCATAGCTTTTCTAAGCGTATTTATGAGCCAAAGATTTCATATCGTTCGAAGCAATATGGTGACACAACTAGGATGTTCTGCTTTAACGAGCGCGGAGCGGTTGTAACCGAAAACACGGGCGGCATCTTAACTGTGAACGGGCATGCCTACAGGGATTTGAGCAAGAAAACCGAGAATTCAAACTTTGCACTACTGTCCACAATCAAATTTACAAAGCCCTTCGACGAGCCTATACGCTATGCAAAAGCTATTGCAAGTCTTGCAAACCTTATAAGCGGTGGAGGCGTTTTGGTACAGCGTTTGGGAGACTTGGAAAACGGACGTCGCACAGATGAAAAACGACTTAAGCAATCCACAACAAGACCTACGCTTAATGCAATCCCAGGTGATTTGAGCCTTTGTTTGCCAAAGCGTCAGCTTGACAATATAGTCGAAACGCTCCATGCCTTGGATAGCGTTTCTCCCGGCACAGCAAACTATGACACTTTGCTTTACGGCATCGAATGTAAATATTATTCGTCGCGTCCGGAGTCAGATGACTTTGAATTAGCAGGTCATAAAAATATCTATGCACAAGGTGACGGGGCAGGCTTCACACGCTCGTTATCTCAAGCGGCCGCAAATGGTTTATACGTTGCGGATAAGATACTCAGGGGATAGGTATGCTGTTCAATTCTTTCACGTTTTTGATATTCTTTACACTTAATGTAATTATATATTATCTTCTTCCGCATAAAATGCGCTGGATTTTCCTTTTGGTTTGTAGTTACATCTTTTATATGTTCTGGAAACCTGTCTTAATTATTTTGATTGTCTTTTCGACGCTTGTAAATTTTGTTGCGGCAAAAATGATATATGATGACATTTATAAAAAAACAACACTAACCGTCTGCATGGCTATTAACTTCGGCTTGCTTTTTATATTCAAATATCTTACGTTCATTAATACGAGCATTGCCTCAGCATTCGGGTTTCTTGGGCTTAACTATCCTATTCCTGCCTTTGATATAATCCTTCCGATGGGCATATCCTTCTACACCTTCCAAGCCGCGTCCTATACCATTGATGTTTACAGGGATATTTACAAGCCTGAAAAGAATTTCTTCCGTTTTTCACTTTTTATAAGCTTTTTTCCGCAGCTTGTGGCCGGGCCTATCGAAAGGACAGATAGGCTCTTGCCGCAGTTGTTCACGCGTAAGAGGTTTAAAGCCGACAACCTCATTCAAGGCTCAAAATATATTTTAACGGGATTTTACAAAAAAATCGTTATAGCCGACAGGCTCGCACCATACGTGAACACAATCTATAAAGCCCCGCAAGAATACGGAGCAATTAACCTTGCCATCGCAACCGTTATGTTTGCGTTTCAAATCTATTGTGACTTCTCAGGGTATTCGGACATAGCCGTTGGCTGTGCAAGAATTCTGGGCATTGAGCTTTGTCAAAACTTCAATTCACCTTACTTCGCAAAAGGTATCAAGGATTTTTGGCGGCGTTGGCATATTTCATTGTCGGGCTGGTTCCGCGATTATTGCTACATACCTCTTGGCGGCAACCGTAAAGGTTTTTTAAGGTCACAGCTTAATATACTTACCACATTTCTTGCAAGCGGCTTATGGCACGGTGCTAACTGGACGTTTGTTATCTGGGGGGGATTGCATGGGTTGTTTCAGGTTATCGAAAATTGTTTTTCATACCTATTTAAAAAGCCTGTTGATTTTTTAAAACCCCTATATTTGGTTTTTACGTTTTTGCTTGTATGCTTGGCTTGGATATTTTTCAGAAGCGAGACTGTTTCAGACGCTTTTTTAATTGTGGGTAAAATCCTAACGCTTGATGGAGGTCTGTCCGCGTCCGCTTTCTTTAATGCATTTTCTGTTTTTAAAACCGGACTTGCGGAGGTTATTCTTATTTCTCTTTGTGTTGTCTACCTTTTGGTTTTTGAGATTTTTCGTTTTAAAGGGATTTTCTTCTATCTATCTTTGCTTTTGATTATTCTTTCATTGGGGGTGTACGGCAGTGCGGGCGCATTCATCTACTTTCAATTTTAAACCCACACATATTAAGGTAGTTGTTTCATTTGTAATCTTTGCCGTTTTATTCATCTCTCTTGGAAACCATTTCAAAAGCATTGCGGACAAGAATAAAATAAATCTTTGGGACAAGGCACGTTTTGATGACTTTTACAAAACTCCCAAAAACACAATCGATATGCTTTTCATAGGTTCGTCACATTCATACTGCACCTTCAAGCCCTCGCAACTGGACAGCCTTCTTAATATGAACACCTTTCAATTAGGCATGCCGCTTCAATTGCCAGACGCAACCTACTTTACGCTTTTGGAAGCCTTGGAATATCAAAAGCCCAAGACTGTTGTTATGGAAGTTTATTGGGAGATTTTAGGGATGGATTTTGATATAAAGCAAGTTGACGCATTGTTTCGCGTTATGAAAAACAACCGTCTCAAATGGCAATTTATATCAACATTTCCTTTAAAAGAAATGCTTATTTTTAATATAAACACCATACACTATCAACAGGATTTCTTTGCTTATTACAATGCGCTTGTAAAAGAAAAGATTGACCTGATGTTTTACAAAGAATCAGAAAATGCAGTAACCCAGACGACTGATACGACGCCTGTTCAACAAGGCGAGGAATATTATCTGTCAAAAGGTTATATATTTTCGGATTATACTATGACCCAACAAATGCTTGACAATATCTATCCAAACGACTACAAAAGCTGGGACTTCAACAAACGCCAGAAAAAATTCCTTGACAAAATCATAGCTTTATGCAAGGATAAAGGCATTGAACTTATTCTCGTTACTGCGCCCGTTGCAAACCCTGTTTTTGATAAGATAAGCAATTATGAAGCGGTTTTGCAAAAGCTTCAAAGCTATGCGGATGATAAGAAGGTAAGGTATCTGGATTTTAATATTCAAAACAAAGAGAAAGGCTTATTTAAAACCGAAAATTTTCGCGACGGTGCACATCTTAATGACAGCGGTGCGGAGATTGCAGGCGAATTTTTCACAGAGTGGTATACTTCAAAATAATGAATTTTAAAGGAGCTTATTTATGGACGAGAGAAACAAAAAACTTGCAAGCACACTTGTTAATTATTCCTGTGCGTTAAAGCCGGGAGAGAAGGTGCTTATCGAAGCTAAGGGTTCGGGAGCTATCCCGCTTGTTGACGAGGTTGTTAAGGAAGTCTATCGCGTGGGAGCATTGCCGTTTGTAGAATATAATGTTGAGAGCACAGAAAGACTTTTGCATAAGGGGATTAAAGAAGAGCAACTCAAGCTTATGGCTGAATGGGGCACGGCTCGCATGAACGCCATGGACGCATATATGCGTATTTCGGCACCCAACAACACAAGCGAATTATCAGACGTTCCTCCTGAAAACCAAGACATTATAAGTCGCATTTTCTATAAGCCCGTGCATTTCGGCATAAGAATTCCGTCCACAAAATGGGTTGTTTTACGTTATCCTACCCCCAATATGGCTCAAATGGCTAAGATGAGCTTGGAAAGCTTTGAAGATTTTTATTATGATGTCTGCACCTTGGATTACAGAAAGCTTTCAGAGGCTATGAACCCTCTTGTCGAGCTTATGGAAAGGACAGATAAGGTTAGGGTTGTTGGCAAGGATTTGGACTTAAGCTTTTCAATCAAAGGAATGAAGGCTGTTAAGTGTGACGGCGACAGGAATATTCCGGACGGTGAGATTTACACTGCGCCGATTAAGGATTCCGTGAACGGTTACATCACCTACAACACCCCTTCCGAAAGCAAGGGCTTCACCTTCAGCGACATTCATTTTGAGTTTAAGGACGGCCGCATTGTTAAAGCAACATCCAACGATACAGAAAGGCTCAACAAAATCCTTGACACAGACGACGGGGCACGTTATATCGGTGAATTTTCTATAGGCGTTAACCCATACATCCTTAAGCCTATGCTTGACACCTTATTCGACGAAAAGATTATGGGCTCCTTCCACTTAACCCCTGGCAATTGCTACAAAGAGGCTGACAATGGCAATGAAAGTGCTATACATTGGGATTTGGTATTCATCCAAACACCTGAATACGGCGGCGGCGAGATTTATTTTGATGATGTGTGCATAAGAAAAGATGGGCGTTTCGTTTTACCTGAGCTTTTCGGACTTAATCCGGAGAACTTGAAATAATGAACGCTTACAAGACTATAAGAGGGGTGGGCAGCTTCACGCTAATCGAGAAAAAATCTCGATTTTTGGGGGTTGCTCACCCCATTTTTTGTGAAGATGAAGCCAAGTCTATCCTTGAAGCCGTACGCAAGGAGCATTGGGAGGCCTCTCACAACACATACGCTTACCGCCTGCCCACCGTGGAACGTTTCAGCGACGACGGTGAGCCGCACCAGACAGCGGGATTACCTATACTTAACGTTCTCAAGGGTCAGGATGTGCAAAACTGCATTATTATCGTGACACGCTATTTCGGAGGCACCCTACTCGGAACTGGCGGACTTGTGCGCGCCTATGGTCAGACTGCGAAGGGCGCGCTGGATGCGGCAGGGATTGCCGAAATGGTTCTACACGAGCGCATAAAAATTCGCGTGTCATATCCCATTGCGGAACGTTTGACACGCGGATTTTTTAAGAATGTGAATATTGAAAATACGGAGTACACGGACGAGGTTAGCTTTACTGCGGCCATACCCTCGGAAGGCGTGGAGGCTTTTCTGTCCGAGCTTTCAATCCAAACTAATGCAACTGCTATCACTCAATCTATTGACACGGACTACTTGATATTAAATGCGTCCCAGTAAGGAATGTCACATTTTTTTAAACAGGCTTTTAATCCTTTATCCGACGTGATTAGGATTAAATTCTCTGTTTTATTTTTTGTAGAATATTCTTTCGCGGTTGCGGCTATCAATGAATCAAGCGAGCCAAAATTATGTATAAGCGCGTGTTTGATAATGTTTCGAGCTTCAGATATTGTTTCTTCTGAAAATGGTAATACAGATACAGCTAGCACGGGAGACGAGCCGGACATTGTATCTTTGACTAATTTTAGCAACTGGTGTATTTGTTTCTTCTTCATTTCATCTCTACGCGCATACTTACCTATTGTTGAGACTATCTCAATACTTGATAGTGTAGAAATGTAACAAGTTCCGGATTTGATTTTAGTAATTGTTTCAGAAAAATCAGTATTATTCAAATCATCGAATAGTGATGATGCGTATTTTAAAAAATTAAAATACGCATTTGTATCTAATAAATATGAGTTCGCCATGGTCATACCTCTTTGCTTTTTTCAAAAAACTCATTTGGAAAGGATTTGAAAAGCCTTCCTACATCATCCTCGGTAAGAGGAGCCAACTTATTCATAATAATACCAATCAATTCGGTAAGCTCTGCATCTGCGCCTTTATTAATATAGCCTTGAATCCCTATATTGGCTAGCTTTTTTATGTCAGCAAACTCGCTGAAATTTGTATAAACAATAACATCTACATATGGATCCTCTTTCCTTATTTCAGCAAGAACCTGCTCTCCGTTCATTTTAGGCATTTGTAGGTCTAATAACACTAGGTCATAATCATTTGCTTTAAACATCTCTATGCCTTCCGAACCATCTTTTGCTATATCAGCTTTAATATTGTTCAGTTCAAGCCCTTCACGTACCGGCATTGCCGTATTTATTTCATCTTCTATAATTAATACCCTATTCATCTTAAATTTCCTCCTTAAGATTAATTGTTATAATAAATTTTGCCCCCGGTTTATACGTCTTATCCAATTGTATGCTGCCGTTAAATATTTTGAGAATGTTCCACACAATAAAAAGTCCTAATCCTTCTCCGCCGTCACCTGAAGACGAATCTTTTGTAGAAAAGAACGGCTCAAACATCTTCTGTGAGTTTTCAAGCTCTATTCCGGGTCCGTTATCATAGAAAAATATTTTAAGAATACCATATTTGTTGGGCGAGATTTTTACATTAATCTTGCCCATTTTATTTGTTTCAGATATTGCTTGCATGGAATTTAATATTAAATTATAAAACACTTGATCAAATTGGATCGGATCACCCAATAAACGTATTTCCTCACTGCCCGTTAGATAATATTTTATGTTACATGATTTAAGCCTATTGGAAAGATCTGAAAATACCGATTCAATCCTACTAAATACACTGAAGCTTTCTACCTTGCTCTTGCTTGAAACAATTGGGCGAAATCTTGCAAGCATTTTTCCTATACGCTCAGTTTGTCCAAGAATTAAATCTAAAAGCTCTTTTGTGTTTTTATCATTTATAAGTCCCTTATCGGCTCTCATCTGATGCAGTTGCACTGAGTACCGGATATTGGTTATAGGTTGTCCAAGTTCATGTGAAAATCCCTTTAACAAGTCACGTAATGCAATCATTTGTCGATTGTGTTCCTGCTCAGAGGCAAGCTCACGCAATTTATTCCATACGCCCAACTCAGATTCAAACTGTTCATCTATCCTTTCTTTAGTTTTTGGATTTATCTGTAGTGTTCTGATATGTTCAGATATTTCTTTAGCCTCATCAAATTTATTAAACCTCAAATAGAAATTATACAATGTTCTTGAAATTGGGATACTAGATTCTGCACTAATTCTCATTTTGTTTAATGTTCTCTCTAATAATTCCACGTCTCCAATATGCTCAAAAAAATATACAAGCTCATACTGGATATTGAAGTCGCTTTTTGATACAAACCCTTTGTCGATTTTTAGAAGTTTCTCTGCAATGGAATAATCTTCCTTAATTCTGCAAAGCCGAAATATTGTTCGGATAAGAGTTGGATTTCTATTATACGATTGAATGTATTGCTTTTGGGCAAGTTCCAAGGCCACATCATACATTTCGAGCTTTTCTGCAACAGTAATAAGATAATTGTCAATTTTATTACAATCAATTTGATTGGCTCTCCAGTTAATCGCTGAACGTAATTCTTCCTCATCCTCGGAATTTTTTATATAAGTTTCTACTTCTTTGTAA